>NZ_JBHZAN010000027.1:0-166776 GCF_042754285.1 Streptomyces sp. NPDC059224
CTTTTTTTTTTTTCTCCCCCCCCCCCCCCCGCGCCCCCGCCCGCCCCCCCGCCCCCCCCCCCCCCGGGGGGGGCGGCCCCCCCCCCCCCACTTCCGTGCCCGGCGTCGAGGCCGGCGGGACCGTGGCCGGAACCGGGAATCGTGCCGCCGTCCGGTGGCTCAGGCGTCGATGATGACGGGGATGACGAGGGGCTTGCGACGGTGGGTGCGGAACGCCCAGTTCGCCACGGCGCGGGCGATGAGCTGTTCGAGTTGGCGCGCGTCCCCGACGCCTTCCGCGGCCGCGGTGGCCAGGGTCTTCTCGATGACCGGGATGACCGGCTCGAAGGTGGTGTCGTCGTGGACGAACCCCCGGGCCAGGAAGTCGGGGGCCTCGGCGAGGGCGCCGGTGTCCGCGTCGACGATCGCCACCACCGTGACCACGCCTTCGGCGGCGAGGGTGAGACGGTCCTTGAGGGACGCTTCGGTTGCGCCGCCGACTTCCATGCCGTCCACGTAGACGTTGCCGGCGGGGACCTTGCCAGTGATGGACGCGCGTCCGTCGACCAGGTCGACGACGACGCCGTCCTCGGCGATGACGACCCGGTCGGGGCTGACACCCGTACGGATGGCGAGGTCGCCGTTGGCCCGCAGGTGGCGCCATTCGCCGTGCACGGGCATGACGTTGCGGGGCTTGACGATGTTGTAGCAATAGACGAGTTCGCCGGCGCTGGCGTGCCCGGAGACGTGCACCTTGGCGTTGCCCTTGTGGACCACGTGGGCACCCCAACGGGTGAGTCCGTTGATCACCCGGTAGATGGCGTTCTCGTTGCCGGGGATGAGGGAGCTGGCGAGCAGGACGGTGTCGCCCTCGCCGATGCGGATCACGTGGTCGCGGTTGGCCATCCGTGACAGCGCGGCCATCGGTTCGCCCTGGGAGCCGGTGCACACCAGAGTGATCTTGTGGTCCGGGAGCTTCTCCAGTTCCTTCGTGCTCACGACCAGACCGGACGGGACCTTCAGATATCCCAGGTCACGAGCGATGCCCATGTTGCGGACCATCGACCGGCCGACGAAGGCGACCTTGCGGCCGTGCTGGTGGGCGGCGTCCAGGACCTGCTGGATGCGGTGCACATGGCTGGCGAAGCTGGAGACGATGACCCGGCGCGGCGCGGTGCGCATCACCTGCTCGATCGCCGGGTTCAGCTCACGCTCGGAGGTGGTGAAGCCGGGTACTTCGGCGTTGGTGGAGTCGGTGAGGAAAAGGTCCACGCCCTCCTCGCCGAGGCGGGCGAAGGCGCGCAGATCGGTGATGCGGTCGTCGAGAGGGAACTGGTCCATCTTGAAGTCACCGGTGTGCAGCACCATCCCGGCCCGGGTGCGGATCGCGACCGCGAGGCTGTCGGGGATGGAGTGGTTGACCGCAACGAACTCGCAGTCGAAGGGCCCGAAGCCGCGCCGGTCGCCCTCCCGCACCCGCGTCGTGCGCGGCCGGATCCCGTGTTCCTTGAGCTTGGCCTCCAGGAACGCCAGCGTCAGCTTGGAACCGACGACGGGAATGTCGGACCGCTCACGCAGCAGGTACGGCACGCCGCCGATGTGGTCCTCGTGGCCATGGGTGAGGACCATGGCCACGACGTCGTCCAGCCGGTCCCGGATCGAGGTGAAGTCCGGCAGGATCACGTCCACGCCGGGCTGGGTCTCCTCGGGGAACAGCACACCGCAGTCGACGATGAGCAGTTTGCCGGCGTGTTCGAAGACGGTCATGTTGCGGCCGATCTCACCCAGGCCGCCCAGGGCGATGACCCGCAGCCCCCCTTCGGGCAGAGGCGGGGCGGCTTTCAGTTCGGGGTGCGGATGACTCATGCCTTGACGGTACCGGGAGAGGCGCGCGACCCGCGCATGCGCTCCCGGCCGCCGGAGTATCGAGGTGGAACCTCATGTCGATCGCGGTCCGTCGTGGTCCGTCCGCCCTCGGGGCGCGGTGGGACGCCGAGGCGGTCCGGGACGGCGCACCGGCACTGCCGCGCGCATCGGCGCGGGCACGCGGCGATCGGCCGGGAAGGGTATGTCCCGCGCTCGTGGATCACAGGCGCGGGCCGCCGCCGGTCGGCCGAGGGTCCTGAGGAGGTCGGCTGCGCCACGAAGCCCGCGCTCGCCCTCCGCATGATCGACCGGACCCCGGACACCGGGATCCGTGCAGCCCGGGTGGCGGCGGACGGTCGCCCGCGAACACCGGATCGCCACCCTGGCGGGCAGGGCGCGGGCCGATGCGCCGGCCGAGCGGTTGCCGGAAGGGGCCTTGCGGAAGCCCGACGCCGACGCCGACGCCGACGTCGGGGGGCAGAAGGGGATCGCTTACGACCGGGTCCTGGCCGGCGTCGCCGACGGCCAGCCCGGTCACCGCCGTCTCCTCGCTCGCGGCAACCGTGACAGCGGAGAACTCGCCTCCTGCCACTGCTGCCCGGCCGCTCCGGTGAGCTTGCGCAGACCTGCTGGTCGTGTGGAGCTGCCTGGGTCGTCCACGGCGTCGTGAGCGCTGGGCACGGTGGTCACCGTTGCGGATTCAAAGGGGAGCGGAACCGCCGAGACCGGTCGGCCTCGGGGACGGAAGGAAGGGGCCGGGGCTGGTGGTGCGGGACAGCGGCCGCGTGGCCGCGGTGCGGACCGCCGCCGTGCGGACCGCCGCCGTGCGGACCGCCGCCGTGCGGACCGCCGCCGTGGTGGGGATCGTCGACGGCCCTGTCCGCGAGCCGGTGCGACGGGCCTTCAGCGAGCGGTCCAGCCGCCGTCGAGAGGTATCGAGCTGCCGGTGATGTAGCCGCTGTCCTCGGTGCACAGCCACAGGGCCGCCGCGGCGACCTCGGCGGGCTCGATCAGACGCTTGATCGCGGTGCGGTCCAGGAACACCTGGTCCACCACGTCCGCGGCCGGGATGCCGTGGGCGAGTGCCTGGTCGGCGATCTGCTCCTCGACCAACGGTGTGCGGACGTAGCCCGGGTTGACGCAGTTGCTGGTCACACCGTACGGGGCGCCCTCCAGGGCGACGACCTTGCTCAGGCCCTCCAGCGCGTGCTTCGCCGTGACGTACGCGGACTTGTAGGCGCTGGCCCGGAGTCCGTGCACGGACGAGATGTTGACGATCCTGCCCCACCCGTTCGCGTACATGTGGGGCAGGGTGCGGCGCAGGATGCGAAACGGCGCTTCCACCATGACCCGCTGGATCAGCGCGAAGCGCGCGGGGGGGAACTCGTGCAGCGGGGCGACATGCTGCAGACCGGCGTTGTTGACCACGATGTCGGCGTCGTCCGGGAGCGCGTCGACGGCCTCTGCCTCGGAGAGGTCGGCCACGACAGCGGTGCCGCCGATCGACTCGGCCACCTCCTTGGCGGTCTCACCGGCCCGGTCCACCACGTACACCTCGGCACCGGCCGCGGCGAAGCCTTCCGCGCAGGCCCGGCCGATCCCGCTCGCGGCGCCGGTGACCAGAACCTTGCGGCCGGTCAGGAATCCGGTCGACGCCGGACCGCGCGCGGCGGTGTCACCGGGCCCGGGATGCTGGGGTGAGCTCTCGTCGGAGCTCTTGGTGCTGTCCATGGCCGAACACGGTAGGCAGCGACAGAGCAATGAGACATGTGCGCTGTCGACACACCTGCGAACCATGGGATGGGGACCGCCGCCATCCCAAGCCGGTCGGCCGGGGTTCCGGCGGCCGCAGCCGGCCCGCACCACCTGATATGTGCCGTTGCTCCGGCCCGCGCGACTCGTCGCATGTCACAGCGCCGTCGCCGGCACCATGGGTGCGCGAGCCACGCCGGGCAGCGCGGTCCTGGGTGCCCCTCACATGTCGCGGCCGGGACCGCCGGTCGTACGGTCCGTCTCCAGCAGATCGGTTCGACAGCGGGCGGGCCGCGGACGGGTGCCGCGGTGACGGTCCGAAGCGATGGGTGCGGGGCGTTGCCCGGGCGGGGTGGGACCGCAGGGCGGCGCCCCGGGCCCACGATCCCCCCTCCCCACCACTCATCGGAGTCGCATCATGCTTCACTCCACCTGGCGTGGACTGTTCCGGCGGACCGCACTGGCCGCCGCACTGGGCGCCCTCGCGACGGGCCTGGGCGTCGTCGCCCCCGTCGCGTCGAGCGCCGCGGCGGCCGGCACCCTCCAGCAGGTCACCAACTTCGGCTCGAACCCCGGCAACCTGGCGATGTACGAGTACGCACCGTCCGGGCTGGCCGCCGGCGCACCGCTGGTGGTCGCCCTGCACGGGTGCACCCAGTCGGCGAGCGACTACCACGCGCACTCCGGCTGGCAGAAGTTCGCCGACCAGTGGGGCTTCGCCGTGGTGTACCCGCAGACCGGCTCGGCCAACAACAGCTTGTCCTGCTTCAGCTGGTTCGACTCGGCCAAGGACACGCGGGGCAAGGGTGAGGCGGCCTCGATCAAGCAGATGGTCGACACCGCCGTGGCGCAGTACGGTTCGGACCGCGGCCGCGTCTTCGTCTCCGGGCTGTCCGCCGGCGGCGGCATGACCGCAGACCTGCTCGCCGACTACCCGGACGTGTTCGCCGGGGGAGCCGTCGACTCGGGCCTTCCCGCGCAGTGCGCCACCACACAGACCGCCGCCTCCGGCTGCCAGTACAGCGGTCAGAACCTCACCCCGAAGCAGTGGGGCGACAAGGTCCGCAACTCCTATCCGGGGTACGCGGGCCCGTGGCCGCGGGTGGCCATCTGGCAGGGTTCCTCCGACACCACCGTCGCCCCCGTCAACGGCACCGAGCTGCGCGACCAGTGGACCGACGTCTGGGGCATCGGCCAGACGGCCTCCAGCACGCGGAGCCTCACCGGCGGCACCACCGAGAGCATTTACGACGACACCACCGGCAAGGCCGCGGTCGCCCTGTTCTCCGTCTCCGGCATGGCGCACGGCCTGGCGGTGAACCCGGGTTCGGGAGCCGACCAGTGCGGCAGCACGGGGACGTACTACCTCAACTACATCTGCTCCAGCTACCACACCGCGAAGTTCTGGGGCCTGGACGGCGGCGGCGGCACCGGTTCCCTGCCGGCCCCTTCCGGCCTCACGGTCACCGGCACCACCAGTACCGGCGCCTCGCTGTCGTGGAACGCCGTGAGCGGCGCCACCACGTACAACGTCTACCGGGGCGGCTCGAAGGTGGGTTCCGCGACGGGCACCACGTACACGGACAGCGGCCTGTCAGCCGGCACCTCCTACAGCTACACCGTCGCGGCGGTCGATTCCTCGGGAGCCGTCGGCGCGTCCTCCGGGGCGGTCACGGCGACCACGACCGGCTCCGCACCGGCGTGCTACACCGCCAACAACTACCAGCAGGTTCAGGCCGGTCGTGCCCATCAGTCGGGTGGCTACACCTACGCCAACGGCTCCGCGCAGAACATGGGCCTGTACAACGTCGCGGTCACCCACACGCTCAAGGAGACCTCTCCGGGCTACTTCGTCATCGCCGACTCCGGCTGCTGAACCGCCGGCGGACCACGCCTGCGTGTGCGGCGCGGGGAACGGCAGGCGCAGGCTGTCAGCCGGGTCGGTGCGCAGGCCCCTCCCAGCTGACGGCGGCCGCGATACCCGCGGAGGCGGTCACCGGGTACAGCCCCCCGGGTATCGGTCCGCCGAGCTGCCTGGCGGGCCGGCCGAGGAGGCCGGCGGGCGGACGCTTCCGCCGAGTCCGGCCCGGATGATCAATGCCAGGGGATGCCTGCGGAGGATGTGGGGTCGGCGGCGGCCGAGGAGCCTGCGAGACGGTCAGGCGTCAGGGTCGGCTTCGGGGTGCGTGAACCGCACGGGCTTGCCCAGCGACCGGGCGTAGCCGATTTCGGCCCGGGTGCTGTCTCCGACGTAGTCGCCGACTACGAGCACCTCGTCAGCGAGCCGGATCTTCGCCCGGTGCAGATCGTCGAGCCGGACCTTCAGCGCCTCGGCCTCGACGGGATCGGACCAGAGTCCGTGCGGCGACTTCATGTCACAGCCCGGGCTGACGACAATCCTTCCGGCTGTGGTCTCCCGCAGATCGGCCTCGTTCATCTCGGTCATGAAGCGGGTGGAGCCGCAGATCACGACGATACGCGGGAGGTTCAACAGCTGCTTCGCGTCGGCGAGCTTCTCCTCGGGGGTGAGCGGTTGCGGGTATGACACGGATTCCTCCTGGTGGTGCGGTCCAAGGGCTGCCTGCGGCGACGAGAACGAGGGTGTCAGTGAAGGAGCATCCCGACACGCCCCTGCACACCCGCGCCGCCTGTTCCCCTGCCTGCTCCGGCAGCCCGGTTACGACATGTGGCTGCGCAAGGCGGTCGGTCCGATGCGAGGCGTCAACCGGATCCCGGCCACCGTCACCGGCGGTGGCTTGGCATCGGCCGCTCGCAGGTCCCCTTCGACCGCCTGATGTCCTGGGACCGGATGAGGCCCCGGGCTGCCGGGTGCGTGAACGCCGTCCGGGTCGATGCGAAGGACGGCTCCGTACCGGACGAAGTGCGTTCCCGGCGCATCGTCGGGCAGGCCGGCATCTGGCCGGCAGGAGTCCTCGCACATTCCGCGGCAGGTGCTTGGCCGGGCGAGGGTGCAACAGCCTGGCCCGAGCGTCGGAGCAGGCGAGGAACCCTCCTGCCCGAACGAAATCGATGTTCCTCGAAACCTTCGGGTGGCAGGAGTGCCGGTGTACAGTGGCGATGCCCCTGACCTGCAGAAAGCTGGCGGGGAGCCGTCTTCTGGGAGTCCATAGTGCTGCGCACCATGTTCAAGTCCAAGATCCATCGAGCCACCGTCACCCAGGCCGACCTGCACTACGTGGGATCGGTGACCATCGACGCCGACCTCCTCGACGCCGCCGACCTGCTCCCCGGTGAGCTGGTCCACATCGTCGACATCAGCAACGGCGCCCGGCTGGAGACGTACGTCATCGAGGGCGAGCGGGGTTCCGGCGTCGTAGGGATCAACGGAGCGGCCGCGCACCTCGTCCACCCCGGCGACCTGGTGATCATCATCAGCTACGCTCAGGTCACCGACGCCGAGGCGCGTACGCTTCGGCCGCGGGTCGTGCACGTGGACCACGACAACCGCGTCGTGGCGCTCGGCGCCGACCCGTCCGAGCCGGTACCCGGATCGGACCAGGAGCGCAGCCCGCAGGCCGTGTCGGCCTGACCGGCGGACCAGGAGGGCGACATGAGCGACATCGAGATCCGCGACGACCGGGCGGCGGGTCGTCTGGAGGCGGTCGCCGGCGACGAAGTCGTCGGCCACGTCGAGTACTTCGTGCTGGAGTCGCCCTCCCGGGCCCTGGTGCCGGTCCACACCATCGTGGAACCGGAGCACGAGGGGAAGGGCATCGCGGGCTCCCTCGCCCGCGAGCTGTACGCGATCGCCGAGCGCGAGGACACCCCGGTGGCCCCGCTCTGCCCGTACGTCGTCAGGTGGGCCGAACGTCACCCCGAGGTGGCTCCGGCGGCCGACCCCGAGCTGCTGCGCGCTGCGAAGGAGTGGCTGGTCGCCCACCCCGGCCGGTTCTGAGGAACAGCGCGTGCTCGCCCTGCTCCACACGTCCCCCCTCCACATCCCCGTCTTCGACGCCCTGCGCGACGAGGACCACCCGGGCCTGGAGCTACGACACCACGTGGCACCGGAACTCCTCGCCCGGGCCCGCCGGGAGGGGCCCGAGGCGGTGGCACCCGCGGTCGCGACGGCCCTGGAGCAGGCGGCGACGGACGGCGTACGGGCCGTGCTCTGCACCTGCTCGACGATCGGCGAGGTGGCGGAACGGGCCGCGGACAGGGTCGGTGTCCCGGTGGTCCGGGGCGACCGCCCGATGGCGGCCGCGGCGGTGACATCCGGACCGCGTGTCGCCGTCCTGGCCACGGTCGAGAGCACCCTGGCCCCCACCCTGGCCCTGATCGAGGACGAGGCCCGCCGCGCGGACCGCCCGGTCGCTGCCCGCGCCCAGGTCGTGGCGGAGGCCTGGACCCGCTTCGAGGCGGGGGACACCGAGGGATGCGCCCGTCTGGTGGCGGCGGCCGCGGACGCGGTGACCGACGCCGACGTGATCGTCCTGGCCCAGGCGTCGATGACCCCGGCCCAGCGGCTGACGACGACCGCCGTGCCGGTTCTCTCCAGCCCGCGCCCCGGCCTCGCGGCGGCGGCGCGGGCGGCGGGGTGAGTGCGGGAGCCTCGTCCGGGTAGGTGGGAAGTACACCCCAGAGGTGAAGTCGAGCCACTGGCCGGAGGACGCCATGACGAACCCACAGCCCGCCCCGGTACCCCCTGACCCCAGCCCTCCGGACCCCTATCCCAGCCCGGTCCCCACCCCGGAACCACCCCCGGCCCCGGGCCCCGTGCCCACGCCACCGCCGCCGACCCCCACCCCAGCCCCCGTCCCCCCGAACCCGGACCCCACCCCCGTCCCGGAACCGGGCCCACCCCTCACCTGACCCCTCATGAGGGGCGCGGGGAACCGCGCGGATCCGCGCACCGACCGGCACCCGAACACCGAGCCCAGCCGCCACGCCGCAGGGGGGCGCGGGAAACTGCGCAATCCCGCAGCCACCCGCACCCACGGCCAACGGCGACTTCCCCTACGCGTCGACCTCGCTACGGTCCCCGCCCCACAGCGTGTGGAACGCGCCCTCCCGGTCCACCCGCCGGTAGGTGTGCGCCCCGAAGAAGTCCCGCTGCCCCTGCGTGAGCGCCGCGGGCAACCGCTCCGCCCGCAGCGCGTCGTAGTACGCCAGTGCCGCCGAGAAACCGGGCACGGCGACGCCCTCGCGCGTCGCCGCGATGACCACCTCACGCCAGTCGTCCTGCGCCCCGGCGATCTCCCGCGCGAACGTCTCGTCGGACAGCAGGCTCGGCAGGTCCGCCCGCGCGTCGTAGGCCGCCCGGATCCGGTCCAGGAACGCCGCCCGGATGATGCAGCCACCCCGCCAGATCGAGGACACGGCACCGAGGTCGACGTTCCAGTCGTACTCGTCGCTGCCCGCCTGGATCTCGTGGAAGCCCTGCGTGTACGACACGATCTTCGACGCGTACAGCGCCTGCTCCACCCGGTCGGCGAACGCCGCCGCCTCCGCCTCGGACAGCGCCTTCGGCTTCGGACCGGCCAGGTCCCGGGAGGCCGTCCGCAGGTCGGCGTGGCCGGACAGCGAGCGTGCGAAGACCGCCTCGGCGATCCCCGACACCGGCACGCCCAGGTCGAGCGCGATCTGGACGGTCCAGCGGCCGGTGCCCTTCTGCTCGGCCTGGTCCACCACCACGTCCACGAACGGCTTGCCGGTCGACGCGTCCACGTGCGCCAGCACTTCCGCCGTGATCTCGATCAGGTACGAGTCGAGCCGGCCCGTGTTCCAGGTCCGGAAGACTTCGGCGATCTGCGCGGGGGAGTACCCGGCGACGTCCCGCAGCAGCTGGTACGCCTCACCGATCAGCTGCATGTCGGCGTACTCGATGCCGTTGTGGACCATCTTCACGAAGTGCCCGGCGCCGTCGGGACCGATGTGCGTCACACACGGCGCGCCGTCGGCCGCCTTCGCCGAGATCTTCTCCAGCATCGGGCCCAGCGACTCGTACGACTCCTTCGGGCCGCCCGGCATGATGCTCGGCCCGTGCAGCGCGCCCTCCTCGCCGCCGGACACGCCCATGCCCACGAAGTGGATGCCCTGCTCGCGCAGCGCCTTCTCCCGGCGCCGGGTGTCCGCGAAGTGCGCGTTGCCACCGTCGATGATCATGTCGCCGGGCTCCAGGAGCGGTGCGAACTCCTCGATCACCGCGTCCGTCGGGCCGCCGGCCTTGACCATGATGACCAGCCGGCGGGGCCGCTCCAGGGCCTCCACGAACTCCTTGGCGGTCTCGGCCGCGATGAAGTCGCCCTCGTCCCCGAAGTTCTCCACCAGCTCGCGTGTCTTTGACACCGTGCGGTTGTGCAACGCCACCGTGTAGCCGTTGCGCGCGAAGTTCCGGGCGAGGTTGCGGCCCATGACCGCGAGACCCGTGACGCCGATCTGCGCCGAAGTGCTCATACCGCCTGCTCCTCAAAGATCAAGTCGATCCCGTAGAACGTGCAAGGGATGCTGCCGCCGCTCTGCCCGCCAGTATTGCCCAAAGGCCATCCTGACTCGCCGTTCGACCGGCCGCACTTGCAGATACGGACCACAGCCGCCGACGCCTCAGTAGCCTCCCGGGCCGTTTCGCCGGCGAGTCGCGCGGGACCCCGGCTGACGGCCGGTCAAGTCGACCTCGGCCCGCGCGGCTTCACGGCGTGACAGCCGTTTCGCCAGGTGCGGGAGGCGGCTGATTGCTGTCTTGTCATGGCCTGTTCGCGGCGCTTACTTTTGGCCTTCCTGACGCGTGTGGCGAGGGGGCATTCAGACATGGCCGAACGCGGGCGGCACCGCCGGTACCAGCCGAACAGGATCAACCGCGCATCGCTCACCGTCACGGCGGGCGGCGCCGGGCTGGCGCTGCCGCTGGCCGCGGCCGGGAGCGCCGACGCGGCGTCCGTGTCCACCTGGGACAAGGTGGCCGCCTGCGAGTCCAGCGGCGACTGGGGCATCAACACCGGCAACGGCTATTACGGCGGACTCCAGTTCACCCAGTCGACCTGGGAGGCCTACGGCGGCACCCGGTACGCGCCGCGTGCCGACCTCGCCACCAAGGACCAGCAGATAGCCGTGGCCGAGAAGGTCCTGGGCGGGCAGGGGCCGGGCGCGTGGCCCGTCTGCTCGGTCCAGGCCGGGCTCACGCGCGGCGGCGCCACACCCGAGGTGCGCACCGAGAGTGCCGCCACCCGCCCGGCGAAGAGTTCGGTACAGGACGTAAAGCCGCAGACCACACCGCAGTCCCGGGCCGGCAAGGCCGAGATGTACACGGTGGTGCACGGCGACACGCTGTCCGGGATCGCCGAGGAGCAGGACGTCACCGGCGGCTGGCACCGGCTCTACGCCGCCAACCGCGCGACGGTCGGCGCGGATCCCGACCTGATCCTGCCGGGCCAGCGGCTGACCCTGACCGGCCAGGCGGCCGGGGCCGCGAAGACCGGGCCGGCGGCCAAGAACAAGAAGTCGACGGCCGGCACCAAGCCCAGGACCAAGCCCAGGTCCAGGCCGGCGGGCGGGACCGAGAAGGCCTCCACGCACAGCGGCCACTCCCTCGTCGCGCCCGTCGACGCCGCGATCGGCACGCCCTACCACGCGTCCGGCTCGCACTGGTCGAAGGTCTACCACACCGGCGTCGACTTCCTGGCGCCCACCGGCAGCTCCGTGCGGGCGGTCGAGACCGGGGAGGTCGTCACGGCCGGGTGGGGCGGTTCGTACGGCTACCAGGTGGTCATCCGGCACGCCGACGGCCGCTACACGCAGTACGGCCACCTTTCGGCCATCTCCGTGCGGGCCGGGCAGCACGTGTCCACGGGGCAGCGCATCGGCCGCTCGGGGTCCACCGGGAACGCCACGGGCCCGCATCTGCACTTCGAGGTGCGGACGGGGCCCGGTTTCGGCACGGACATCGACCCGGTCGCCTATCTCCGGGCCGGCGGCGTCAGGTTTTGACGCGCAGCCGGTGACGGTTGAGTACGGGAGCCGGGAGAACGACGTCGGCCACGGACGTGGTGCGCTGCTGGGGCATCTCGACCAGCCCCGGCCCCGTCCTCCCGGCGTCCACCGGCTCCCTCTCCACCGCACCGCCCGCGGCGAGCCCCGCACCGGCCGACCCGGTGTGCGCCGGACTCGCCTCGGCCGGCCCGGCCTTCGCGGGACCTGCCCGCACCGGCCCGGCTTCCGCCGGACCGGTCAGGTCCGCCATTTCCGTCAGATCCGTCAGTTCGGCCTCCGCCGCACCGCCGACCGCCAGTGCCGCGTCCGCCGGTGCCGCGCCCGTCAGTCCCGCATCCGCGAGACCATCCCCTGCCGGACCCGTCCTGGTCACAGCGGCCGGCGTCAGGTCGCGCTCCTGCGGATCCTTTGGCAGGCCGGACTGGGCCAGGCCTGCCTCCGCCAGTTCGACGAGGGCCTCGATCAGCGGGTCGGGTGAGGTCTCGGGCCGCGGTGCGGTGCCCGCGGGGTGCGGCGTGCTCTCGATGCGTTCGGTCGTCAGCAGGATCAGGCCGCCCACCGCCACCACACCGCAGGCCAGCGCCAGCAGGGTGCCGGTCGTGCCGTAGCGGAACGTCTCGTCGAACATCGTGATGCCGACCGCCGCGGCCAGCACCGGGTTGACCACCGTCAGTGTGGCCAGCGGCGCGGCGAGACCACCGCCGCGGTACGCGGCCTGGGAGATCGTGACGCCGGCGACGGCGTAGACGGCGATCGCGGCCAGCCAGAGCAGGTCGGTCACGGCGATCCCGCCGTCCCAGTCGATCGCCACGACCTTGGTGAAGACGGAGGACATGCCGAAGGCTGTGCCGGACGCGACGGCGAGCAGCACGCTGCGCACCGCCGGGTGCCGGTGCGCGGCCCGTCCCGCGGCCATCAGCCCGACGATCGCCGCGCCGGTGACCAGCGCGACCCCGGTCCGGCCGGCGGAGTCCAGGGTGTGGGAGTCCGACGAGCCCACCAGGGAGAGCAGGCCGGCCAGACCCACGGTGGCCATGACGGCACCCCGCCAGGCGGTCGACCCGGCCCTGCGGCCGACGAACAGGGCCGCCATGGGCAGCGCGAACACGATGGTGAGCGCGCCCAGTGGCTGGACCAGGCTGAGTGGGCCGTAGGCCAGTGCCACGACATGCAGCAGGCCGCCGAGGCCGTTCAGTGCCATCGCCCCCCACCAGCTCGGGCGGCGCAGTGGCGCGTACCGCTCGTCGGGGGAGGTGACCGCGACCTGCTCCTGCACGATCGCTCCGCCGGCGTAGGCGACGGCGGACACGAAGGACAGCAGCACGGACAACGCGAGGGAACTCATGCAGGGCTCCTCTGCGTCAGGCGGATCCGCTGGGCGGTCCCGCACGGTGAACGGTCGGCTTCCATGAGCAACACTGTGCCCGTCCGATCGCTTCCCGTCGTCGTACCTGAGCACCCAATGCCTCGTACTGCCGATGGAGTAGGGGAGGTCTCCGATCATCCCCAGGGTGGGCATCGGCGGGTGGAGACCGGCGGCGCGCGGTTCCTGGGAAGCCTGGTACTACTGCTCTTCGTGGACCTGGACCCCGATCTCGCCGCGCTCCGCCCGCTCGGCGGCTTCTTCGTCCTGCGGACACTCCGACCGGCGGCCGGAGACCCGGAGGCGATGCGGATCAACGAACTGCCGAGCCTCGCAAAAGCTTATGAGAAAATAACATCGGATGTTTACGGGAATGTCCTGACTTTCCGTGTCGGGGTGGTTTCCGGCCGTCTTCGTGCTCCCGAGCTCCGGGTCGCCGCCTCCATCGCCCATCAGGGGCTGGCCGCCCGGCTCTGGTCCGTAGCCCTCGGCTGCGCCGCCCGCTACGGCCGCCTCCCCGACCTGGACCCCGGGCTGCTCCGCTGGGACGCCGGGGCGGGCGCCCCGGACGACCTCCGGCTCACCGAGGTCCGCCCGCTGCCCGGGGATGCCGGGCCGGACACGCTCGCGGACGCCGTCGTGCACGGCCATCTCGAACCCCTGGCCGAGGCGGTGCGGGCCCGTTACAACATCGCCGCCGGCCTGCTGTGGGGCAACGCGGCCTCCGCGCTGGCCGGCGCCGCCCGTGAGCTGGAGCGGTGGGCCCGTGCCGACGGCCGCCCCGAGGCCGCGGAGCGTACCCGTGCCGCCGTCGACGCGCTCTTCGGGCACCCCCTGCTCCGCGACACCGGCATCGGAACGGGCCCGGCCTTCCGGCGGCGGAGCTGCTGTCTCTACTACCGGGTACCGGGCGGCGGGGTCTGCGGTGACTGTTGTTTCACACAACCACCGTGCTCTTCCCCGCGCGCCGCATCTGGGTGACCATGGAACAACCGGCCGTGGAGATCAGGGGGTTGCGGGTGCGAGTGGGACTGCTGACCCGGGAGTACCCTCCGGACGTCTACGGCGGCGCGGGTGTTCATGTCGAGTTCCTCGCCAGGGAGCTGAGGCCTCTGGTCGACCTGGAGGTGCACTGCTGGGGCGAGGGCCGCGGGGTGGGTGTCGTCCGGCACCGTCCCTGGTCCGCGCTGGACACCGCCAATGACGCGCTGCGTACCTTCTCCGTGGATCTCGCCATGGCCGCGGGCCTGGAGGGCCGCGAACTCGTGCACTCCCACACCTGGTACGCCAACCTCGCCGGTCATGTGGCCAAGCTGCTGTACGGCGTCCCGCACGTGGTGACCGCGCACTCCCTGGAGCCGCTGCGCCCCTGGAAGGCCGAGCAACTCGGCGGCGGGTACGCCTTGTCGAGCTGGGCCGAACGCAGCGCGATCGAGGCCGCCGACGCGGTGATCGCGGTCTCCGGGGCCATGCGCGCGGACATCCTCGGCTGCTATCCCGCCCTGGACTCGGCGAAGGTGCACGTCGTGCACAACGGCATCGACACCGCCCTCTACCAGCCGGACCGAGGCACCGACGTCCTCGCCAGGACCGGCATCGACGCGGAGCGGCCCTACGTGCTGTTCGTCGGCCGCATCACCCGCCAGAAGGGCGTCCCGCATCTGCTGCGCGCCGTCCGGGACATCGACCCCGGCGTGCAGGTGGTGCTGTGCGCCGGAGCGCCCGACACCCCGGAGATCGACCGGGAGTTCCGGGAGCTGTTCGAGGAGCTGCGCGGGGTCCGCGAAGGCGTGCACTGGATCCCGCAGATGCTGCCGCGCGCGGACGTCATCCAACTCCTCACCCACGCAGCCGTGTTCGCCTGCCCCTCGGTGTACGAACCGCTGGGCATCGTCAACCTGGAGGCGATGGCCTGCGGTACGCCCGTGGTGGCGTCCCGGGTCGGTGGCATCCCGGAGGTCGTCGAGGACGGCAAGACGGGGTTGCTGGTCGATCTCGACGACGACTTCGAGGCGGGCCTGGCCCGGGCGCTGGACGCCGTCGTCGGTGACCGGGAGACGGCGCGGCGGATGGGCGAGGCCGGACGGGAGCGCGCCGTGGGGGAGTTCGGCTGGGACGCGGTGGCCCGGCGCACGGCCGGGCTCTACGGGGAGATCCTCAAGCAGTCGTAACTGGCAGGCCGCTTGTTCGACGTGATCCGGATACAGGCTTAGCGGGAGTGCTTCGAGGGCAGGCATGGAGCACCAGGGTGAGGGGAGCGGCCATGCGTCGTGGTGGGCCTTCGGTACTCGGGATCGTGCTCGCGGGTGGGGAAGGCAAACGCCTGATGCCCCTGACCGCCGACCGGGCCAAACCAGCTGTCACGTTCGGCGGGACGTACCGTCTGGTCGACTTCGTGCTGTCCAACCTCGTCAACGCGGACGTGCTGCGGATCTGCGTACTGACCCAGTACAAGTCGCACTCGCTGGACCGGCACATCACCACCACCTGGCGGATGTCCAGCCTGCTCGGCAACTACGTCACCCCGGTCCCGGCCCAGCAGCGGCTCGGCCCGCGCTGGTACCTCGGCAGCGCCGACGCCATCCTGCAGTCCCTCAACCTGGTCCATGACGAACAGCCCGAGTACGTCGCGGTGTTCGGTGCCGACCACGTCTACCGCATGGACCCCCGGCAGATGCTCCAGCAGCACATCGAGAGCGGTGCCGGGGTCACCGTCGCGGGGATCCGCATCCCGCGCGTGGAGTCCTCGTCGTTCGGTGTGATCACCCCGCGTTCGGACGGGCAGACGATCGAGACCTTCCTGGAGAAGCCCGCCGACCCGCCGGGGCTGCCGGACGCCCCGGACTGCGTCTTCGCCTCCATGGGCAACTACCTCTTCACCACCAAGGCCCTCGTCGAGTCCCTGCACCGGGACGCCGAGGACGACGACTCGGTGCACGACATGGGCGGCTCGATACTGCCTCAGCTCACCGCCCGCGGCGAGGCGCAGCTCTACGACTTCGGCACCAACCACATACCCGGCGAGACCAGCCGCGACCGCGGCTACTGGCGGGACGTCGGCACCCTCGACGCGTACTACGACGCGCACATGGACCTGATCGCCGAGCGGCCCGCCTTCAACCTCTTCAACCGCAGCTGGCCCATCTACACGCACTCCAACCAGCTCTCCCCGGCCCGCTTCAACGCCGGCGGCATGGCGAGCGAGTCCATCATCAGCGCCGGCTGCCTGATCCGGGGCCAGGTCACCCGGTCGGTGCTGTCACCGGGCGTGCGCGTCGACCCCGGTGCGGTGGTCCAGGGGTCGATCCTGCACGACAACGTGGTCGTTGGCCGGGGCGCGGTGGTGCGGGGCGCGGTCCTGGACAAGAACGTCGAGGTCCCGCCGGGCGCCACCATCGGCGTCAACCCGGACCGGGACGCGGAGCTGTACACCGTCTCCAAGGGCGGGGTGATCGCCCTCGGGAAGGGGCAACCGGTCTCGTAGCCCCCTTCCCGAAACCGGGCCCGGCGCCGTTCCCGCGCCGGGCCCGACTCGTTGGCCGTCTCGTACCGCCTCGTCCCTTTCCGCGACGCGCTGCGCGTGAAAACCCCCAGGTGCCGGTCTTTGCGGCCTTTCCCCCTCACGATGCAGACAACGACGTCGAAGCTTCGGAGGTCATCCGACATGAGAGGGACCCGGCGCGCACGGCTGTGCCTGGCCGGGGTGCTGACAGCGTCCGCGCTGCTCACCGCCCCCGCCGCAGGAGCAGCCGAACCGACCGACGGCCACCTCGCCGACCTGGTCAACCCCTTCATCGGGACCCAGAACGAGGGCAACACCTTCCCCGGCGCGGCCGTGCCCTTCGGCATGGTGCAGCTCTCCCCGGACACCGGGCACAGCACCGGATACGACTACGCGCAGCACCGGATCCGCGGCTTCTCCCTGGTCCACCTCTCGGGCGTCGGCTGCCGCATCGGCGGCGACCTGCCCGTCCTGCCCACCACCGGGGACGTCACGCAGACGGACTACGCCCGGTACGCGGCCGGGTTCGACCACGCCGACGAGCAGGCGAGCCCCGGCTACTACCGCGTCGGCCTCGACTCCGGTGTCCGCGCCGAGCTGACCGCGACCGCCCGCACCGGCGTCCAGCGCTACACCTTCCCGGCCACCGACAAGGCCAACGTCCTGCTCAACGCGGGCCAGGCGCTGCACAAGCCGGTGCGCAGCGAGGTCGAGATCCTCGACGACCACACCGTCCGTACGAAGATCACGGGCCATGGCTTCTGCCGGGAGACCGCCCCCTACACGGTGTACACGGTCACCCGCTTCAGCCGCCCGTTCACCGCCCACGGCACCTGGAACGGCACCGCGGTCACCCCCGGGGCCCGTACCGGGGCCGACGGCGCCTACGTCCGCTTCGACACCACCCGGGACCGTACCGTCGAGGCGACCACCGCCCTGTCGTACGTCGACGCGCGAGGCGCCGAGGTCAATCTGCGGGCCGAGGGCGGCCGTTCGTTCGACACGGTACGACGGCAGGCCCGGGAGGCCTGGGAGCGGCGGCTCGGCGGCATCCGCGTCCAGGGCGGCTCCCCCACCCTGCGCCGCACCTTCTACTCGTCGCTGTACCGCGCCTTCCTGGCACCCAACGTCGGCGACGACGCGGACGGCCGCTACACCGGCTGGGACCGGAGGATCCACCGCCCCGCCGGGTTCACCTACTACCAGAACTGGTCGCTCTGGGACACCTACCGCACCCAGGCCCAGCTGCTCGCCCTGCTCGCCCCGCGCGAGGCACGGGACATGGCGCTGTCGGTGCTGAAGGTCGACGAGGAGGGCGGCTGGCTGCCCAAGTGGGGCTACGGCCCGGTCGAGACGAACATCATGACCGGCGACCCCGTCACCCCGTTCCTGACCACCGCCTACCAGGCGGGCCTGCTCAAGGGGGACGAGGAGCGGACCTACCGGGCGCTGCGGAAGAACGCCGACGGCGTACCCCCGGCCGCCAACCCGGGCGTCGGCCGCGAGGCCAACGCCGAATACCTCGCCGGCGGCTTCGCGCCCTACGCCAAGGGCCGCCCGCACACCAAGGTCGGCGACTCCGACTACGACCACGGCGCCTCGGTCACCCTCGAGTACGCGCTGTCCGACGCGATGCTCGCCCAGATGGCCCGGAACCTCGGCCACGGCGCGGACGCGGCCCGTTATGCCACCAGGGCCCAGAACTACCGCAACGTCTTCGACCCCTCCACCGGCTTCTTCCGTGCCCGTGACGCCTCCGGCGCCTTCACCGGCGACCCCGACCCGGGCCGCGGCATCGGCTTCCACGAGGGCACCGCCTGGCAGTACCAGTGGCTGGTCCCGCAGGACCTGCCGGGTGTGATCTCCCTCATCGGCGGCGAGCACGCCGCCAACCGGCGGCTCGACTCCTTCTTCGCCTACGACCAGCTCCTCGCCGACCCGGAGAAGACCGCGCGCGAGGTGTGGGTGCACGGCAACGCCTACGACTACTACCACGCGGCCGTCTACAACCCCATGAACGAGCCCGACCTCACCGCCCCGTACACCTACCTCTCCACCGGCCAGCCCTGGAAGACCACCGACGTGGTGCACGCGGCCCTCACCCTCTTCACCGACGGGCCGACCGGGATGACCGGCAACGACGACCTCGGCACCATGTCCGCCTGGAACGTGCTGTCGTCCATCGGCCTCTTCCCCGTCCAGCCGGGATACGGCACGTGGGGTCTGTCGACGCCTGTCTTCGACCGGGCCGACGTCCGCCTGGACCGCCGCTACTGGCCGAGCGGCGGCTTCACGGTGACCGCGCCCGGCACCTCGGCCGCCGACCGGTACGTGCAGACCGCCCGGATCGACGGATCCGGCTACGGCCGGACCTATCTGACGAACGGTTCACTGCGCACCCTGCGCTCGCTGGCGTTCACGGTCGGCCCGCGCCCGTCAGAGTGGGGTACGTCACCCCAGGCGGCGCCGCCGGCGCTGAGGTGACCTCAGGTTTCCCATGAGTCCCGCCTCTTTCCGGGGAGGCGGGGCTTAATCTGCTGTTAACTGTGTGTAGCGTGATCGTACTTGACCGTAATCAGGTGTCGGCGTTTGACTGCTGATTCCCCCTCCGTCGACGCGAGGCACCCTTCGTGATGACTGCGACTGCTGACCTGCTGGCCCCTCTCGATCTGGCGTTCTGGAACATCGAGTCCGACCGCCATCCGATGCACCTCGGCGCGCTGGGCGTCTTCTCGGCGCACTCGCCGACCGCCGGCGCCCACGCGGCCGACCTGCTCGCGGCCCGTGCCGCCGCCGTGCCCGGACTGCGCATGCGCATCAAGGACGTCTGGCAGCCGCTCGCGTTCGGCGGCGCCGCCCGCGAGAGCGCCCCGGACTTCGATCCCCTCGACCACGTCCGGCTGCACGCCCCGACCGACGACTTCCAGGCCGTCGCCGGCCGGCTGATGCAACGCCCGCTGGAGCGCGGCCGGCCCCCGTGGGAGGCGCATGTGCTGCCGGGCGAGGACGGGGTCTCCTTCGCGGTGCTGTTCAAGTTCCACCACGCCCTCGCCGACGGGCTGCGCGCCCTCAAGCTGGCCGCCGGCGTCATGGACCCGCTCGACCTGCCCGAGCGTGCCCGCCGCCCGATCGAGGCGCCGCGCACGCGGCCGGCGCTGCCGGACATGCGCAAGGTGCCCGAGCTGGTGCGCGGCGCGCTCTCGGACGTCGGCCGGGCCCTGGACATCGGCGCGTCCGTCGCCCTGTCCGCCCTCGGGGTGAGCTCCTCCGCCGCACTGCGGTCCGAGCCCACCGGCACCCGCAGCATCGCCGGCGTCGACCTCGACATCGACGATGTGCACCGGGTCCGCAAGGCCGTCGGCGGCACCGTCAACGACGTGCTCATCGCCGTCGTCGCCGGCGCGCTGCGCCGCTGGCTGGAGGAGCGCGGCGACCCCACCCAGGGTGTCGCCCCGCGCGCGCTGATCCCGGTCTCCAAGCGCCGTCCGCGCACCTCCACCCCACAGGGCAACCGGCTCTCCGGCTACCTGATACGGCTTCCGGTCGACAACCCCGACCCGCTCGCCCGTCTCGACCGCGTCCGCACGGCGATGGTCCGCAACAAGGACGCCGGCCCCAACCGGGGCGCCGGTGCCGTCGCGCTGCTCGCCGACCACGTGCCCGCCCTCGGGCACCGGCTCGGCGGACCGCTCGTCGGCCAGGCGGCCCGGCTCTGGTTCGACATCCTGGTCACCAGCGTGCCGCTGCCCGGCCTCGGCCTGCGCCTGGGCGGTCACCCGCTGACGGCCGTCTACCCGCTGGCCCCGCTCGCGCCCGGCCAGTCCCTCGCGGTCGCCATCTCCACCTACCGCAACCAGGTCCACTACGGCCTCGTCGCGGACGCGGCGGCCGTCCCGGACCTCGACGTGCTGGCCCGCGCGGTGACCGACGAGGTCGACTCGCTGATCTCGGTCTGCGATCCATGATGCGGTCGGGTTTGGAGGTAGGGCCCGGCGCTCCGTAAAATCCCCTGTTCGAAAGCGGGCGCGAGTCGGAGCGCCGCTGGTGGATCAGGGAAGCGGCAGCGCGATGACGGTGACACAGGACGGCCCGACGGCCGAGGACCAGGTGGTCTACGGCCCGGGCATCGACCCGGAGCGGCTCGCCGTCTGCCTCAGCGTGCTCGACGAGCTGGACGAGCTGGACGTCGACCACCCGGACGCCATCGCGGTGCGCCGGGCCACGGCGGGCGTCTACCGCACGGTCAAGCAGCGCCGCCGCCAGGAGCGCCGGGCCGCCAAGACCGCGCACGACAAGGCGGTCACCGAGGCCACCGCGACCGGCTCCGCCCAGCGCATCGACGACGAGACCGAGGGCCTGCTGCCCTCCTCGCGGACCGAGGAGGGCAGGATCGCGGGGATACTCCAGCGCCCGCGCTCCTGCTACACCTGCAAGAGCCGCTACGTCGAGGTCGACTACTTCTACCACCAGCTCTGTCCGGACTGCGCCGCCCTGAACCGCGCCAAGCGGGACGTCCGCGCCGACCTGAGCGGCAAGCGAGCCCTGCTCACCGGCGGCCGCGCCAAGATCGGCATGTACATCGCGCTGCGGCTGCTGCGGGACGGCGCGCACACCACGATCACCACGCGCTTCCCGAAGGACGCCATCCGCCGCTTCAAGGCGATGGAGGACTCCGCGGACTGGCTGCACCGCCTGGAGGTCGTCGGCATCGACCTGCGCGACCCGGCCCAGGCCGTCGCCCTGGCGGAGCAGGTCGCCGCGGCGGGCCCGCTCGACATCCTGATCAACAACGCGACCCAGACCGTACGCCGGCTGCCCTCGGCCTACGCGGCCCTGGTCGAGGGCGAGAGCGCCCCGCTGCCCGCCGGTGAACTCCCCGCCCACCAGGTCATCGGCGCCTTCAACTCCGGTGCCGTGGACGGCCTCGCCGCGCTGCCGCTCGGCACCAGCGGGCTCGACGCCCAGCAGGTCGCCGATCTCGCGCTGGTCGCGGGCAACGCCAGCGTCGCCCGGCACCTCGACGGCACCGCCATCGACGCGGGCGGTCTCGTCCCGGACGTCGTCGACTCCAACACCTGGGTGCAGACCATCGACCAGATCTCCCCGGTCGAGCTCCTGGAGACCCAGCTCTGCAACTACACCTCGCCGTTCATCCTGATCAGCGCGCTGCGGCCGGCCATGGCCGCAGCGGCGAAGCGGGCGGCGCGCGGACGGGCGTACGTCGTCAACGTCTCCGCGATGGAAGGCGTCTTCGGCCGCGGCTACAAGGGCGCCGGGCACCCGAACACCAACGCGGCCAAGGCCGCCATGAACATGGTCACCCGGACCAGCGCGGTGGAGATGTTCGAGACCGACGGCATCCTGATGACCTCCGTGGACACCGGCTGGATCACCGACGAGCGCCCGCACTACGACAAGCTGCGCCTGGCCGAGGCCGGCTTCCACGCGCCGCTCGACCTGATCGACGGCGCGGCCCGGGTCTACGACCCGGTCGTGCGCGGCGAGCAGGGCGAGGACGTGTACGGGGTCTTCCTGAAGGACTACGAGCCGGGCAAGTGGTAAGCCCCGCTCGATCGTCGTCGGCGCCCTGCGACCGGGTTCCGGGGGGCGTCGGGCGGGCGCGGGCCGTGCGGGAGGGGACTGGTCGCGCGGTTCCCCGCGCCCCTGGGGGCCGTGCGGCGGACCGTGCCGCGGACGCGGGGTCTGCCATGCCTCCCTCGGAGGGGGACCACCATCCGCCGGACTGGCGCTAGACCGACGTGCGTGCCGCTCGTACCCGGGTTCCGCCGTCGACGACCAGGTCGGCTCCGGTCACCCATCCCGCGGCGTCCGAGCACAGCCACAGCACCGCCCCGGCTACGTCCTGCGGCTCCCCGATGCGGCCCATCGGCAGCCCCTCCGCGATCTCGCGCTCACGCGGTTCCCACATGAACCGGGCCATCTCCGTGCGCACCAGGCCCGGGGAGACCGAGTTGACCCGGACCCGGGGTGCCAGTTCGCCCGCCAGCTGCTGGGTCAGGTGCAGCAGGGCCGCCTTGCTGGTGCCGTAGGTGCCCACGTCGGGGCCGACGTGGGCCGCGCCCTCCGTGCAGATGTTGACCACCGACCCGCCGTGCTCCCGCATCCAGCCGCGCCACGCGCACTGCGTGAGCCGCAGCGGTGCCTCCACGTTGACCGCGAACGCCTCCCGCCACAGGCCCAGGTCGGCGTCCATCAGCGGGCCGTACGGGCGGTTGGTCGCCGCGTTGTTGACGAGGATGTCCAGCCGCCCGAACTCGGTCAGCGCCAGCCGGGTCAGCTCCCGGGCGTGCTGCGGCTCGGCGACGCTGCCGGCCAGGCCGGTCCCGCCCAGCTCCGCGGCCGTACGCCGGACCTCGGCCGTGTCCCGCGCGCTCACGCACACCAGCGCCCCGGCCGCCGCGAGCGCCCCGGCGACCGCACGCCCGATCCCGCGGGTGCCGCCGGTGACGACGGCCGCCCTGCCCCTGAGCCCGTACGACGTCATCGCCGTACCGTCTCATGACGAGCCGTCAGTCGACAGCCCCGAGGCGGGAGTTGCGGGTGGCGACCAGTTCGAGGACGGTCCGCCAGTCCTCCAGGACGCCCGCGTCGAACCCCGTGGAGCGGCTCTCCTCGTCGGCCTGCCGAAGCCGCAGCACGTCGTCGTCGGCGGGGGCGCCGTCCCCGCGCACCAGGCGGCAGACGCGCTCCCCGAGCAGGTGCCGTACCGCCTGTGCGGCGCCGTCGGCGTGGCCCAGGAGTTCCGCGATGCCGTGCACCAGGCCCGCGACCTGGAGTTCCTTGTCGGCGGGGCGGCCGCGGCGCAGCAGGGCCGCGGTGCGCAGGGCGCGCTGGTGACGGCAGGCGTACAGCAGATCCATCAGCTCCTCGACGCTGCGCAGCTCCATGCGTCAGTCCTTCCGCGAGACAGCCGTTGTCCCGCGCCATCGGATCATGTCGAGTTTTCGACCCGGCCAACGCAACCTGAACTGCGCAGCCGGTGAGGGCGGCGGAACTTACTCGTTCGGTCATGTGTTCGAGTCGCCAGGTCGAGCGGGTGGGACATGAACGGTGCATCATGTTACGAAAAGGTGTATTTGCGGGCGGGGGGAGCACGGAGCGACTCGCGATAGTTACACCTTGTTTGCACTCCCTATCGAGCGGGGCTGCGCTCATTTGGTTAATCTAGAGAGGACGGGCAGCAGCAAGGGGTCCCACCCACACCCACGGTCCGTCCCGGGACGAGCTGGTCGACAACGGCCCGCTCCCTTGTGAGTTACCGGCGCCACCGCGTCCGAACCTGCTTTCCATCCAGACCCGAGCGGGCGCCAAGCACCGGAACGCAGACCGTCCGGCACGCCCCGAGGGTGACCGACACATAAGGAGTGCGCGGTGACACCGGAGAAGACGAATATCGAGCAGCGCCCCAAGGAACGCACGGAGCGCTCGGGCAGGCGGCCCGGACAGCTCGGCAGCCTCGACGTGTGGGCCCGGTCCGCCCCGATCCGCCTCGCGGGTTACGAGGAGGACCTCGCCGAGCCCCACATCCTGCCGAGCGTGGACTGACCGCCGGCCGGTGATCCGCGATCGCCGACGCATGGGCGTGCGAGACTCACGCCCATGCCGATCAGAGCAGCAACCGCGGCCGACTGGCCGCAGATCTGGCCCTTCTGGCACCGGATCGTCGCCGCCGCCGAGACGTACGGCTGGGACCCCGACACTTCGGAGGAGGCGGCCCGCGCCCTGTGGATGAGCCCGGCGAAACGTGTCTACGTCGCCGAGGACCCCACCGGAGCCGTCGTCGGCTCCGCCTACCTCACCCCCAACTACGGCGGACCCGCCGCGGGCGTCGCCAACGCCGGTTTCATGGTCGACCCCGACCGGGCGGGCCAGGGCATCGGGCGGGCCCTGGCGGAACACGTCCTGGCCGAGGCCCGCGCGCACGGCTACCGGTCCATGGTGTTCAACGCCGTCGTCGAGACCAACCCCGCCGTCGCCCTGTGGACCTCTCTCGGCTTCACGGTCATCGGCACGGTCCCGGAAGCCTTCGACCATCCCCGGCACGGACCGGTCGGCCTGCACGTCATGTACCGCGCGCTCTGAGCACGGTCACGCCACGAGTGCCGCGCGCGCTCCCGGGCCGGGGCGCACGGCGCGACCCCGCCGACCGTACCGGCGCGCTCGGCGACCGGCGCGGCCCGGGCGCGGTCCTCGCAGCGGCGGCCCGTGATGCCCGCCACCGCCGGGGAGGCGGCCGGCGGGCCCTAGCCGACGGGCGCGGTGCGCTGCCAGGGGCGCAGGGTCTCCAGGGTCCTGGCCACGGCCAGCAGGACCGCCTCCGAGCCCGGCCGCCCCACCAGCTGTACCGCGCACGGAGCGCCCGACGGCAGCGTGCCGAACGGCACCGACATCGCCGGCCAGCCAGTGAGGTTCCAGGCCGGGGTAAGCGGCGAGTAGGTGGAGCCGGCCAGCGCGTTGCGCAGCCAGCCCCGCTCGTGCCAGGGGGCCGCCCGCGGGGCGCGGCGGGCCAGCGCGGGGGTGAGCAGTACGTCGTACTCGGCGAAGAACGGCGTCAGCCGGGCGCGCAGCCGGTCGCGGGAGTCGCTCACCCGGACCCCGTTCAGGAACCGGCGGCCGATCGCCGCGTGCACCCGGGTCCGCCGGGTCAGCAGCGCCGGGTCCAGATCGGCCGCGTCCGCGGCCGTCCCCGCCGTCCAGTGCCGCAGCGCGGTGACGCCGATCGACGCCGGGTACGGCGGCTCCGCCCGCCGCACCCGGTGCCCGGCGGCCGCCAGCAGTCCGGCCGCCTGCGCCACCGCGTTCGTATACGGCCTGCTCACGGTCGTCCCGACCAGCGGGCTGCGCCGCGAGAGGGCGATCGTCAGCGCGGTGCCGTCCGTGGTGCTCCCGAACTCCTGGTCGGCGAGGACCGAGAGCATCAGCCGGACGTCCTCGACGGAGGTGGCCAGCGGCCCGTTCTCCGACATGCCGAACCAGTCGCCGTTGCCGATCCCGGCCGGGACCACCCCGAACCCCGGCTTGATGGTGACCAGACCGCAGTTGGCCGCCGGGATGCGCAGCGAGCCCATGCCGTCGTTGCCGAGGGCGATCGGCGCCAGCCCGGCGGCGACCGCGGCCGCGCTGCCGCCCGAGGAGCCGCCCGCGCTGCGCAGCGTGTCCCACGGGTTGCGGGAGATGCCGTGGATCCCGTCGGTCGTCCCGAAGACGCACAGCTCGGGCACGTTCGTCAGCCCCACGACCACCGCGCCCGCCGCCCGCAGCCGGGCCACGGTGGCATGGTCGGCGTCGGCGGGCGTGTCCGGTGTCGCCGCCGAACCGTCCAGATGCGCCTCGCCACGCACCGCCAGATTGTCCTTCACGGCCAACGGGACACCGGCCAGCGGGAGTTCGTCCAGATCGGCGCGGGCGGCGACCGCGTCCGCCTCGGCGAGCGCCGCTTCGGCCCGGACCTTACGGAACGCGCCGATCCGTCCGTCCAGCCGTGCGATCCGCTCCAGGTGCTCGGCCACCACCTCCCGGGGAGTGGCCCGCTTCTCCCGTACGGCGGCGGCGATTTCGGCGGCGGTCCGGCCGACCCAGCTGGTCACGGGCGCTCCTGAAGGTGCGAGAGAGAGGGGGGCATACTCGTCGGTACGAAAGGGCACTCTGCCGCGCCGCGGCCTTTCCGTCGAGAGCGTGCGGCGCCGGAGCCGTGGGTGAGGTGTGCTCCGCGACCGCCTCTGATGCATGCTCGGATCCCGCGTGTCATCGGACCACTTTCTCGATTCCTGCACGTGCATGCCCCATTGACAGGCTTCTGGGCCCGCTCAATCATCAGACATCCGATGAATGGAGCCGCGCATGAGCATGTCTCCCTATCCACGACGTCAGGTGCTGGGGGCCGCCGCGGGCGTTGCCGCAGGGGCCGCCCTGCCGCTCGCCGCGACCACCCCGGCCCACGCCACCGGGCCTGCCGACTCCCGTGGCGCGGGCGCGGCGGCCGGTGCGCCGGCCGCGTCCTCATGGGTCCCCGTCCCCGCTCCGGTCCCCGTACCCCTCGACTCCCTCTACGACAACGACGGCATCGACACCGCCGACGCCCGGGGAGGTGACTTCGACGGCTCCGGCTACACGTTCCCGGGCGAGGAACTCCCGGCCGGCCGGGTCGAGGTCGACGGCATCCCCTTCGACTTCCCCGCCGCGACGGCGGGCGCCAAGAACAACGTTGTCGCCCTCGGCCAGCGCGTCGACCTCCCCAAGGGCCACTACCTGTCGGCCGTCTTCCTCACCGCCGGCAGCTACGGCAACGCCGCCGGCCGGGCCACCGTCCACTACGCCGACGGCACGACCACCACCGCCGGTCTGAGCGGCAGCGACTGGTACGCGGTGGGCGGTCCGCTGGCGGCGCCGTACCGCTACCAGCCGGACGGCGGCAAGGACCAGCACGCCGTCGGGATCGGCACCTGCGAGGTGTGGATCGACCCGCAGCGCGAGGCCGTCGCCCTCACCCTGCCGGTCACCGGCCCGGCCGAGGCCGGCAAGGCCGCCCTGCACGTCTTCGCCCTCTCCCTCCAGCCCGTCGCCCAGGGACGGGCGCTGGCCCTGCGCGACGCCCACTCCACCGCCTCCCTGCTGGACGCCACCGGCGCTCAGAGCGTCGAGGCCACCGTCGTCAACGCGGGCACCGTCGCGATCCTGGCCCGTGACGCGGTGTCCGTGCGCGTCGACGTCCCCGGTGCCCGTACCGTCGAGCCCGCCCGCGTCCGCCGCCTCGACCCCGGCGAACAGGCCCGCGTCCGGATCGGCATCCGCAGCCGCACCGGCACCGCACCCGGAACCGAGCGGGACGGCACGGTCAGCGTGCACGGCCGCGGCGCCCAAGTGACCTCCAGCCGCCGCACCCTGACGCTCGGCACCGCCGACTACGAGCCCACCGAGACCTCGTTGGCCGGTCACCGGGCGCCGTACTGGTTCAACGAGGCCAAGTTCGGCATCTTCATCCACTGGGGCGTCTACTCGGTGCCCGCGTGGGCGCCGGTCGGAGTGCAGTACGCCGAGTGGTACTGGGACCAGATGCAGGACCCGGGCAACCCCACCTACGCCTACCACCGGGACACCTACGGCGAGGACTTCGCCTACGACGACTTCATCCCGCGCTTCACCGCCGAGAAGTTCGACCCGCGGGCGTGGGTCGAGCTGTTCCGGGACGCCGGCGCCCAATACCACGTGCTGACCTCCAAGCACCACGAGGGCTTCGCGCTGTGGGACACCAAGGTCTCCGACCGCAATGCCGTGCGGATGGGCCCCAGACGGGACCTGGTCAAGGAGCTGTTCGAGGCGTCCCGCCGGTACACGCCCGAACTCCACCGCGGCCTGTACTTCTCCATGCCCGAGTGGTTCAACCCCGACAGCCCCTGGATGGGCCACGCCCCGCGCAACCCGTACACGCTGGACCCGCTGCCGTACACCGGATACACCGCGGGCAAGGACTACGTGCGGGACTTCCAGGCCCCGCAGATGCTCGAACTGGTCCACGGCTACGACCCGGAGATCATCTGGTGCGACATCGGCGGCGCGAACGACAGCGTCCACGTCCTCGCCGAGTACTTCAACCACGCCAAGAACCGGGCCCGTCCGGTCGACGTGACCGTCAACGACCGCTCGGGCATCGGCTTCCACGACTTCACCACGCCCGAGTACACGACGTACGCCGACACGGTCGTCGCCAAGTGGGAGGCCAGCCGCGGCCTCGACCCGCGCAGCTACGGCTACAACCGGGCCACCCCCGACGACGCCTACATGACCACCGAGGAGGTCGTGCACAGCCTGGTCGACATCGTCTCCAAGAACGGCAACTTCCTGCTCGACATCGGCCCCCGCGCCGACGGCACCATCCCGGAGATCATGCAGACCCGGCTGCGGGAGACCGGCGCCTGGCTCGCGGTCAACGGCGAGGCGATCCACGGCACCACCTACTGGTCGCGCATGGCCCAGCTCGGCGAGGACCTGCGGTTCACCGTCCGCCCGGACGAGGCCTTCTACATCCACTCGCTGACCCGGCCCGGCGCCAAGCTCACCGTCGAGGCACCGGTACCGGTCAGGGCCGGCGACAAGGTGACCATGCTCGGCCACCACCGGCCGCTGACCTGGACCGTCACCGGCGGAGCACTGGTGATCGACGTGCCCGAGCCGGCCCGGCGGGCGGGACAGCACGTGTGGGTGTTCAAGGTGGAGTGGCAGGGCTGAGGCACGGAGAGGGCGGCCGCGGCCTTCCGGGGTCGCGGCCGCCCCGCTCCCGCCCGGGTCCGCGCTGTTCCGGCCGGCGGTCTAAGGGCTGTCCCGTAATCCCCGGCGGGCGCACGACGACAGCTACGGCACCTCGCAGCGTTGTCGGGCTCGCCCGAACACGCCCAGTATGAGGACGACCCTCCGCCTTGCGATGCACCGCATCTGACGCCGCGCGCTGATCCACCAGGGATTACGGGACAGCCCTTAGGAGCGGGCCGCCGCCGTGCTGCCCCGTACCGTGAGCCGGGGAACCGGTACCCGTACCGCCCGGGCCGTGCCACCGTCCAGCAGGGCCGTCAGCTCGTGTGCCGCCACCCGGCCGAACTCGGCGCTGTCCCGGGAGAGCGCCGACAGCCACGGCTTGACCATGCGGCACAGGACCGAGTCCTCCCAGGAGACCACGGAGACGTCGTCAGGGACCGAGTGGCCGAGTTCGGCCGCGGCCGCGACCCCGGCCACCGCCATCACGTCGTTGTCGTAGATCAGGGCCGTCGGGGCCGGAGCCGCCCGCAGCACCCGGCGGGTGACGGCCGCGCCCTCGGCGTCGGAGTAGTCAGTGGTGACCGAGCGGACCTCGGACAGACCTCGGCCGTCCGCCTCGGCGCGCAGCGTGCGGATCCGGCGCTGGGTGTGGGCGAGGCCGGGCAGGCCCGCGATGTGCACGATCCTGCGGTGGCCCAGTGCCGTCAGCTCGTCCACCACCGACGCCATCGCGGCCGCGTCGTCCGCCCACACCGTCGACAGCCCGGGGTGGCGTCCGTCGGGGGCGCCGCCGATCACCACCGCGGGCAGGCCCAACTCGTCCAGCAGGTCGGGCCGGGGATCGTCGGCGCGCGGATCGACCATCAGGATGCCGTCGACGCGGTGCTCCGCCCACCAGCGGCGGTACACCGCGCACTCGTCGCCCACGTCCTCCGCCATCTGGAAGAGCAGGCCGAGATGGCGTTCGGCGAGCACCTCCTGGATGCCGGAGACCAGTTGGAGGAAGAAGGAGTCCACGCCCAGCGAGTGCGCGGGACGGGCGAGGACGAACCCGACCGTGGCCGCGCCCTCGCCGGACAGCGCGCGGGCGGCCGTGCTGGGCCGCCAGCCGAGCTGCTCGGCGACCCGGTGCACCCGGGCCCTGGTGGTCTCGGAGACCCCGGGGCGGCCGTTGAGCGCGAAGGAGACCGCGCTCTCGGAGACTCCCGACCGGCGCGCGATGTCCTTCATCGTCGGCCGCCGCGCGGGGCTGCGTTTCTCCGCCAACTCACTTCCTCATTCGTCGGGACCGTGATCCGCTAATGCGCTTGAGTCGGATCACCCTAAAGCGTATTAGTGATCCGCGGCAATAGGCCTGTAGCGCCTTGCTGAGCAGGGGGTTTGAGCCACTAATGACTTTAGCTCCGCCGAATCCATTGACTCGTCGTGGAAACGGCGTGCAAGGTCTGGCGCGACACCTTCGGCCCCCCGCTGCAAAGGAGCAACGGACCATGCGCATCTCCCGCAGAGCGCTCGCCATCGCCGCTGCCGCCGTCCTCGCCCTGCCGCTGAGCGCCTGCGGTTCCGGGGAGGACGGCGGTGGCTCCACCGACGCCTCCGGCAAGGTCGAGGGCGACATCACCTTCCAGACCTGGAACCTGCGCGCGAACTTCAAGCCGTACTTCGAGGGTCTGGTCGCGGACTTCGAGAAGAAGTACCCGGACACCCACGTGAAGTGGATCGACCAGCCCGCCGAGGGCTATGCCGACAAGATCAGCGCGGACGCGGCCGGCGGCACCCTGCCCGACGTCGTCAACGTCTCCCCGGACCTCGTCGCCCCGCTCGCCAAGGCCGGCCTCGCCCTCGACCTCGACAAGGCCGCAGCCAAGTACCGGCCCGAGTACCTGGACGGGGCCTGGGCCAGCCATCAGATACCGGGGACGAGCGGGACGTACGCCTTCCCCTGGTACCTGAACACCGGACCGCTCTTCTACAACAAGACGCTGTTCGAGCAGGCCGGGCTCGACCCCGCGCAGCCGCCCAAGACCTACGACGACCTCTTCACCGACGCCCTGAAGATGGCGCAGAAGAGCGACGGCAAGGTCGCCACCCTCGCCAACGTCCCCACCATCGAGGACTTCGGGCGCTACGGCGTCGAGCTGATGGACAAGCAGGGCACCGGATTCGCCTTCAACGACGCCAAGGGGGTCGAACTGCTCACCAAGTACAAGGAGCTGTACGACGCCAAGGCGCTCGACCCGCAGGCGCTGACCGCGACCCCGGAGTCCTCCGGCAAGAAGTTCCTCACCGGGGCCGTCGCCATGAACCCCGGCAGCGCCCTCGACCTCGGCAACTTCAAGAAGCAGGCGCCGAACCTCTACAAGAACATCGGCATCACCGACCAGATCACCAGCACCGGGCACGTCAACATGTACGTGATGGGTGTGATGGTCAACTCGCGGACCAAGCACACCGCGGCCTCCGTCGCCTTCGCGCACTTCGTGACCGACGCGCAGAACCAGATGTCCTTCGCCAAGCAGGTGGCCATCTTCCCCAGCACCGCCGGCTCCCTGGACGACCCGTACTTCACCAAGGAGGACGGCACCGACGAGACCCGGGTGCGGATCGCCGCGGCCAAGTCCCTGAAGACCGCGGTCAACTACACACCGGTGCTGTTCAGCGACCAGATGAAGACCGCGCTGCGCAACGAGGTCGCCAAGGCCCTGCAGGGCAAGGAGAGCCCCAAGGCGGCCATGGACAACGCTGTCAAGGCCTGCGACCAGCTGCTCCGGCAGCAGGGCTGAGGGGCGGGCATGGCCGGCGTCTCCCGTGTGCGGCGTCAACTGCCCACCAGTCCGTGGCTGTTCGCCGCACCCGGGCTGCTGGTCATCGGCGCCTTCGTGCTCTATCCGTTCGTCTCGACGGTGGTCAGCTCCTTCACGGACCGCCGCACGCTGATCCCGGGCCGGTTCGTCGGTCTCGCCAACTTCCGTGAGCTGATCCACGACGACATGTTCTGGACCGGCCTGCGCAACAGCACGCTGTACATCGTCGTGGTCGTACCCGCCCTCGTCGTGCTGCCGCTGCTGCTGGCGCTGCTGGTGCAGAAGAACATCCCGGGCATCACCTTCTTCCGGTCCGCCTTCTACACCCCGGTCGTCGCCTCGATCGTCGTGGTCGGGCTCATCTGGGTCTGGCTGCTGGACGAACGCGGTCTGGTCAACTCCCTGCTGGAGACGGTCGGGATCGGCCGGATCGGCTTCCTCAGCGACCAGTGGCTGCTCCTGCTGAGCGCGATGGCGGTCACGGTCTGGAAGGGCCTCGGCTACTACATGATCATTTATCTGGCGGCGCTCGCCAACGTCCCCCGCGAACTGCACGAGGCCGCCGCCGTGGACGGCGCGGGAGCGGTGCGCCGCTTCCTCTCCGTCACCGTGCCCGCCGTACGCTCCACGATGGTGCTGGTCGCCGCGCTCTCCTCGGTCGCCGCCTTCAAGGTGTTCTCCGAGGTGTACCTGATGGCGGGCCCGAGCGGCGGCCCGGCCGGCGAGGACACCACCCTCGTGATGCTCGTCCAGCGCACCGGCACCGGGCTCACCGGCCGGGTCGGCTACGCCTCGGCGCTCTCCGTCGTCGTCTTCGTCGTCACCGTCGCGCTGATGCTGCTGGTGCTGCGCGCCGACCGGAGGGACCGCCCATGAGCGCCACCCGGGCCCGCCTCACCGACGAACACGGCCGCCGCATCGGGATCGGCGAACTGGTCCTTCGCTACGCCCTGCTCCTGCTCGTACTGGCCGTCACCGTCGGACCGTTCCTGTGGCAGCTGTCCACCTCGCTCAAGGGCCCCACCGAGGACATCTTCAGCTCGCCCCCGAGCTTCCTGCCCGAGCATCCCACCCTGCACAACTACCGGCGGGTCGCCGACACCATCCCGGTCTGGGACTACGCCCTCAACTCGCTGAAGGTGGCGAGCGCCAGCGTCGTCACCAACTGCGTCGGCTCCGCGCTCGCCGGCTACGCCCTGGCCCGGCTGCGCTACCGGGGCCGCCGGATCGCCACCCTCGTGTTCATCATCGCGATGCTCGTGCCGGTGGAGGGGATCATCATCGCCCAGTTCACCACCATGCGCGAACTCGGCCTCAACAACACCCTGATCGGCGTCGTGCTGCCCGGCTCCATCGCCGCCCTGAACGTGCTGCTGATGCGCAACGCCTTCCTCAACCTGCCCTACGAGATCGAGGAGGCGGCCTACGTCGACGGCGCCGACGTCTGGCAGCGGTTCCTGCGGATCGCCCTGCCGTCGGTCAAGGGCACCGTCGCCGTCGTCGCGATCTTCGCGTTCATGGGCGCCTGGGACGACTTCCTCTGGCCGCTGATCGTGCTCAGCGACCCCTCCAGGTTCACGCTCACCATCGGCCTCAACTACCTGCACGGCACCTTCGCCAACGACGAACGCCTCGTCGCCGCCGGCACCGTGATCGCCGTGGCCCCGCTCATCGCCCTGTTCGCCTGCCTCCAGCGGTACTTCTTCCGCGGGGTCGGCGAAGGCGCCGTCAAGGGCTGAACCCCCGTTCCCGCAAGGAGACCGCATGCCCCCGGCCGTGCGCTTCGGCGTCAACTACACCCCCAGCGAAGGGTGGTTCCACCACTGGCTCGACTTCGACCTGGACTCCGTACGCGCCGACCTCGACTCCATCGCCGCCCTCGGACTCGACCACATCCGGGTCTTTCCGCTGTGGCCCTACTTCCAGCCCGACCGCACCCTGATCCGGCCGCGCGCGGTCGAGCAGCTCCTCGCCCTGGCCGACGCGGCCGGCGAACGCGGGCTGGACGTCAACGTGGACGGTCTGCAGGGACACTTGAGCAGCTTCGACTTCCTGCCGGCCTGGACCCGGACCTGGCACCGGCGCAACCTCTTCACCGACCCCGAGGTGGTGGCGGGGGAGGCCGCCTACCTCCGTACCCTGGCGGCGGCGCTCGCGGACCGGCCGAACTTCATCGGGATGACGATCGGCAACGAGGTCAACCAGTTCGCCGCGGGACCGCATCCCGATCCCGACCGGGCCACCGAGGCGGAGGCCGAGCGCTGGCTGGCCCGGCTGCTGGCCGCCTGCACCGAGGCGGCCCCCGGCAAGCTGCATCTGCACGCCTCCTACGACGCGGCCTGGTACCAGGACGACCAGCCCTTCACCCCGGCGCACTCGGCCCGGCTCGGCGACCTCACCGCCGTGCACTCCTGGGTGTTCAACGGCACCGCCCAGCGCCACGGCCGTACCGCACCGCAGACCCAGCAGCACGCCGCGTACCTGGTGGAGCTGAGCAAGGCCTGGGCCGAGGACCCGCACCGGCCCGTATGGCTCCAGGAGGTGGGCGCGCCCGCGCCGCTGATCCCGGCCGAGCACGCGGCGGCGTTCACCGAGGCGACCCTCACCGCCGTACTGGACTGCCCCGATCTGTGGGGCGTCACCTGGTGGTGCTCGCACGACGTCAGCCGCAGCCTCGCCGACTTCCCCGAACTCGAATACGGTCTCGGCCTGTTCACCAACGACCGCAAGCCCAAGGACCTGGCCCACGCCCTGGCGGCGGCCGAGCCCAGGGTGGCGAAGACACGCCGCACGGCGCTCGTCGTGCCCTCCGACCCGGCCCGCCGCTCCCGGTGCGCGCCCGGCGGCCCGGTCTTCGACGCCTGGTTCCGGCTCGTCGCCGACGGCGCCCGCCCCACCACCGTCCTCGACACCCGCGCGGACGACCGGGACCATCTCGCCGCGCGCGGCATCACCGAAGTCGTCACTCCCGATCAGGTACTCCCCACCCCACCAGGAGGCACCCGCTCGTGAACCCCGGCAGACGCACCGTCCTGATCGCCGCCGCCGCGGCCGCCGTGGCCCGCTCGCTGCCGGCGGCGGCGGCGCCCCGGGCGGCGGCCGTCACCCCGCCGTACGCCTCGTACTGGTACCCGGACTCCTTCCCGGCCGGCAGTCCGGGCCCCGGCATCACCTGGCGCAGCCTCAGGAGCTGGACGGCGGCCGGCGACCCGGACCTCGCCTTCAACGCCGCCTCCGTGCCGCTCGCCGCCCGCTTCACCCCGACCCCGGCCAACACCACCGCCCGCTCCGGACAGGCCCGCGTCCAGGCGCTGGTGTCCTTCGGGCCCACGTCCGGCAACCCGTCCCAGGGCTCGGCCACCGCCGACTACTACGCCCTCACCCACTGGTCCTACCTGGACGAGCTGGTCTTCTGGGGCGGCTCGGCGGGGGAGGGGCTGATCCTCGCCCCGAACGCGCCGATCGTCGACGCCGCCCACCGGCACGGCGTGCCCGTCCTCGGCAACATCTTCCTGCCGCCCACCGCCTACGGCGGCCAGCTCCAGTGGACCCGCGACCTGGTCCAGAAGGACGCCGACGGGCACTACCCGCTCGCCGACCGGCTGGTGGCGGTGGCCGCCGCCTACGGCTTCGACGGCTGGTTCGTCAACGCCGAGACCGGCGGCGGCAACGCCGCCCTGGGCACCGCCATGCTCGGCTTCATGACCGAGCTGAAGTCCCTCGCCGCCGCCCGGGGCCAGCGGGTCACCTGGTACGACGCGATGACCGTGAACGGCACGGTCAGCTGGCAGGGTGCGCTCAACAGCCAGAACCAGGCCTTCTTCCAGAGCGCCGACGACATGTTCGTGGACTTCCGCTGGAGCGGCCCGACGCTCGCCTCCTCGGGTGCGAAGGCGGTCCAACTCGGGCGGAGTCGCTACGAGTTGTGGGCCGGAGTCGACGTCGAGTCCAACGGGTCCAACACCTCCGTCAACTGGGACGCGATCATGCCGGGCGGCTCGGCGCACGTCACCTCGGTCGGCTTCTACCGGCCCGAGTGGACGCGCAACCACCTGCCGGCGAGCCGCACCCCCGGCGACTTCCACGCCGCCGACGACCGGTTCTGGACGGGGCGCTCCCTGGACCCGTCGCGGCCGGACGGCTCGGACCCCTGGCGGGCGCCGGCCGTGTCGGTGGCCGACCGTTCGACGGTGTCGGCGGTGCCGTTCGCGAGCGTCTTCAACACCGGTCACGGGCTGCGCTGGTACGAGGACGGCGAGCCCGTCTCGGACACCGCCTGGAACCACCTGGGCCTCCAGGACCGGCTGCCGTCCCGGCGGTGGTCGGTACGGACCGACGGCACCAGGCCCGCCGTCACCTTCGACTTCTCCGCCGCCTGGCGGGGCGGCAGCAGCGTACTGGTCGACGGAGCCCTCGAGCGGCCGGTTGTCCTGGACCTGTACGCGACCCGGCTGCCGATCACGGACCGGACGGTGGTCGAGCTGACGTACCGGACCGACGCCGGGAGCGTGGACGTCGAGCTGGCCGTCGCCACCGCCGAGCCCGGCGGGGCCGGCGCGGCGCCCCCGTACACGTACCTGCCGACGGACGGGGGCGACGGCTGGTCCACCGTGACGGTCCCGCTCACCGGCCTCTCCTGTACCGTGCACGCGCTCGGCGTCCGGCTCACCGCGGGCGGCGGACCCGTCCGGTGGCGGCTCGGCGGGATCGCCGTACGGGACACGGTGACCACGCCGGCCCTACCCACCGGTGCGCGGATCACCGCGGCCGCCGGCGGCGACCTCCGCCTCGCCTGGGACGCGGCGCCCGGGGACGTACGGCAGTACACCCTGCACCGGCTGCTCCCGGACGGCACCCGGCGCTTCCTCGGCGCCACCGGCCAGCGGGCCTTCTGGCTGACCGGGCTCCAGCCGGAGCAGGGCGAGGAGACGGCACGGTTCGAAGTGCGTGCGGTAGGGGAGCTGTACACCTCGTCGGACCCCGTGACCGTCACGCACACCTGGTAACCGGTAACGAGCAAACGGAGCACCCCACATGCATGACGACCGCAGCTTGGTGGAAGCCCGCCTCAGGCGCGTCCTCGACGAGCGCATCCGCCCCGCCGTGTACCCCGAGTCCGTGCCGCTCGACGTCGCCGTGTGGCACGCGCCCGGCGAACCCGTGCCGGTCGCCGAAGGCCTCGCGGCCGAGCCCGCGCCGATCGCGGTGGGCGCCCGGTGGGGTGCTCCGTGGGGCACCAGCTGGTTCCGGGTCACCGGAACCGTGCCCGAGGAGTGGGCGGGGCGGACCGTGGAGGCCCTGCTCGACCTCGGGTTCGACGAGAACATGCCCGGCTTCCAGTGCGAGGGCCTGGTCTACCGGCCCGACGGCACCCCCGTGAAGGGTCTCAACCCGCGCAACCAGTGGGTCCGGATCGGCGCCCCGGTGGCGGGCGGCGAGCAGGTACGGCTGCACGTCGAGGCCGCCTCCAACCCCGTCATCCTCGACTACCACCCCTTCCGGCCCACCCTGCTCGGCGACAAGGACACCGCCGGACACGAGCCGCAGTACACGCTCACCCGGATGGACCTCGCCGTCTTCGACGAGACCGTGTGGCAGCTGGTGATCGACCTGGAGGTGCTCGGCGAGCTGATGGCGGAGCTGCCCGTCGACGGCGCACGCCGCTGGGACATCCTGCGCGCGGTCGAACGGGCCCTGGACACGATCGACCTGCAGGACGTCAACGGCACGGCGGAACAGGCGCGTGCCCGGCTCACCGACGTCCTGTCCGTCCCCGCCGCGCCCTCCGCGCACCGGATCAGCGCCGTCGGCCACGCGCACATCGACTCGGCGTGGCTGTGGCCGCTGCGCGAGACGGTCCGCAAGGTCGCCCGTACCACCGCCAACATGACCGCGCTCATCGAGGACGAGCCCGAGTTCGTGTTCGCCATGTCCCAGGCCCAGCAGTGGGCCTGGGTGAAGGAGCACCGGCCCGAGGTGTGGGCGCGGGTGAAGAAGGCGGTCACGGACGGCAGGTTCGTGCCGGCCGGCGGGATGTGGGTGGAGTCGGACACCAACATGCCCGGTTCGGAGGCGATGGCCCGTCAGTTCGTGCACGGGAAGCGGTTCTTCCTGGACGAGTTCGGGATCGAGAACGACGAGGCCTGGCTGCCGGACACCTTCGGCTTCGCCGCCGGGCTTCCGCAGATCATCCGGGCGGCGGGCGCCACCCGGCTCCTCACCCAGAAGATCTCCTGGTCCCAGACGAACAAGTTCCCCCACCACACCTTCTGGTGGGAGGGCATCGACGGCACCCGGATCTTCACCCACTTCCCGCCCGTCGACACCTACAACTGCTCCATGAAGGGCAGCGAACTCGCCCACGCCACAAGGAACTTCAAGGACAAGGGGCGGGCCCGGCACTCCCTCGCGCCGACCGGCTGGGGCGACGGCGGCGGAGGCACGACCCGCGAGATGGTCGCGAAGGCGGCCCGGGTACGGGACCTGGAGGGCTCGCCGGCGGTCGTCTGGGAGACCCCGGAGGAGTTCTTCAGGAAGGCGGAGGCCGACTACCCCGACCCGCCCGTCTGGGTCGGCGAGCTCTACCTCGAACTCCACCGCGCCACCCTCACCAGCCAGGCCAGGACCAAACAGGGCAACCGGCGCAGCGAACACCTCCTGAGGGAGGCCGAGCTGTGGGCGGCGACCGCCGCCGTCCGCACCGGATTCCCCTACCCCTACGAGGAGTTGGACCGGATCTGGAAGACGGTCCTGCTCCACCAGTTCCACGACATCCTGCCCGGTTCGTCGATCGCCTGGGTGCACCGCGAGGCCCGCGCCACCTACGAGCGGGTCGCCGCGGAACTCGGTGCGGTCATCGACGCGGCCCAGCGCGCCCTGGCCGGGGAGGGCGACCGGACGCTCCTGTTCAACGCGGCGCCGCACCCGCGCCACGGCATCCCCGCCGGGGGTGCCGGCGAGCAGGAGACGCCCGAGGAGGTGACGGTGTCGGAGCGGGCCGAGGGCGGCCGGATCCTCGCCAACGGCCTGCTCCGGATCGAGATCGACGCCCGGGGCCTGGTCGTGTCCGCCTACGACGTCACGGCGGGCCGCGAGACCATCGCTCCGGGCACGGCCGCCAACCTGCTCCAGCTCCACCCGGACTTCCCGAACATGTGGGACGCCTGGGACGTCGACGCCTTCTACCGCAACGCGGTCACCGACCTCACCGGCACCGACGAGCTGACGGCCGGCGCGGACGGCCGTTCGGTCCGGATCACCCGGTCCTTCGGCTCCTCCCGCGTCACCCAGGTGCTGTCGCTGCCGCCGGGCGAGCGCCGCCTGCTGATCGACACCGAGGTGGACTGGCACGAGACGGAGAAGTTCCTGAAGCTGGCCTTCCCACTGGACCTGCACGCCGAACGCTACGCGTCGGAGACCCAGTTCGGTCACTTCCACCGTCCCACCCACACCAACACCTCATGGGAGGCGGCCAAGTTCGAGGCCTGCAACCACCGCTTCGTCCACCTGGACGAGCCGGGCTGGGGCGTGGCGATCGTCAACGACTCGACGTACGGCCACGACGTGACCCGGGCGGTCCGCACGGACGGCGACCGGGGTACGACGACCACGGTCCGGGTCTCCCTGCTGCGCGCCCCGCGCTTCCCCGACCCCGAGACCGACCAGGGCGTCCACCGATTCCGGCACGCCCTGGTTCCGGGGGCGGGCATCGCGGACGCCGTCCGGGAGGGCTGGCGCATCAACCTGCCGGAACGCCGGGTGACGGGTGGGCAGGAGGTGGCTCCGCTGGTCACGGTCGACAACGACGCGGTCGTCGTCACGGCGGTGAAACTGGCCGACGACGGCAGCGGTGACGTGGTGGTCCGCTTCCACGAGGCCCACGGCGGCCGGGCCCACGCGACACTGACGGCGGGCTTCGAAGTCGCGGACGTCACGGCGACGGACCTGCTGGAGCGGCCCCTGACCGATGTCCCGGCACCGAGCCTGGACGGGGCCGGCGTGCCCCTGATCCTGCGTCCGTTCGAGCTGAGGACTCTTCGTTTCAGCAGGCGGTGACCCGCCCCCCACCGGCGGAACACCGCCGGACGTCCTCGCCCCGCGCGGACCGTCGGGTCACGCGTGCGGCGGGGGCACCGGCACCCCCGCCCGGTCGGCCGGCGCCACGGCGACGGGGCGCGCACCGCGGTCGCGCAGCACCCTGACCCGGGCACGGCCTCTCGCCTCGCAGGCGTGGTGGTGCGCCTGGGGCAAGCGCATGGTGTCGAGGCCGCCGCCGGGCAGGAACCGGATCAGCCAGCCGACCGATTCGAACACCCTCCGCGGCGGCCGCGGCCCCGGTCAGGGGTTTCTCGAAGTCCCCGCGCGGGGGGCCGAAGCCCGCGCTGGGGGTGCTCCGGAAGTACTGGAACACCGCCTGGGCCCGCGAGGCCGGGATCCGGTTCGGGATCGTGCACGGGAGGACGACGTAACCCCTTTGTCCCTCGATCGATGGCGGACTCCGGCCACCGTGGGCACGGCGGACCCGTGGATCGTCCGCCTCAGGTGCCCAGCTGCAACCGCAGCCACTCCTCGACCTCACCCACATGCGCCGCCGCCGCGGCCCTGGCCGCCTCCGGGTCGCGGGCGACGAGGGCCCGGTGGATGGCGGCGTGCTCCCGGCGCGTCCTTGCGAACGCCCCCTCCTCCTCGTACCCCCGCCACACCCGGGCCCGGAACGTCCGGGACGACAGGCCCTCCAGGATCGCGGCCATCGTGTCGTTGCCCGCCGCTCCCGCGATCACCCGGTGGAACGCGAGGTCGTGGGCGAGGATCTCCTCGGGGTCGTCCGTCGCGTTCATCGCCGTCAGGTGTTTCTCCACCTCGTCCAGCTGGTCGGCCGTGATCCGCGCGGCGGCCAGTGCCGTGGCCGTCGACTCCAGGACCCGCCGTACCTCCAGCAGTTCCACCAGCTGCGGGCCACGTGACAGGTCGGCGACCACGCCGAAGGTCTCCAGCAGGTCACCCGCCTCCAGCTGGGTGACGTAGATGCCGGAGCCGTGCCGGGCCTCCAGGACGCCCAGGACCGTCAGCGCGCGGATCGCCTCGCGCATCGAGCTGCGGGACATGCCCAGCTGCGCGGCGAGATCCCGTTCGGTCGGCAGCCGCTGGCCCGGCTCCAGGCGGCCCTCGCCGATCATCTCCTTGATCCGCTCGATGGCGCGCTGCGTCACCGTGCCCTTCTGCGGGGCCGCCGCGTCCACACCGCTCTCGTCCACACCGTTCCTCCTGTCGCCGGTGCGCCGCAGTCTAATCAGCGATGTGGTCCGACCACTACGGCTTGTTTCACGGAAAAATCGCGTCCGAAGGGTGTCGAAGGCGTCGAGTGGTCTGATAAGTATGCGGACATCTGCTCGAACACGCTCGATGAGGAGCTGCCAGATGCCCGGCAGAACACTGCGGAAGCGGAACAGGTCCCGGATCATCGGCGCGACGGCCGTGGCCGTCGGCGCCTCGCTCGCGCTCGCCGCGTGCGGCAGTACGAAGGACACCGGCAGCGGCAGCGCCGGAGGCGGTGGCACCGGCAAGGTCGGGGTGATCCTGCCCCTGCTGACCTCGCCGTTCTGGCAGTCGTACAACGACTACGTGCCCAAGATGGCGACGTCGGAAGGCGTCGAGGCGCTGAAGACGGTGAACTCCAACAGCGACCCGTCGCAGCAGATCACCGACATCAACAACGAGCTGAACCAGGGTGTGAAGGGGCTTGTCGTCGCCCCGCTGGACAGCGCGGCCATCGAAGCGGGGCTCGACCAGGCCGAACGCAAGGGCGTGCCGGTGGTCGCCGTGGACGTGGCGCCCGACAAGGGCAAGGTCGCCATGGTGGTGCGCGCCGACAACGTCGCCTACGGCACCAAGGCCTGCGAGTACCTCGGCCGGCACGTCACCAGCGGCAAGGTCGTGCAGATCATGGGCGACCTCGCCTCGGTCAACGGCCGGGACCGCTCCGAGGCGTTCCGCACCTGCGTGAAGACGAAGTACCCGAAGCTCAAGGTGCTGGAGATCCCCGCCAAGTGGGAGTCCGACACCGCCGCGTCCAAGCTGGACACGCTCCTGAACGCCAACCCCGACATCAAGGGCATCTACCTGCAGGCCGGCGGAGTCTACCTCGCGCCGACCCTGCAGACCCTGAAGTCCAAGGGCATGCTCAAGACGGCCGGGCAGAGCGGGCACATAGCGATCGTCTCCAACGACGGCATCCCGCAGGAGTTCGACGCCATCCGCAAGGGCGAGATCGACGCGACCGTCTCCCAGCCCGCCGACGCCTACGCCAAGTACGGCATGTACTACATCAAGGCGGCGATGGAGGGGAAGACGTTCAAGCCCGGCCCGACCGACCACGACTCCACGATCGTCAAGCTGCCCAGCGGCATCCTGGAGGACCAGCTGCCCGCGCCGCTGGTCACCAAGGACAACGTGGACGACCCGAAGCTGTGGGGCAACACGGTCAAATGAGCACGCCACTTGTTGAGGCCCGGGACATCGTCAAGCGGTACGGCCCCACCGTCGCCCTCGCCGAGGGCCGGCTCACCGTACTGCCCGGCGAGTCCCACGCCCTCGTCGGACGCAACGGCGCCGGCAAGTCCACCCTGGTCGGCGTCCTCACCGGCCTTCAGGCCCCGGATGAGGGAACGGTCCGTTTCGACGGCGAACCCGCGCCTCCGCTCACCGACCGGGACGCCTGGCGGAGCAAGGTCGCCTGTGTCTACCAGAAGCCCACGGTCGTACCGGAGCTGACGGTCGCCGAGAACCTGTTCATCAACCGGCAGCCGCTGCACCGGGGCCTCATCAGCTGGCGGCGGCTGCGGAGCGAGGCGGCCGCGCTGCTCGACACCTGGGACGTCCGCGTCGACCCCGAGGCGCGCACCGCCGACCTCAAGGTCGAGGACCGCCAGATGGTGGAGATCGCCCGGGCACTGAGCTTCGGCGCCCGGTTCATCGTGCTCGACGAGCCCACCGCCCAGCTCGACAACCGCGAGATCGAGCGGCTGTTCAGCCGGATGCGGTCGCTCCAGGACTCCGGTGTGACCTTCCTGTTCATCTCGCACCATCTCCAGGAGGTCTACGAGGTCTGCCAGACCGTCACCGTGCTCCGCGACGCCCGCTGGATCACCACCGCGCCCGTCGCCGAACTCCCGCGCCGGGCCCTGGTGGAGGCAATGGCGGGGGAGTCGATCGCCGAACTGGAGCACAGCCGCGACGCGGTGGCCGACGGGTCCCCCGTCGTGCTGGACGCGCGGGGGCTGACCTCACCGTCGTACCGCGACATCGACCTCACCGTGCGCCGGGGCGAGGTCGTCGGGATCGCCGGATCCAGCGGCAGCGGCAAGATCGAGCTGGCGGAGACCTTCGCCGGGCTGTACACGCCGACCGGGGGAGCCGCGCGACTTGACGGCGAGCGGCTCCCGTTCGGCGATGTGCAGGCCGCCCTCAAGGCCGGTGTGGGCTGTGTACCGCGCGACCGGCACGGCCAGGGGCTGGTCTTCGGGATGAGCATCGGCGACAACGCCACGATGAGCGTCCTGGACCGGCTCGGCCGCTTCGGGTTCGTCGCGGGCGAGCGCAAGCGGCGCTTCGCCGACGAGCTGATCGAGCGCCTCGACATCCACGCCGAGGGCCCCGAGCAGTCCGTCTCCGACCTGTCCGGCGGCAACGCGCAGAAGGTCGTCATGGCCCGCGCCCTCGCCTCCGACCCCCGTCTGCTCGTGCTCATCAACCCCACCGCGGGCGTCGACGTGAAGTCCAAGGAGTCACTGCTCGCCCGCATGGACAACGCCCGCGAGGACGGCACCGCCGTACTGGTCGTCTCCGACGAACTCGACGACCTGCGCCGCTGCGACCGCGTCCTCGTCCTCTTCCACGGCCGCGTCGTCGCCGAACACCCGGCCGGCTGGCGTGACCACGAGCTGATCGCCTCCATAGAAGGAGTGGACTCGATGCCCGCAGGAGCCGGCTCCCCGGCCGAAGGAGTGGACCATGGCTGACACGAAGGCCCCGTCGGCCTCGACCGCCGGCCCCCTGCGCGTCCCCGACGCCCGCGCCGCCAAGACCGTGCTGCTCCGCAGGGTCCGTGAACTCGCGCTCGTCCCGGCGCTGTTGGTGCTCCTGATCCTCGGTGCGATCGTCAACGACTCATTCCTCACCGAACGCAACCTGATCTCCATCCTGGGCGCCTCGGCGGCCCTGGCCATGGTGGTCCTCGCCGAGTCGCTGATCCTGATCACCGGCAAGATCGACCTGTCCCTGGAGTCGGTGGTCGGCATCGCGCCCGCCATCGGCGCCCTGCTGGTGCTGCCGAGCGCGGAGTCCGGCTGGGGCACCGGATGGCCGGCCGGGCTCGCGCTGCTCGCGGTCCTCGTCGTGGGCGGGGTGATCGGCGCCTTCAACGGCGTCCTGGTGGTGAAGTTCAAGCTCAACGCCTTCATCGTCACCCTCGCCATGCTGATCGTCCTGCGCGGGCTGCTCGTCGGCGCCACCAAGGGCAAGACGCTGTTCGGGATGCCCGACGCGTTCTTCTCCCTGGCCACCTCCACCTTCCTGCGGGTCCCGCTGTCGGTGTGGCTGGCGGCCGTCGCCTTCGGCGTGGCCGGGCTGATCCTCAAGTACCACCGGGTCGGCCGCGCCCTGTACGCCATCGGCGGCAACGCGGAGGCGGCCCGAGCGGCCGGTATCCGCGTCGACCGGGTGGTGCTGGGCGTCTCCGTCGTCGCGGGTGTCCTCGCCTCCGTCGGCGGGATCATGCAGACCGGTTACGTCGGCGCGATCAGCGCCAACCAGGGCAACAACATGATCTTCACGGTGATGGCGGCCGCGGTCATCGGCGGCATCAGCCTGGACGGCGGCAAGGGCACCATGTTCGGCGCCCTGACCGGCGTGCTCCTGCTGGGTGTCGTACAGAACCTGCTCACCCTGGCGCAGGTCCCCTCGTTCTGGATCCAGGCGATCTACGGCGGCATCATCCTCGTCGCTCTCATGATCGCCCGTGTCACCACGGGACGGGCGCAGGACTGAGCGGCCCGCGTCCCGAACTCCCCCCGAAGGAAAGGCAATCCGTGACCCCGAGCCCCGGCCCCTCCAGTCGCGTCACCGCGCTCGACACCTACGACATCCGCTTCCCCACCTCGCGCGAGCTCGACGGCTCCGACGCGATGAACCCGGACCCCGACTACTCGGCGGCCTATGTCGTGCTGCGCACCGACGCGGCCGACGGGCACGAGGGACACGGGTTCACGTTCACCATCGGGCGGGGCAACGACGTCCAGGTCGCCGCGATCGACGCGCTGCGGAACCATGTGCTCGGCCGCCCCGTCGACGAGATCTGCGACGACCCCGCGACCCTCTTCCGCGACCTGATCGGCGACAGCCAGCTGCGCTGGCTCGGCCCCGAGAAGGGGGTGATGCACATGGCGATCGGCGCGGTGATCAACGCGGTGTGGGACCTGGCGGCCCGCCGGGCCGGGAAGCCGCTGTGGCAGCTGCTCGCCGACGCCGAACCCGAGTGGATCGTCCGGCAGATCGACTTCCGCTACCTCACCGACGCCCTCACCCCCGAGGAGGCCCTCGGCATCCTCCGGCGCGGCCGCGCCGGCGCCGACGAGCGCCGGGCGCGGCTTCTCGAGCGCGGCTTCCCCGCCTACACCACCTCCGCCGGCTGGCTCGGCTACGACGACGAGAAGCTCACCCGGCTCGCCGCCCAGGCGGTCGCCGACGGCTTCCGGCAGATCAAGCTGAAGGTCGGCGCCGACCTGGAGGACGACATCCGGCGCTGCCGGGTGGCCCGCGGGGTGGTCGGCCCGGACATCCGGATGGCCGTCGACGCCAACCAGCGGTGGAACGTCGACGAGGCGATCCGGTGGACCAAGGCGCTCGCCGAGTTCGACCCGTACTGGATCGAGGAGCCCACCAGCCCCGACGACATCCTCGGCCATGCCGCGGTCCGCCGCGCGGTCACCCCGGTGAAGGTCGCCACCGGCGAACACGTGCAGAACCGGATCGTCTTCAAGCAACTGCTCCAGGCCGGCGCCATCGACATCGTCCAGATCGACGCGGCCCGGGTCGCCGGCGTCAACGAGAACCTCGCCATCCTGCTGCTCGCCGCCAAGTTCGGCGTGCCCGTCTGCCCGCACGCGGGCGGCGTCGGCCTGTGCGAACTCGTCCAGCACCTCTCCATGTTCGACTACCTCGCCGTGGCCGGCACCTCCGACGACCGGGTCATCGAATACGTCGATCACCTGCACGAGCACTTCCGTGATCCGGTGGTGATCAGGCAGGGTCACTACGCGGCGCCCACCGCGCCGGGCTACTCGGCCGCCATGCGACCGGAGTCCATCGCCCAGTACACGTTCCCCGGCGGCACCTTCTGGGCCGCCGACCCCGACACCCAGAAGGGACAGGCGGCATGACCGACTTCGAGGGCCTGAAGGCCCTGGTCACCGGCGGCGCATCCGGGATCGGACGGGCCACCGCCGAACTCCTCGCCGAGCGCGGCGCCCAGGTCGCCGTCCTCGACCTCGACCCGTCCGCCGTCGAGAAGCCACTGCTCGGCTTCCAGGGCGACGTCACGGACGACGCCTCCGTGCGGGCGGCCGTGACGAGCGCGGCCGAGACCCTCGGCGGCCTCGACGTGCTGGTCAACAACGCGGGTGCCGGGGCCCAGGGCACCATCGAGGACAACGGTGACGACGAATGGCACCGAGTCTTCGACGTCAACGTCCTCGGCATGGTCCGCGCCGCCCGCGCCGCCCTCCCGTATCTGCGCCGCTCGGACCGTGCGGCGATCGTCAACACCTGCTCCATCGCCGCCACCGCCGGTCTGCCCCAACGCGCGCTCTACAGCGCCACCAAGGGCGCCGTGTACTCCCTCACCCTCGCCATGGCCGCCGACCATCTCCGCGAGGGCGTCCGGGTCAACTGTGTCAACCCCGGTACGGCGGACACCCCGTGGATCGGCCGCCTCCTCGACAAGGCGCCCGATCCGGCCGCCGAACGCGCCGCCCTGGAGGCCCGCCAGCCCTCCGGCCGACTGGTCTCCGCCGCCGAGGTGGCCGGCGCCATCGCCTACTTGGCGAGCCCCCTGTCCGGCGCCACCACCGGTACCTCGCTTGCCGTCGACGGCGGCATGCAGGGCCTGCGGCTGCGCCCGGCGGGCCAGTGAGCACCCTCGGCCGCAGCGGCGTCCAGGTCAGCCCGCTGGGCCTCGGCGCCGCCGTCATCGGCAACCTCTACACCGAGGTCCCCGACCGACAGGCCCACGACACGGTCGACGCCGCCTGGCAGCAGGGCGTCCGCTACTTCGACACCGCCCCGCACTACGGCCTCGGCCTGTCCGAACGGCGGCTCGGTGAGGCGCTGCGCGGGTACGACCGGAACGCCTACACCCTCTCCACCAAGGTCGGCCGCCGGCTGGAGCCGGGCCCCGGGGACGGCGACGACCTCGCCAACGGCTTCGCCGTACCCGACACCCACCGCCGGGTCTGGGACTTCACCGCCGACGGTGTCCGCCGCACCCTGGAGGCGAGCCTGGAGCGGCTCGGTCTGGACCGGATCGACGTCGTCTATCTCCACGACCCCGACGACCACGCCGAACAGGCCTTCCGGGAGGGCTACCCGGCTCTGGAGAAGTTGCGCTCCGAGGGTGTCGTCGGTGCCATCGGCGCCGGCATGAACCAGACGGCCATGCTCACCCGGTTCGTCCGCGACACCGACGTCGACGTGGTGCTGTGCGCCGGTCGCTACACCCTCCTGGACCAGAGTGCCCTGGCCGATCTGCTTCCGGCCGCCGAGGAACGCGGCGCGTCGGTGGTGATCGGCGGTGCCTTCAACTCCGGTCTGCTGGCCGACCCGAAGCCCGACGCCACCTACAACTACGCACAGGCCCCCGAGGAGTTGGTGGCCCGGGCCCTGCGCCTGAAAGTCCTCGCCGAACAGCACGGCACCACGCTCCGCGCGGCCGCCCTCGCCTTCTGCGCCGCCCACCCGGCCGTGGCGAGCGTGCTGGTCGGCGCCCGCTCGGCGGCCGAGATCACGGACGGGGCACGGCAGTTCGCCACTCCGGTGCCCGCCGCCTTCTGGCAGGAACTGCGTGCCGGCGGACTCCTGACCGCCGGCGCCCCGCTCCCCACCGAGGAGCCGTCATGAGGGTCGCCCTGCACACCAAGGTCCGCCCGAACCGCGTCGCCGAGTACGAGGCCGCCCACCGCGAGGTCCCCGCCGAGCTCACCGACGCCATCCGCGCGGCCGGCGCCACCTCCTGGACCATCTGGCGCAGCGGCACCGACCTCTTCCACGTGCTGGAGTGCGCGGACTACGGTGCGCTCCTCGCCGAGCTGGAGAACCTGCCGGTCAACATCGCCTGGCAGGCCCGGATGACCGAGTTGCTCGACGTCGTCCACGACTACTCCGAGGCAGGCTCGGACGCCGGTCTGCCCGTCGTATGGGAGCTGCCATGACCGTCGACGCCCACCACCACGTCTGGGACCTGTCGGTACGGGACCAGGACTGGATTCCCGAAGGCAGCGCGCTCAGAAGGGACTTCACCGTCGATGACCTCGGCCTCGAGGCACGGGCGGCCGGCGTCACCCGCACCGTCCTGGTCCAGACGGTCACCGTCCCGCAGGAGACCCCCGAGTTCCTGGCCCTCGCCGGCACCCACGACCTGGTCGCGGGGGTCGTCGGCTGGACCGACCTGACCGACCCGGCGATCGCCGACGAACTGGCGCGCCTGCGCGAACTCCCCGGCGGTGCCTACCTGAAGGGCATCCGTCACCAGGTGCAGGGCGAGCCGGACCCGCAGTGGCTGCTGCGTCCGGACGTCCGGCGGGGCCTGGCCGCGGTCGCCGGCGCGGGCCTCGTCTACGACCTGGTCGTACAGGCCCACCAGCTGCCGGCCGCGGTCAAGGCCGCCGAGTCCCTTCCTCAACTCACCTTCGTACTTGACCACTTGGGCAAGCCGCCGATCGCCTCCGGCGCCCTCGACCCGTGGGCCGGCGCGGTACGTACCCTGGCCGCGCTGCCCAACACGGTCTGCAAACTCTCCGGCATGGTCACGGAGGCCGATCCCGCCGCGTGGACGGTCGAGGACCTCCGCCCGTACGCGGAGACCGTCCTGGACGCCTTCGGCCCGGACCGCCTGATGTTCGGCTCGGACTGGCCGGTGTGTCTCCTGGCCGGTACCTACGCCGACGTCCTCGACGTGGCGGAGCGGCTGATCGGGCCCGAAGAACGCACCCGGGTCTTCGAGACCACCGCCACCCGCGTCTACGGCCTCTGAGCCGCCTTCGTCAGCCGCGTGGGCGGCATGAACTCCCTTACGTACGTACGTTTCCAGCACGCGCCCGTCTCGCGCAGCTCCCGCCAGCCGGTGTAGCGGTAGCGGAAGAGGCGGGCGCGGACGAAGCGCGGGGGCCGGTCGGGCGGGAAGGGGGAGCGGCGCAGCAGCCGCAGCGTGTCGCGGTCGTTCTCCAGGAGGCGCTCCACCAGGCCGCCGAACCACTCGCCGGCGTAGGCGGGGGAGAGGGCGGCGAACCACATCAGCCAGTCCAGGCGGAGGTGGTAGGGCGCGAACTGGCGGGGCCAGTGCCGTGGATCGCCGGGCTTGCCCTTGAACTCGTACTCCCGCCACTCCGCGTCCTCGCGCGGCGCCTCCGCCAGCGTGCCCTCGACCACCACCTCGTACCGCACCCGGCTGACGCTGCCGAACGCGCCGTAGGTGTTGACCAGATGGAGCGGGTCGAAGGAGCGGTTCATCACCTGCCGGCGGGAGACCATGTTCACCACCGGGCGGTAGCTCAGGAAGAGCAGCAGCGCCGCCACGGCGAGGACGACGATCTCGTACCAGAGCGGGGCGCCGGGTGCGGAGGCGCGGCCGGCCGGCAGCCGCAGCGCCGACAGGGCCAGCACGATGGTGATCCAGTTCAGCCAGGAGAAGTTGCCGGAGAGCACCAGCCACAGCTGGGTCAGGATCATCAGCGAAGCGGCTGCCGTCGCGATCGGCTGCGGAGCGAACAGCAGGACGGGGACCACGAGCTGGGTGAGATGGTTCGCGGCCACCTCCGCCCGGTGCACCGGCCCCGGGAGGTGGTGGAAGAACCAGCTCAGCGGCCCCGGCATCGGCTGGGTCTCGTGGTGGTAGTGCAGGCAGGTCAGCTTGCGCCAGCAGGCGTCCCCGCGCATCTTGATCAGACCCGCCCCGAACTCCACCCGGAACAGGATCCAGCGCAGCAGGAACAGGACGACGACCGGCGGGGCCACCTCGTCGTTGCCGAGGAAGGCGGCGAGGAAACCGGTCTCCAGGAGCAGCGACTCCCAGCCGAACGCGTACCAGGTCTGGCCGACGTTGACGATCGAGAGATACAGGGCCCAGGGGATCAGCCACAGCGCCGTCGCGGCCCACAGCGGGAGCCGGGAGTCCAGCCCGGCCAGCAGTGCCGCCGACACCACGCACCCCGCCCACGCGCAGGCCGCGAAGAAACGGTCCGAGTAGTGCAGGTGGAAGAGGCTCGGCGCCCGCCGGAAGGGGACCCGGCCGACGAATCTCGGGATCGGCAGTATCCCGCGCTCGCCCAGCAGGGCCCGGAACTGGAGCGCGGCCGCCAGGAACGCGATGAGGTACACGCCGGCCAGCGCCCGCTGGAAGACCAGCCGGCTCAGCCAGTACCCGGGTGCGGTGAACCAGTCCACGGCCGTGCGCCCCTGCCTCTCTCGGGTCTGCGGCCCCGCACTGGGGAAAGGGCCTGTCACCCTGTGTACCGCGCACCCCCGGTCGTATAACCCGGGCGGGTTAAGTGGACAAAAGTGGAGGAATTGCCCGGGTCCGGATCCCCTGGCAAGGTGGCCCCATGGCTGATCGGGGAGCGAGCGCTCCGTCTCTCCCGGACGACTGGCCCGCCCACCCGGACCACCCGATCCTGGCGCTCAACCGCTTGGGCACCTTCGACTGGGACCTGGACGCCGGTCTGTTCCACATGGACGCCCAGGCGTACGAGGTGTTCGACCTGACCCCCGAGGAGTACGACGGGCGCCCCGAGAGTCTCTCCGTCCGGGTACCCCTGACGGAGGGGAGCCGGCTGGACGCGGTGGTGTCCCAGGCCATCAAGGACGGCAGCGAGAACTACGGAGCGTACTTCCGCATCCGCCGCCGCGACGGCACCCCGCGCTGGACGCACACCCAGGGCTACATCCGGCGGGACGAGACGGGCCGCCCGCGCCGCGTCGTCGGCGTGGTCCGGGACGCCACCCAGGAGCTGGAGGACAGCGAGGCGCGCAGTCTGCGGGCCGCCCAGCACCACGCGCTGCGCCGGCAGACCGGCGTCGTCCAGGTGGTCACCGCGGCCCTCGCGCACGCCCGGAGCGTGCAGGACGTCATCGACGCCCTCAAGGACACCCAGGGCATCCCCAACCTGGGCGCCACCAGCCTGGTGATGGGGCTCGTCGAGGCCGGCCGGATCCGCCTGGTCGCGGAGGGGCCCGTGGGCAGCTTCGTGCCCGGCACCCGGATCACCCGGATAGACGAGCCCTACCCGATGGGCGAGGTGGTGCGGACCCTGAGCCCGCGGTTCATCGAGTCACCGGAGGAGTTCGCCGAGGGCTACCCGATCCTGTGGCCGCACATCACCGAGCTCCACATCACCTCGGCGGCCTATCTCCCGCTCATCGCCCAGGCCCGCCCGATCGGCGCCATGGGCCTGCTCTACAACGACCGGCTCGGCTTCTCCACGGAGGAACGCGCCGTCCTGGTCGCCCTCGGCAGCAGCATCGCGCAGAGCCTGCAGCGGGCCATGCTCTACGAGCAGGAGAAGGACCTCGCCCAGGGGCTCCAGCAGGCGATGCTGCCGCGCACCATCCCCAGCGTGCGCGGCGCCGACATCGCCGTCCGCTACCGCTCCGCGTCCGCCGGGGGCGCCCTGGGCCGGGACATCGGCGGCGACTGGTACGACCTGATCCCGCTGCCCGGCGGCCGGGTCGGGGCGGTCATCGGGGACGTCCAGGGGCACGACACGCACGCGGCGGCCGTCATGGGCCAGCTGCGGATCGTGCTGCGCGCCTACGCCGCCGAGGGCCACGCCCCGGCCACCGTGATGGCCCGGGCCTCCGTCTTCCTGGACGAACTCGACACCGACCGCTTCGCCACCTGCCTGTACGCCGAGGCCGACCTGACCACGGGCGTCGTCCAGGTGGTCCGCGCCGGTCACATCGACCCGTTGGTCCGGGGGGCCGACGGAAGCTGCCGGCGGGTCCCCGTGGAGGGCGGGCTGCCGCTCGGCCTGTCCGCCGAGTTCAAGAGCCTCGAGTACCCGGTGTCCACCCTGGAGCTCGACTCCGGCGAGACACTGCTGCTGTGCACCGACGGGCTGGTCGAGCAGCCGGGCACCGACCTCGGGGACGGGATGCGGTCCCTGATCCGGCAGGTCGCCGAGGGGCCGGAGGACGTGCGCAGGCTCGCCGACCGGCTGATCGAGGTCGCCGAGGACCGGGGCGGCGACGACGACGTGGCCCTGTTGCTGCTGCGCCGCAGCGGCCCGGACACCGCACAGGCCGTCGGCCGGCTCCAGCAGCACGTCGCCTCCGGCGACCCGGAGGCCCTCACCCTGGCCCGGCACATGATCCGTGCGGCCGTCCGGGCCTGGGGCGCCGGGGACCGCGCCGACGAGATCGAGCTGGTCGCCGACGAGCTGATCACCAACGCGCTGATGCACACCGAGGGCTCCGCGATCGTCACCCTCAGGGTGCTGTGCGGCGGCGGCCGCCGGCTCCGCGTCGAGGTCGAGGACTCCTCCAGCGCCCTGCCGCGGCGGCGCGAGGCGGGTGCGGACGGGGTGTCCGGGCGGGGCCTGCTGCTGGTCGACGAGATCACCGACGTGTGGGGCGTGGAGGCTCGCGGCGGCGGCAAGGCGGTCTGGTGCGAGTTCCGGATGCCGGAGCCCGCCTGACCGCGGGGGCCGCGGGTGGCACCCTGGACGCATGCCCGAACTGCCCGAGGTCGAAGCGCTCAAGGAGTTCCTGACCGAGCACCTGGTCGGTCACGAGGTCGTGCGCGTCCTGCCGGTCGCCATCAGCGTCCTGAAGACGTACGACCCTCCGCTCGGCGCCTTCGAGGGCAGCGAGGTCGTCGCCGTGCACCGGCACGGCAAGCTCCTGGACATCGAGGGCGACGGCGGCCTGCGCTTCATCACCCACCTGGCCCGCGCGGGCTGGCTGCACTGGAAGGACCGGCTCCCGGACGGACCGCCCCGCCCGGGAAAGGGCCCGCTCGCCCTGCGGGTGGCCCTGGAGACGGGCGCGGGCTTCGACCTCACCGAGGCCGGCACCCAGAAGAAGCTCGCCGTGTACATCGTCCGGGACCCGGCAGAGGTGCCCGGGATCGCGCGGCTCGGTCCCGACCCCCTCGCCGCCGGCTTCGACGAGGCCCGGCTCGCGGCCCTGCTGGGCGGCGAACGACGGCAGCTCAAGGGCGCGCTGCGCGACCAGAGCCTGATCGCCGGGGTGGGCAACGCCTACAGCGACGAGATCCTGCACGCGGCGAAGATGTCCCCGTTCAAGCTCGCGGCGTCCCTGACGCCCGAGGAGGTCCACCGGCTGTACGAGGCGCTGCGCACCACCCTCACCGAGGCGGTGGAGCGCTCCCACGGCCTGGCGGCGGGCCGGCTCAAGTCGGAGAAGAGGAGCGGGCTGCGCGTCCACGGCCGGACCGGCGAGCCCTGCCCGGTCTGCGGCGACACCATCCGCGAGGTCTCCTTCAGCGACTCCTCGCTGCAGTACTGCCCGACCTGCCAGACGGGCGGCAAGCCGCTCGCGGACCGCCGGATGTCCCGGCTGCTCAAGTGACCGGCGTTCACTTCGGGTCCAGGGTCACCAGGCGCTGCCCGTCGGCGTTGCGCACCTCGTAGCGGTCGATCTCCCCGGGGTGCATCGAGGAGCCGCCCGTCATGGTGGAGACCCGGTCGTCCCGGTCCCGTTCGGCCCAGGTGGTCACGATCTGCTCGGAGCCGTCCCGGCCGACCGCGACCAGCCGGCAGGAGCGCGGCCCGTCGGTGTCCTTCACCTGGAGCTCGATCGTGCTGCCGGAATCCGTGTCCTGCGACCTCACCTGCGCCCACACGCCCGACTGCGCGTCGGTGGCCGCGGTGACCCGGACGGCCGGCGGGGCGTCGTGGCCGGCGTACGCCACGATGCCGGGGCCGACGACCGCGAACACCACCGAGGCGGCGAGGCCGTAGAGCAGCCGGCGGCGCTTGACCCGGTGCCGGCTGGCGACCTCGGCGAGCAGCCGGTCCAGCAGCCGGGGACCCGGCTGGGCCATGGGATGGACGAAGCGCGGCGTGGCCCGGCGGTACAGCATCAACTGCCGTGCCGCGGGGCCGAACTCGGTCACGTGTGCCGTGCAGCTGGGGCACTCCATGAGATGGTCCTCGAAGCGGAAGGCCTCCGCCTCGTCCAGCACGCCGAGCGCGTACGCGCCGACGTCGCGATGCCTTTCCAGGGACCTCATGCCGAATCCTCGTGCCGTGAGTGCGGGTGGGGGTTACTCATTGCTCCTTGCCCCCACCCGTACGCAGTCGGCAGGCGTTTCACTCAAGGCACGTACAGAATCGTAATCAACGGATTCGGAGCGGCCGGGCCCGCGGATTGGTGCCGATTCAAAAAAGATGGATGGCGAGATGTCCGAGGGGCAGACCGAGCCGCCAGGCGGGGGTCCACACCTTCGGTCCGTCGTCCTCGCCGAACACCGAGCCGCCGCCGGGCACCGCGTCCAGGTCGGGTGCGAGCAGCTCGGTCTCCTCCAGCCATCGCCAGGCCTCCGTGGCCAGATCCAGGTCGGGGGACGGCCCGCCCGACTCGATCGCCTCGGTGGCCAACCGAGCCATGCGGTCCCCCACCCACTGCTGCCACGGCTGGTCGTACGCCGTCAGTGAAAGCCAGTTCTCCAACTGGGACACGACCCGGATGCCCGACAGTTCGCCGTCCGTGTCGGAGAGGTAGATCGTCAACGCCAGCGCGTCCCGGCCGGCCCGGAACTCGAAGGACGTCGGTGGCATGAGATCGCCGGTGCGCAGCAGCTCGTCGGCGATGTACTCGGCGTACAACCAGGCCATCGGGACCGCCAGTTCCCCGCTACCGGCCCCGCCCGTGCTCTCTTGACCTCTGTGCAGCATCCCGTCCTGCCTTCCTCCGGTGCGCGCGCGTGGCCCCGACCCCGGGTCCGTCCCTCTCCCGGTGCGGAACACGGATGAAGACAGCTGATTGCTCAAACATGGTCCTCAGCAAGGCGCTTTACCGAGGTTTGACCTGGCTTACGGTTTCATCGCAGGTCGGGTGCATAACCTGGCAGAACCCGGCGCAGGGCACGCAGCGCGTAGTACGCCCGCGATTTCACGGTACCGGGTGGAATGCCGAGGGTCTCGGCGGCCTCCGCCACACTCGCCCCCTGGAAATACACCAGCACCAGGACTTCACGGTGTTCCGGGGTGAGAGTCTTCACAGCCTCCCGCACGTCCAGCGCCGCGGCCGCGCGTTCGGCGTGGTCGCCGATGGCCCGGGTGTTCTCCAGGACGGCGTCGTGCACCTCGGGCGGCCGCGCCTGCCGGGCCCGGCGTGCGTCGATGGCGAGGCGCCGGCCGACCGTCAGCAGCCAGGGCAGGACGGAGTCGAAGTCGTCGGCGCGCAGCGCCTCGGGATGCTGCCAGGCGCGTACGAGGGTCTCCTGCACGAGGTCCTCGGCCCGTTGCCGGTCGCCGTCGCTGAGCCGCAGCAGCAGCGCGAAGAGCGGGCGCCCGTGCTCGCGCTGGAGTGCGGCGAGCTCGTGCTCGGCGGTCGTCGTCCCGTCGGGAAGGGTGGTTCCGGCCGTCATGGCCGTATGGCATCGCAGGGCCGGGCGCAGGGACAGGGCGCGCGCCGGGATCTGCGGCGGACGGTCGATCGGGTCGGCGAACGGTGCGACGAACGGTCCGTCACCCCCATTACCCCACCCGGATGGGTCAATCGGGACGCCTGAGTTGTTTGCGACCCCGCTTCAGTTCGTACCCATTGATCTGTAAATCGGACAAGGCTTGCGACTCTGGGGTGCTCCTGATGATCAATCGCAGACGCCAGGTGGCCCTGGCCCTGACCGCCCTCCTCGCCACCGCAGCCGCCTGCCAGAACCACGTACGGCAGGAGAACGCCGCCCCGACCGGCCGGCCGGCACCCTCCGTGCCCGCTCCCGGCGGCGGCTTCACCCTCGTCGCCTCGGGTGACGTCATGCCGCAGAAGTCCGCGCTGGACCACGCGAACCTCGACGCGGGAGGCAACGGCCACGACTTCCGCCCGATGCTGGCGGGCGTCGAACCCGTGGTCTCCCACGCCGATCTGGCGCTCTGTCACCTGGCGACCGTGACCGACGCGGAGGGCGCGGAGTCCGGCTCCGCCGCCGTCACCTCCCCGCCGCAGCTCGCCGAGGGCCTCGCGGCCGTCGGGTACGACAGCTGTTCCACCGCCTCCGACCGCGCCCTCGACGGCGGCGTCGACGGGATCCAGCGCACCCTCACCGACCTGGACCGCACGGGCCTGCGGCACACCGGGACCGCCCGCACCCAGGCCGAGGCGGACGGCGTCACGCTGCTCAACGCGGGGCGCACCAAGGTCGCCCACCTCTCCTACACCTTCGACGTCAACGGCAACGTCCTGTCGCCCGGGCAGCCCTGGGCGGTCAACATCCTCGACGAGAACCGCATCCTCGCCGACGCCCGCGCCGCCCGGCGGGCCGGCGCCGACGTGGTCGTCCTCTCCGTGCACTGGGGCACCGACGGCCAGGACGCCCCCGACCAGCAGCAGCTCACCCTCGCCAAGCGGCTCACCGCGGCCGGCACCGGCGGCCGCCCCGACATCGACCTGATCCTCGGCACCCATGCCCACATCCCGCAGGCGTACGAGAAGGTCAACGGCACCTGGGTCGTCTACAGCCTCGGCGACCAGATCGCCGGCGAGCTGAACAACCGCCAGGGCCGCCAGGACCCGCGCGGCAACCAGTCCACCCTCGCCCGCTTCACCTTCACCCCGCCCAGCCGTCCAGGCGGCCGCTGGGAGGTGGCCAGGGCCGAGTTCATCCCACAGCTGTACGACGTCGACTCCGGCCGGGTCGTCGACCTGAACGCCGCCATCGGCCAGGGCGCCGACTACACGGCCGTACGCGACGGCATCCGGGACGTGGTGCTCGGCCGCGGTGCCGCCAAGGACGGGCTGGTGATGGGGGAGTAGCGGCACTCACGGCACGTCGGGCACTCACTGCACGTGGGGTACTCACTCCACGTCGACGTGGTCGAACGTCCGCAGCAGCTGCTTCAGCACCCGTACGCACGCCGTGATCTCGGCACCGGTCAGACCGCCGCCGATCTGCCGGTTCACCGCGTGCTCGCGGGCGAGGATCGCGGTGATCACGGTCCGGCCCGCGTCCGTGAGCCGGATCAGGGAGGAGCGCTGGTGCGCCGGGTTGGGGATGACCTCGGCCCAGTCGCGCGCCACCGCGTCGTTCACCGTGCGCTGCACGAACTGCCGGCTCAGCGCCATGATCCGGCCCATCTGGGGGACCGTCATCGGCCCGAACCGGAGCAGCAGGTCCAGTACGGAGCGCACGCCGACGGAGGCCCCCTCGATCTGCTCGCCCAGCTCGATCTTGCGGAAGGCGCGCCGGTAGAGCGGGCCGATGAGGTCGTACACCTCGGTGATGCGCTCGCCCAGCTCGTCGGGGGCGAGGGGCTTGTCGATGTCGTTCACCCGGCCATCATGCACCGGGCCGCGGTGACACCCGAGGTGTCAAAGTCGTCATGACAACCCAGTTGTCAAAACTCTCCGAAGATGACACCTTGGTTGTCATGAATGGCGCTGCGGACCTCCGCTTCTTCCCGTCCTCGGACGGCGACCTCGCCTACCTCGACACCGGATCCGGCGACCCGGTGGTCCTGCTCCACTCCGGGTTCACCGACCACCGCTTCTGGGCGGAGCAGATCCCGGTTCTCGCCGCCGGGTACCGGGTGATCGCCCCCGACGTCCGCGGCCACGGGTCCTCCGCCAACGCGACCGAACCGTTCCGCTGGGCCGACGACCTCGCCGGGCTGCTGCGCCATCTCGACGCCGGGCCCGCGGTCCTCGTGGGCGTCTCGATGGGCGGGGTGATCGCCACCGACACCGTGCTGGAACACCCCGAAGTGGTCCGCGCGGTGGTCACCTGCGGGGCCGCCACCGGCGACTTCCGGTACACGGACCCCTGGCACACGGAACTCCAGGCCGAGTACGCCCGCACCCTGGGCGCCGGTGACGTCGAGGGCTGGCTCGACGCCTTCGTGCGGGGTGTACGGGGCGAACGCCGTGACCTCGGTGCCCTCGACCCGGAGATCCCGCGCCGGCTCCGGGAGATGGCCGCACACACCCTCGCCAAGCACACGCCCGGCGAGACGGACTGGCATGTGCGGGTGACCGAGTCCTGGCCCCGGGTCGGGAAGATCGACGTTCCGGTCCTCACGGTCAACGGCGGCCTGGAACCGGCCGATCTGCTCGCCGCCGCCGAACGCCTCGCCCGCGAGGTCCCCGACGGCCGCGCCGAGGTCGTCGAGGGCGCGGACCACTACCCCAACCTGGAGCGGCCCGAAGCCTTCAACGACCTCCTGCTCGGCTTCCTGCGTGGGCTCTAACGCCCGGCCAGCCGCGACCTCTTGTACGAGTAGCCGAAGTAGATCACGCACCCGATCACGAACCAGACCGCGAACCGGACCCAGGTCTCCCACGCCAGGAACGTGATCAGCCAGACCGAGAAGACGACACCCAGCGCCGGCACGAACGGCATCCAGGGGGTGCGGAAGCCGCGCGGCAGGTCCGGCTGCCGGTAGCGCAGCACGATCACCGCCACGCACACCACCACGAACGCCAGCAGGATGCCGATGTTGGTGAGTTCGGCCGCCTCGCCGATCGGCACGAACCCGGCGAGGAGCGCCGAGGCCGCGCCGACGATCCAGGTCACCCGGGTCGGCACGTGCCGCGCCGGGTGCGTCTTCGCGAACCAGGAGGGCAGCAGCCCGTCCCGGGACATCGAGAACCAGACCCGGGTCACGCCCAGCATGAAGGTGAACATCACGGTGAGGATGCCGATGATCGCGCCCACCGCGATCACGTCCGCCAGACCGCTCAGCCCCACCGACTTGAAGGCCGTCGAGAAGCCGCTCTCCGGGTCGATGTCCTTGTAGTCCTGCATGCCGGTGAGGACCAGACAGGCCGCCACGTACAGCACCATGGAGATCGCCAGTGAGTAGATGATCGCCTTCGGCATGTGCCGCTGCGCGTCCTTGGACTCCTCGGCAGCCGTCGACATCGCGTCGTATCCGAAGACCGCGAAGAAGACCGTGGCCGCCCCCGTGAACGCCCCGCCGACGCCGAACGGGAAGAAGGGGTGGTAGTTCCCCGAGTCGATGTGGAACATCCCGACGCCGATCACCAGCAGCACCACCAGCACCTTGAGCACCACCACGACCGTCTCGAACCGGGCCGCGCTGCGGATGCCGAGGTTGAGCAGGCAGGCGATCAGCAGACAGAGCACCGCGGCGAACAGGTCGACCCGGTGGCCGGCGCCGGTGCCGGGCGCGCCCAGCATCCACCGCGGCAGTTCCGCGCCCATCTCCTCGACCAGGAAGCCGAAGTATCCCGAGATGCCGATCGCGACCACCGCCACGATCGCCGTGTACTCCAGGAGCAGGTCCCAGCCGATGAACCAGCCCGCGAACTCACCGAGCACCGCGTAGCCGTACGTGTACGCCGAACCCGCCTTCGGGATCATCCCGGCGAACTCGGCGTACGACAGCGCCGCGCAGGCGCTCGCCAGACCGGCGACGAGGAAGGAGACCAGCACGGCCGGACCGGCCGTCTCGTTGGCGACCGTGCCGGCGAGGGTGAAGATGCCGGCGCCGATGATGCCGCCCACCCCGATCGCGGTCAGCTGCCACAGCCCGAGCGATCTGTCGAGCCGGGCCCCCTCGCCGGTCTCGGACTCCTCGATGTGTTCGATGGGTTTGCGACGGAGAATCCCTTCACCCATACGGAGCTTGGCCATGTGCCTCACCTCTTCGCTGATCGCGAACGGCTGACCGCGGATCATGATGGCTCAGGGGCGTCACGGACGGAAGACGCCACGCACGCTCTCGGCCCAGCCGGGCACCCAGGTCCGGGCCGCGGGACGCGGCGGCCGGGCACCGGCGAGATGGGCGCGCAGCACGGCCAGCGCCGGGTGCGGGTTGGCGGCCGTCCAGAGCAGGGAGTGCGGATAGACGGGGGTCGGGTCGAGCAGCGGGATGCGGCGCAGATCATGGCCTCCCGGCCAGACCAGCCGGGTCCGCTCGCTCACCAGCGTCGCCAGGGTGCCGGAACCGGCCACCGCGTCCTGCACCGCCCCGCTGAAGTTGGGGCCCGACGAGTCGATGGTCAGGCCGAACTCGGCGGCGAGGGAAGCGTAGTAGGCGGCCCACTCGGTGCCGTCCACGATGCCCGGCATCCAGATCCGGTGCCCGGCCAGTTCCCCGGGCGAGACCGCGTCGCGGCCGGCCAGGACATGCCCCGGGCCGGTGAGCAGCTGGACCGGCTCGTCGTACACCCGGGCCGCCTCGACGCCCCGGGGCAGCGGCCGGCCGGGCATGGCGACGGCCCGGAAGGACGCGTCGGCCGCACCGGAGCGCAGGGCGGTGAGCGCCGAGTCCACGTCGAAGAGCGTGACCACCTCCAGGGCGATCTCCGGATGCGCCTCGTGGAAGCCGCGCAGCAGCGCCGCCGGGGCCAGCCGCGCGCCGACCACGTCGACCCGCAGGGGGCGCCGCCCGGACCGTACCGAGGCGGTCGCGCGCTCCTCGGCCAGCAGCAGCTCACGGGCGTGCGGCAGGAAGGTCCGGCCGTCCACGGTCAGGTCCGCACCCCGGGGGGTGCGGGTGAACAGCCGTACCCCCAGCTCCTTCTCCAGCGCCGCGATCCGCTTGGAGACGGCCTGCTGGGTGACCGCCAGCACGGCGGCGGCCTCCTGGAACTGTCCCGAGTCGGCGACGGCGACGAAGGTGCGTACGGCTCTGAGGTCCACGCCCGACACCGTACAACCGATGGTTGTGACGGACACCCGGTGGGTTGTTTGATTCGGCGGCCACCTGCACGTTTTCATGTCCCGGGTCAACGGGAGGTTGTGCATGGGGCGGCGGTTCGGGTGGCTGTGGGCCGCGTATTCGGTGAGCGTGTTCGGCACCTGGCTCGCGTTCGACGCGTTCCCGCTGATCGCGGTCCTGGTGCTGCACGCGAGCGCTGCCCAGGTCGCACTGCTCGCGGCGACCGGGCCCGCGGTGGGCGCCGTGGTGGCGGTGCCGCTCGGCCCCTGGGTCGAGTTCCGTCGCAAGCGGCCCGTCATGGCCGGGATGGACCTCCTGCGGTGCGCCGCGCTGCTGAGCGTCCCCGCCGCCTACGCGCTCGGCGGGCTCGGCATCGCTCAGCTGACGGCCGTCTCCGTGGTGGTCGCCGCCGCGGACATCACCTTCAACGCGGCCTCCGGGGCCTTCCTGAAGTCGCTCGTGCCGCGCGACCGGCTGCTGACCGCGAACGCCCGCTTCGAGTCCACGATGTGGACCGCCACCGTCCTCGGGCCCCCGCTCGGCGGCGTCGCCATCGGCGTGCTCGGCCCGATCACGACGGTGGTCGCGAACGCGGTCAGCTTCCTGCTGTCGGCCCTGGGCATCCGCGCCGTCGGTGACGGCGAGCCGAGCCCCCGGCGCAAGGGAGCCGAACGCCTGCGGGCCGCCGATCTGCTCGACGGCTGGCGGCACATCCTCACCAGTGCGGAGCTGCGGCCCCTGTTCCTCAACGTGGCCCTGGTCAACGGACTGATCATGGCCACCGCGCCCCTGCTGGCCGTCCTGATGCTCGGCCCGCTCGGCTTCGCGCCCTGGGAGTACGGCCTCGCCTTCGCCGTGCCCTGTCTGGGCGGCCTCGTCGGCTCCCGCCTGGCCCGCCCGCTCGTCGCCCGCCACGGACAGCGCCGTGTGCTGCTCACCTCGGGCGTGCTGCGCGCCGTGTGGTCCCTCGGGCTGGCCTTCGTCCGGCCGGGGCTGCCCGGACTCCTGCTGATAATGGTCACCGAACTGGGACTCATACTCTGCGCCGGAGTCTTCAACCCGGTGCTCGCCACCCACCGCCTGGACCACACCCCGGACGACCGGACCGCCCGCACCCTGTCCGCCTGGTCGGTCGGCACCAAGGCCTCCATCGCCACGCTCACCGCGCTGTGGGGAGTACTGGCGGGCCTCACCGGGACGCGCACCGCGATCGCCGCGGCCGGGGTCCTGCTGCTCGCGACCCCGGCACTGCTTCCGCGTGCCCCGGCCCGGGCTACGGCACCACCGTCACCGGCCACCGTCCCGCCTTCACCAGACGGATCGCCACCGAGCCGATGAACCGGTGGCCGGCCTGCTCGGAGGCGCCCACCACGACGGCGTCCGCCTTCAGTTCGTCGGCCGCCTTCACCAGCCCGGCATAGGGGTCGCCGCGGAAGGTGTGGAACTCCCAGCGCACCTCGAATATCCCCTTGAGCCGCTCGGTCGCGTCCCGGATCTGGGCGACCAGGTCCTCCGCGATCTCGTCGGTCGTCTCCGCCACCGGGGCCCCGAGAGCCGCCCCGGCCGCCAGGACCGGCTGCACGTACACCACGGCGAGCAGCGCGCGCTGCCGCCGGGCCAGACCGGCGGCGTAGGAGGCCGCGCGCCACGAGGATTCCGAGCCGTCCACACCGGCCACGATGACCTTGGGCCCGTCCGTGCCCCGCTCGAACTGGTGTTGTTCCGCCACGCCCCGAGGCTATCGGAATTCACCGGTCCGGTGAGTGCCCAGGGTGGCCCGCCGCGCGCCGCACGGGCGCGGGTCGGTGGGGAACGGCGCGAGCGACCACCCACCAGCCCGCACCCGCTCTTCGGGCTCTGGCCGCTCGACGGGCGAGTCCGGCGGGCGCTTCCTACAGTCGGAGCATGAGTGCCGCCGTCGAGCCCGCCCCGGGCAAGGAGACCGCTCGGCCGCCGCGCCCGCCTCGCGGCGGACGGCTCACCTGGGTGCCCGAGGCCTTCGGCGCCTTCTTCGGCGCCCTTGCCCTGCTGTGCGCCCTGCTCTCCGTCATCGCCCCGCTGCGCGCGCTGCTCCGCCCGGTCGTGCACTTCCTCAACGCCGTCGTCGTGCCCGTCAGCCCCAACCTGGCCTACGCCGTCTTCCTGTTCCTGCTGGGCGGCGCCACCGCCGCCCGCAAGAAGGTCGCCTGGTGGCTGGTGGTGATCTATCTCGGCCTCCTGGTGCTGGCGGACATCCTGACCGTCGCCTTCGGCTTCGACTGGTACTCCTTCAGCTCACTGCTGGTGTGCGGACTCGCCCTCGCCCTGCTGATCGTGGCCAGAGGCGAGTTCTACGCCGCCTCGCGCCGGGCCGCCGTACGCCGGGCCCTCGGTGTCCTCCTCGCCGGACTGGTCGTGGCGATCCTGGCCGGCTGGGGGCTGGTCTCGCTCTTCCCCGGCTCGCTCCCGCACGGTCAGCACCTGGCCTGGGCGGCCGACCGGGTCTGCGGCGGTCTCGTCGACGGCGGCAGCTACGGCGGCCGCCCGCCCCGGTTCGTCGCCTTCCTGCTCGGCCTCTTCGGCGCCCTCGCCCTGCTCAACGCCGCCGCCACCCTGTTCCGTTCGCAGCGCCTGGAAGCGGCCCTGCACGGCGACGACGAGACCCGTGTCCGCGCGCTCCTGAAGGCCTACGGCGACCGGGACTCCCTCGGCTACTTCGCCACCCGGCGCGACAAGGCCGTGGTCTTCTCGCCCAGCGGCAAGGCCGCCGTCACCTACCGGGTCGAGGCCGGCGTCTGCCTGGCCAGCGGCGACCCCGTGGGTGACCCGGAGGCCTGGCCGCACGCCGTCGCGGCCTGGCTGGACGTGGCCCGCCGGCACGCCTGGGTGCCCGCGGTGATGGGCGCCTCCGAGGACGGCGCCAAAGCCTACGTCCGCGCCGGGCTCGGCGCCCTGCAACTCGGCGACGAGGCGATCCTGCACGTCGCCGACTTCGACCTCGGCGGCCGGGAGATGCGGGTCACCCGGCAGGCCGTCAACCGGGTCCGGCGCTCCGGCGCCACCACCCGGGTGCGCCGCCACGCCACCCTCACCGAGGCGGAGATGGAGGAGGTCGTCGACAAGGCCGACGCGTGGCGCGACACCGAGACCGAGCGCGGCTTCTCCATGGCCCTGGACCGGCTCGGCGACCCCGCCGACGGCGACTGCCTGCTCGTCGAGGCCCTCGCCGAGGACGGCCGGCTGCTCGCCCTGCTCTCCTTCGTGCCCTGGGGCGACGACGGCGTCTCCCTGGACCTGATGCGGCGTGACCGCGCCGCCCCGAACGGCGTCATGGAGTTCATGGTCGCCGACCTGTGCGCGGCCGCTCCCAAACTGGGCGTCCGCCGCGTCTCGTTGAACTTCGCCGTCTTCCGCTCGGTCTTCGAGGAGGGCGCCCGCATCGGCGCCGGACCGGTGCTGCGCCTGTGGCGCCGGCTGCTGCTGTTCTTCTCCCGCTGGTGGCAGCTGGAGGCCCTGTACCGCTCCAACGCCAAGTACCGCCCCGAGTGGTACCCGCGTTTCATCTGCTACGGCGAGACCGGCTCCCTCGCCCGGATCGGCGTCGCCTCCGGAATCGCCGAAGGCTTCGTCTCCGTACCCTCCTTGCGCAAACTCTGGGGAAAGGGGCGCCCGAAGACCGGACCGCGGCCCGTCGAGGCGCAGCGGTCTTCACCGGTGCCCGGTCTCGACGGAGGGGACGAGGCCGGCCCCGGAGTTCCGGAGCCCGGCCTGCCGGACCAGTTCCGCGTCCGGCGCGGCAAGCTGGACCGGCTGCGCGCGGCGGGTGTCGACCCCTACCCGGTGACGACGGGACGGCCCACCCGGGCCCTCGCCGAGGTCCGCGACGGCGAGCGGGCCACCGTCGCCGGACGGATCATGCTGGTCCGCGACTTCGGCGGCATCGTCTTCGTGACCCTGCGCGACTGGTCGGGCGACCGCCAACTCGCCCTCACCAGAGCCGAGTCCGGTCCCGCCCTGGCCCGCTTCACCGCCGAAACCGATCTGGGCGACCAGATCACCGCCACCGGCCGGGCCGGCCTCAGCGACAAGGGCGAGTCCACCCTCTTCGTCACCGACTGGCAGCTCACCGCCAAGTGCCTGCGTCCCCTGCCCGACAAGTACCGGGGCCTCACCGACCCCGAGGCCAAGGTCCGCCGCCGCTACCTCGACCTCGCCACCAGTCCCGCCGCCCGCGCCGTCGTCCGCAGCCGCTCCACCGCCGTTCAGGCACTGCGGCAGGGCCTCCTCGACCGCGGCTACCTGGAGGTCGAGACGCCGATGCTCCAGCAGATCCACGGCGGCGCCAACGCCCGCCCGTTCACCACCCACATCAACGCCTACGACCTCGACCTCCATCTGCGCATCGCCCCGGAGCTGTACCTGAAACGGCTGTGCGTCGGCGGGATGGAGAAGGTCTTCGAACTCGGCCGCACCTTCCGCAACGAGGGCGTCTCCCACAAGCACAACCCCGAGTTCACGATGCTGGAGGCCTACCAGGCGTACGCCGACTACGACGTGATGCTCGACCTCGCCCGCGAGCTGATCCAGGGCGCCGCGACCGCCGCCCTCGGCTCCCCGGTGGCCCGCCGGGACGGGCGGGAGTACGACATCTCGGGGCGCTGGCCGGTCAGGACCGTGTACGGGGCGATCTCCGAGGTACTGGGGGAGGAGATCGGCCCGGGCACCGAGCTGCTGCGGCTGCACCGGCACTGCGACCGGACCGGGGTGCCGTACACCGCCGACGACGGGCCCGCGGACGTCGTCCTGGAGATGTACGAACGCCTCGTGGAGGAGCGGACCGAGCTGCCCACCTTCTACAAGGACTTCCCCACCGACGTCTCCCCGCTCACCCGGCAGCACCGCACCGACCCGCGGCTCGCCGAGCGGTGGGACCTGGTGGCCTTCGGGACCGAACTCGGCACCGCCTACTCCGAGCTGACCGACCCCGTCGAACAGCGCCGCCGGCTGACCGCCCAGTCGCTGCTCGCGGCCGGCGGGGACCCCGAGGCGATGGAGCTGGACGAGGACTTCCTGGACGCCCTCGAATACGCGATGCCGCCCACCGGCGGTCTCGGCATCGGCGTCGACCGGCTGGTCATGTTCCTCACCGGCCTGACCATCCGGGAGACGCTCCCCTTCCCGCTGGTGCGCCGCCGCTGAGCCCCAAGTTCCCCGACAGTCGTCCGGCCAGGGGCACTTGACCATCTCTTTCCGAAAGCTCCGCGCGCTGGTCCGTGCGGGTGTTTTCGTGCCGCCGCACCGGTGTCTAAGTGGTGCGCCCAAGCCCGGCCGGGCGACTGATGAGTCATGCAGAAGGATCAGATGTTCACCCGTCGCCGGCTTCTGCTCGCCGGCGCGGCCACTCTGGGTGCCGCGGGCACCGCGGGGATCGTGCTGGCGAGCGACGGCGAGGAGACGGCGGGCACCGTCGCCCCGGCCGCCGGACCACCGGCCCGGCAGGCGCTCAAGTCCTCCGCCTTCCGGCTCCAGCCGCTCACCGGATACGGCCCGCCGCCCACCGCGCCGCGCAAGCTCAAGGTCCGCAGGCAACCCATCCTGCGGATCCCGGGAAGCGGCCGGCGCATGATGCTCACCTTCGACGACGGACCCAACCCGGCCTACACCCCGCACATCCTGGACACCCTCGCCAAGTACGACGTGCACGCGACGTTCTTCCTGTGCGGGGAGTGCATCGTCGAGAACCGGGAGCTGGTGGCACGGATGGCCACCGAGGGCCATGTCGTGGGCAACCACACGTGGACGCATCCGCTGCTGACCACCCTGACCCGCCGTGAGATCCGCGACGAGATGGAGAGCACCAGCGACGCCATCGAGGACACCTACGGCGAACGCCCCCAGTGGTTCCGCGCCCCCTACGGCGCCTGGAACCGCGCGGCCTTCCAACTCGGCGCCCAGATGGGCATGGAGCCCATGGCCTGGACCGTCGACAGCACCGACTGGACCACCCCGGGCACTCGCACCATCGTCGACACGATCGAGAAGGGCGCCGGCCCCGGCGTCGTGGTGCTGTCCCACGACGCCGGGGGCGACCGCTCACAGAGCGTCCAGGCCCTGCGGGAGTACCTGCCCTACCTGCTGGACAACGGCTACCACCTGACGGCGCCGCGCCGCCGCACCTGAACCGGATCCGGGCCGCCCGGCCGGGTCCGGGTCAGCGGGCCTCGACCAGGCGGGCGAAGACCACCACGTTCCCGTCGTAACCGTTCTGCTTCGAGAAACCGCCGCCGCAGGTGATGACCCGCAACTCCGGTGTGCCCTTGGAGCCGTAGACCCGGTCGCCCGGGAAGTCGGCCTTCGCGAAGACCTCGATGCCGTAGATCTCGAACACCGCGGTCTTCCCGTCGGTGCGGTCGACCTCGATCCGGTTGCCCTTCTTCAGCGAACCGAGACCGTAGAACACCGCCGGTCCCTTCGTGTTGTCGACATGGCCGACGATCACGGACGTGCCCTTCTCACCGGGCGAGACACCCCCGGTGAACCAGCCGGCGAGATTCGGGTCGTCCGGCGGGGGCGCGGCGACCCAGCCGTCCGCGTCCAGGCCCACCGGCATCACAGGAGCGTCGACACGGATCGCGGGGATCCTGATCCTGTTCGCCGCCGAATACGGCAGCGAGGCGGGCGCGGTGGCGAAGGTGTCCGGGACCGTGCTACGGGTGTCCGGGGCGGCGGCCGAGGCCGGCTGCGGCGGACCGACGTCGAACTCCCCGGAACCATTGCGGATGAGCGCCAGGCCGGTCAGCAGAACGAGCGCTATCACCCCCCAGGGGGCACGCTTGCGCCGCCGCTCCTCCTCTTCGGCCAGCTCGGAAAGTTCGGACGCAGACATTCGCCATCCCCTCTCGACGCGGCCGCCGCGAAATCCGTAGCGCGCAGGTCCGCAGCGCGCATGGGAAAACGCTAAGTCCCGCACGCGCGTGCGGCGACGGGGCAACGGGCGAACGGGTGGCCCGCGCGCATTCCGGTGCGCCATCCGAGTTGCCGTTCCCAGGATTTTTCTGACGGTCTGTGACCTGCGGCAATATCCGATTGTGTGCTTTTCGCTCGGCGTGTCTTCTCACCAGGACGGACCATTCTCGACATGCGGGCGTGTTCAAGGCATCTGAGGGTCTATGCGGGAGGTGCTTTCTCGCCGATCTACCGGGGACGGTTCCCGGGGCGCCTTCCGCGGAGGAAGAGATGCGAAACTCACGTGCGCTGGCGGCCGCGTGCACCGTGGTCGCCGTTCTCGGCGCCGCCGCCCCCGTGGCCGTCGCCGACGGCCTGGGCAATCCCGGCGGCCCGCCCAACACCCAGGCCCCGGTCGTCGGTGGGACGGGCGTCGCCCCCGGGGCCGGTGTCGCCCCCGGGGCGGGCGTCGGCGTCGCGCCCGGCGTCGGTGTCGCCCCAGGAGTCGGGGTGGGGGCCGTCCCCGGTATCGCGGCGATCCCCGGAGTCGTCGTTCCCGGGTACGGCTTCGGCGGAGGCGGGTTCGGACGGGGCAACTTCGGGGGGCGGGGCTGCGAGGGCTTCGGCGGGCGGGGTGGCAATGGCTCCGGCGGCTCGGGCGGTAATGGCTCCGGCGGCTGGGGCGGCAATGACTCCGGCGGCCGGGGCGGCGACGGGTTCGACGGACGGGGCGACGACGGGTTCGGCGGTGGCGGAGGTGGTGGCGGCGGAGGCGGTGGCGGAGGCCGAGGGGACGAGGGGCGGTTCGACGGCGGCTTCGACTGCGGGGGAGGAGAAGGGGTGCGCGACATCGTCGCCCAGCCCAGGGCGATCATGAGCGGCGCCCGCCTCACCGTCACCGTGAACGGCTGCCGCAGCGGCTCCATGAGCTCCCGCGCCTTCCGGACGACGTCGCTGTTCCCTTTCGGCGGGGACATGGCGCGCGGTGTCGCCACCATCGAACGGGATGCCCGCCCGGGCCCGTACGACCTGACCGTCCGCTGCAACGGGGGGCGGACCCTGACCCGGCAGAACGCGTTCTATGTGCTCGGCGGGGTCAGGGGCGGCCTCGGTGGCAGTGTCTCCAGCGGCGCCACCCCGGCCGACATGGCGATCGGCGGGGGGCTGGTGGGTGCGGCCGTGCTGGCCGGCTGCGGGTTCTGGCTGCGCCGTCGGCACGAGAAGCGGTTCTGACCGGTGCGGGCCGTCTTCGCCCCGGCCCCCGCGCGGGAGCGGGGCGAAGACCCGCTCGCTCGGGCGGCGGGCCGGGAGGCGATCAGTCACCGGTCTCGCCGGCCCGTCGGCGCGCGATGCGGTACGCGGTGCCGACCGAGCCCATGACGAGCGCGGCGCCGAGGCCGATCTCCTGGAGATCGAACCCGTCGACGCTGCCGCCCGCACCGGCCCGTACGCCCCGGTCGGGCGGGAGGGGCTGCGGGTTGAGTTCCGTACGCCCGTCGACACCGCTGTCGGCGCCGCCGTCGGGCTGCTCGTCCGACCGGTCCCCGGTGTGGTCGCCGGACTGGCCGTCCGTGCCGCTGTGGCCATCTCCCGCCGACTGGCTGCCCGCGATGCTGAGTTCGGCCGACCCCGTCCTCCCGTCGCAGTCGACCGTCACCCGGTACGACGTCCGTGAGCGGGCGTCCCGGTCCACCGTGGCCGCCACCGTGTCCCGTCCCTCCGGGATCCGGACCGTGTCGAACACGTCCGAAGTGATCGTCGCGGCGCCCCGGCACCTCTCGCCGCGGTCCAGCCGCAGACTGACCCGGCCGCCGGCCGAGACGGTGGACGGCGTCACGTGGACGCCGAAGGAGGCCTGCCGCCCGCTGTCACCGCCCCCGTCGGCCTTGTCGTCCGTGAGGGCGGCCGGCGCGCCCAGGACGAGGGCCCCGATGCCGAGCAGCGCGGCCGAAGCGAGGCGTATTGCGTGCATGCTGGTTCCTCCGGTCCCCGAGGAGCTGTCCGCGGACCTGTTCCGCTCGTGCCGGACACGCACCTCGCTACTCGGAACGCTAGGAAGGTCCGTACACGCGCGCGAACGCAGTAGTGCGAACGGGGGATGCCGGTGGGCCGTCCTGGGGACACCCGCGGCGTGGCGCGTCGCGGATGTCCTGCCCGGGCCTCCGGAGTCCGGGTCCCCTCAACCCCTGAGGTGCGGGAAGAGGTTCAGGAAGGGCTGCGCGGTCGCGGTGATGCCCCGGCTGTACGGTTCGTCGAAGTCCCAGATCAGGAAGAGCATGAAGGCGATGGTCGCGGAGAACAGCCCCGCCAGGATCAGTTCGCGGCGGGTGCGCCTGATCTGCAGGGCGAAGACCATGCCGACGGTGACCACGGCTCCGGTCAGCAGCCCGAACCACACCACGCTCGGCATGGTCGCCCCGGTCGAGTCGGCCCGGGCACTGCGCGACTGGTCGAGAGCGGCGACCTGGTCCACCAGCGGCTGGTAGGCCTGCGCCTGGAAGTCGGTCTTCGGCTGGTAGTCGGTGACGTCCTGACGGATGCGCGCGAGCAGGTCCGCACCGCGCGGGGTGAGACGGCCGTGGTCGGCCATCTCCTTCCACTCCCTGTCGGCGACCTGCTGGGCGTAGGCCTCGACGTCCGCCCGGATCCGGTCGCGGGCGTCGGGCGGGTACACCCGTACCCGTTCATAGATCTCGTGCAGTGCCTGGGCCTCCGCCTGGACGTGGTCCTGGGCGGCGCTGCGGGCCTCCCACACCCCGGCCACCGCCAGACCGAGGACGATGGCGTAGATGACGCCGATCCACATGGTCATGTACTCGATGACGTCCGGGGTCTCGGAGGGATCCTCGTCATCGGCCGCCCTCTTGTGCCGTACGAGGGTGATGACGACCACCACGGCACAGGCCGCGAGCATCGCGAGGACGAGAACAAGCCAATCCGGCAACGGAAGCCTCCAGAAATCAGCGGGCCGGCCGTCAGCGCGCGCGGAACGCGGCGATGGCGACGATGGCGGGTACGGCGATGAGCAGGACGTAGGTGACCGGAGAAGTGCGGTTCGGGGCCGTCGTTCCGGTCGACTGGATGTGGTACGGCGGATAGCTCACCGGGGTCGGCGAGGGCCGCGGGGTGGGCTTGGGCGGCGGGGTCGGGGTGGGCGTCGGCCTCGGCTCGGGCCGGGGAGCCGGTGGCGGGGCGGGCGTGGGCCTCGAGGCCGCCGCCGGGGCCGGCGGCGCGGGGGGCGGTGGCTTCGGGGCGGGTTTCGGTGTGGGCGTGGGCTTCGGAGTGGGCTTGGGCGTGGGGGTCGGTTTCGGGGGCGGAGGCGGTGATGGCGTGGGCGTGGGCGTGGGCGTGGGTGTGGGGCAGGGCGGTGGCGGTTCGGGAGGCGGGCAGAGTGGGGGAGTCGGCCAGGAGTCGCCGGCGACGGCAACCGCCCACGTGCCGTCGGGGCCCGTGGAGGCATAGGCGCAGGCGTCGGCCGACGCCGTGCCGACCGGGCAGCCCACCAGGGTCCAGGTCAGCGTCAGCAGGGCCAACACCTTCGGGACGGGGGCGAGTCGGGTCGCTTCGGGTGCATGCACGACCGAGATCATGAGGCGTCGCGTGCCGTCGCACGCCCGAGTGGGGAGGGATTGGCCCGAACGGGGGACAGGTGGCGTAAACCGGTTTGAATCGTACGGTCCGTCACTTGGCTCGAAGCGCACGTCCGTGCGGGACGTGCGCCGAGGACGCCGTGTCCGGGAAGAAATTTGTGCGGCCGTTGAACACTTCGGCCCCCGGCATCCGTACCTGGTGTCGTGCGGCGGCGCACAGGCGCTGCAATATCCAGGCGATTATGGGGAGTTGAAGATGAAGACCTCCTGGAGGAGCGCCTCTTTGGTGGCCACGGCCGCAGGCGTGCTGGCTTTGACGACGGGATGCGGCCAGGACAATGTGACCACTCCGTCCTCGGCGGCCCAGAACGTCGGTGCCACGGCCCCGGCCGGCGTCGGCAACGTGGGCAGTGTGACCAGCCCCTCCACCGGCGCCGGCAACGGTTACGGCGCGGACGGCAGCCAGGCTTCCGGCTCTCCGGCCGTGGTCGCTCCCGCGGGCAAGGTGAGCGTTGCCAGCAACCCCGATCTGGGCAAGGTGCTGACCGACGGCAGCGGTCTCACCCTCTACCGGTTCGACGCCGACACCGCCAACCCCCCCAAGTCGAACTGCGACGGTGACTGCGCCACCACCTGGCCGCCGGTGCCCGCGGATGACGCCTCGGCCGGTGAGGGCATCGACAAGGCGCTGCTCGGCGAGGTCACCCGCACCGACGGCACCAAGCAGCTGACCGTGGGCGGCTGGCCGATGTACCGCTACGCCAAGGACGTCAACGCCGGTGACGTGAACGGCCAGGGTGTGGGCGGCAAGTGGTTCGCGACGGCCCCCGACGGCAAGAAGGCCACCCTGGCGGACCTGCCCGGTCTTTCCGTCCGCAAGGACGCCAAGCTCGGTGACATCATCGTCGACAAGAACGGTATGACGGTCTACCGCTTCATCAAGGACAAGGCGTGGCCCAAGTCCGTCTCGAACTGCACCGGTGACTGCCTGGCCAAGTGGCCGGCCGTCGCGGAGGTCGCCACCAACGACACCAAGGGCATCGAGAAGAAGGGCCTGATGGGCTTCGCCCGGTCCGACAACGGCCAGAAGCAGATGACGGTCGACTGCTGGCCCATCTACACCTTCTCCGGCGACTCGAAGGCCGGGGACACCAATGGTCAGGGCGTCGGCGGCACGTGGTACGCCGTCTCGCCCGAAGGAAAGCTGGTCGGCGCGCCCGGCAAGTAGGGGATCACCTCCCCAGGGTTGATCGCCCCCGCCCAGGTCCACGTTCGCGCACCGCGGAAGGGAGGGCAGAGGCCGGCGAGAGTCCCGGACGACGGCACGACGGCGCACGACCGCCCGCCCCCTCCGCACCGCACGGAGGGGGCGGGCTCCTGTGCTCTGCCTCTCCTGTGCGTGAGCCGTGCGGGACGCCTGGATGTGGTGTGCATCGCACCCGCTTCCGGCGGAATGCCCGAACACCCCCAAAGCGCACGCTGAATTCCCAGGTGATGACCGGGAACGGACGGTCAATTTCCGGTTCTGCTCGCCCAGTTCGCGGGCGATCAGTAGCCTCTGCTCGAACACCGGATCGCCTCAGCCTTGGAGAGATACATGGAGCGTCCCGCCTGGGCCCCGCGGAGCATCGACATCTCGGTGCCGAGTGTTTCGCGTATCTACGACTACTACCTGGGTGGTTCGCACAATTTCGAGGTCGACCGGGAAGCGGCCCGCAAGGCGATGACGTACCTTCCGGGTCTGCCGAAGATCATGCAGGCCAACCGTGCCTTCATGCGGCGCGCCGTGCGCTTCGCGGTGGGCGCCGGCATCGAGCAGTTCCTGGACATCGGCTCCGGCATTCCGACCTTCGGCAACGTCCACGAGGTGGCGCAGGCGGCGCACCCCGGCGCGCAGGTGGTGTACGTCGACCACGACCCGGTGGCCGTGGCCCACAGCCAGGCCGTACTCGTGGGCAACGAGAAGGCGGACGTGGTCGCCGCGGACCTCCGCAAGCCCCAGGAGATCCTGTCGAGCCCTCAGGTGGAGCGTCTTGTCGACCTGAATCGGCCAGTGGCACTGCTCCTCGTTGCCATACTGCACTTCGTGGAAGACGCGGACGACCCGTACGGGACAGTGGCACAGCTGCGTGAGGCACTCGCGCCCGGCAGCCTGCTGATCCTCACGCATGCCTCGTACGAGGGAATCCCGCTGCCACCCGAGCGGGCCGAGAGCGCGGTGGACGTGTACAAGGACATCCGCAACCCGCTCATCATGCGCTCGCGCGACGAGATCGCCAGGTTCTTCGAGGGGTACGACATGGTGGAACCCGGACTGGTGCCGATGCCGCACTGGCGGCCGGATTCGGCGCCGGAGGACGAGGATCCGTATGCCTTCGCCGGATTCGCCGGCGTGGGGATCACGGCGTGAGCGCGGAGCCGGACGGCCCGGAGGACAGACTGCGCCGGTTCGCGACGATCTGGAGCCGGGCGGTCTTCCCGGTCACCTCGACGTCCCTGACCCGGCCCGAGTTCGAGGAGCAACTCCTGCCGCTGGCCCGCAGGTTGAGCGAGGTGCTGCTGGCGCACGGCTTCGAGGCCGGGGAGGCCCGGCAGGTGGGGGCGGCGCTGATCGACGCGCACTGCACCGACCCCGAGGCGCTCACCCGCACCCTCGACTGCGTCGACGCCTACCTCGCCCTGTACTGCGGCGGGGACGGCCCCCAGGACGAACTGCGGATGCGTTCCTCGCGGATCCAGCACGCGATGGCCGCGGGGTTCGCCCAGGCGCTGCGCGAGCGCACGCTCGCCGAGCAGGAGGCCATCGCGCAGGCCGCGTTGCGGGCCCAGGGCGTGGTCGCGCAGGCGCTGCACGCCAGCGAGGCGCGCTTCCGGGCCGTCTTCGAGGGCGCGGCGATAGGAATCTGCATCGCCGACCTGGAGGGCAACGTCCTCCAGGTCAACGGCGCGCTGCTGCGCATGTTCGGCGGCTCCGAACAGACACTGCGCGGCCGCAAGGTCATGGAGTGGGCGCATCCCGAGGACGCGCCCCAGACCTGGCGGCTCTACGAGGAACTGGTCCGGGGCGACCGCGAGCACTACCACGTCGAGAAGGCGTTCAACCGCTCCGACGGCACGGTCCTGTGGACCAACCTGACGGTCTCCCTGCTCCGGGACGCGGACGGCGAACCGCAGTACCAGCTGGCCCTCATGGAGGACACCACCGAGCGCCGGCTGCTCAACCTGCGGCTGCGCTACGAGGCCACCCACGACGCGCTCACCGGCCTGCCCAACCGCACGCTGTTCTTCGAGCGCCTGGAGAAGGCCCTGGCCGCCGGTGAGGGCCAGCGCTTCGGGCTGTGCTACCTCGACCTGGACGGCTTCAAGACCATCAACGACAGCCTGGGCCACTCGGCGGGCGACCGGCTGCTGGTGGAGGTCGCCGACCGGCTGCAGTCCTGCGCGACCGCACCCGGCGAGATGGTCGCCCGGCTCGGTGGCGACGAGTTCGTGGCGCTGACCACCGGACCGGCCACCCAGCGCGAGGTCGACGACCTCGCCGACCGCATCATGAACGCCCTCGTCACCCCGATCAGCATCGACGGCCGCGAACTCATGGTCCGCGGCTCGATCGGCATCGTGGAGGGCCCGGCGGGCGAGCGCACCCCGGCCGAGGTGCTGCGCAGCGCCGACATCACGATGTACCGGGCCAAGTCGGCGGGCGGCAACCGCTTCGAGCTGGCCGATCCGGAGGCCGACGCCCGCGCCATCACCCGGCACGGCCTGACCACCGCGCTCCCGGCCGCCCTGGACCGGGGTGAGTTCTTCATCGAGTACCAGCCGCTGGTGCATCTGGGCGACGGCAGCGTGCGCGGCGCCGAGGCGCTGGTGCGCTGGCTGCATCCGCAGCACGGCGTCCTCGGCCCGGACCGGTTCATCCCGCTCGCCGAACACACCGGCCTGATCGTGCCGTTGGGCCGCTGGGTCCTGGAGGAGTCGGTCCGGCAGGCCCGCGAATGGCGGGAGCGCTACGGCGAGCACGACGGCGCCGGCCCGCTGCGGATCAACGTCAACCTGTCGCCGTGCCAGCTCACCCACCCCGGACTGGTCCAGGACACGGTGGACATCCTGGAGCGTGCGGGCGTGGCCGCCGACGCCCTCTGCCTGGAGGTCACCGAGTCGGCCCTGATCGGCGCCGACGACGATCTCCTCAAACCCCTGCGCCGGCTCGCCGAGATGGGCGTCGACATCGCCCTGGACGACTTCGGCACGGGCTACTCCAACCTCGCCAACCTCCGCCGTCTGCCGGTGAGCATCCTCAAGCTGGACCGCTCCTTCACCCAGAGCATGCAGCAGTTCCCGGCGGACCCGGTCGACCTCAAGATCGTGGAGGGCATCGTCTCCCTGGCCCACAGCCTGGACCTCGCGGTCACGGTGGAGGGCGTGGAGACGGGCGCCCAGGCCGAGCAGCTGCGGATACTGGGCTGCGACACGGCCCAGGGCTGGTACTACGCCCGCCCGGGCCCCCCGGAGCGGCTGCACGACCTGGCCCTGGTGGACGCGACGGGCTGAGCTTTCGACGGCCGGGGCCGCGATGCCGTGAGGGGCGCCGGGGGTACCCCGGCGCCCCTCACAGCGATCTGCCACGACGGCGCGGGTGCGTTCACCTCTCCAGGAGCATCCTCTGCAGCTCCCGCGCGGCCCGCGGCGGGGCCACGTCACTGCGGTGAGCCAGGGCGATGGTCCGGTGCAGCCCCGGCCGGGCCAACGGAGTCACCCGCAGCCCCCGTCCCGACCGAGCGGCGACCATCCGAGGGACCACGGCCACCCCCAGCCCGGCCCGCACGAATCCCAGCACCGCGTCCATCTCGCCGCCCTCCACGGCGAAGCTCGGCTCGAACCCGGCGGAGCGGCAGGCCGCGACGGTCAGTTCCCGCAGGTCGTACCCGTGCCGGAACATCACCATGCGTTCCCCCTCCAGGTCGGAGACCTGTACCCCGCCCCGCCCCCGCCCGGGGGCCCTCGCCTCCGGTGAGGACACCACCACCAGGTCCTCCCGCAGCAGCTCCACCGTGGTCAGCGCGGGTGAGGCCGGCGGCAGCGGCAGCACGATCAGCGCCAGGTCCAGCGCCCCGCGCGCCAGCTCCCGTACCAGGTCGTGGGAGCCGCTCTCCTCGACCAGCAGCTGGATGCCGGGGTAGCGGTCATGGAAGGCCCGCAGCACGTCCGGCACCAGCCCGGTGCACAGACTCGGGGTCGCCCCGAGCCGTACCCGCCCGCTGCGCAGCTGCACGAGCTCCTGCACCTCGTGCCGGGCGGTGTCCGCGTCCGCGAGGATCCGCCGGGCCAGCGGCAGCAGCGCCTCACCCGCGTCGGTGAGCGTGATGTTGCCCCGGGCCCGCAGGAACAGGTCCGCCCCCAGCTCCCGCTCCAGCGCCTTGATCTGCTGGGACAGCGAGGGCTGCGCGACATGGACCAGCTCGGCGGCCCGGGTGAAGTGCCGGGTCTCCGCCACGGCGACGAAGTACTGAAGCTGTTGGAACTGCATGGTGAAACGATAGCTCCAGGCTATGGAATCAAGGTGGACCATGTCTTGGACCGATCGGCTGGTCCGGCCCTACCGTCGTCGCCATGGCTCTGGCAACGCGGACGGACCGACGGCCGTCCATGGCACGCACGATGTGGGACAGCTCCGTCGGCAAGAAGACCGTGATGGCCGTCAGCGGCGTGGTCATGCTGCTGTACCTGGTCGCGCACGTGATCGGGAACCTGAAGATCTTCTTCGGCGCGGGCGAGTTCAACCACTACGCCCACTGGCTGCGCACCGTGGGCGAACCCTTCATGCACTACGAGTGGACGCTCTGGCTCATCCGGGTCGCCCTGGTCGTCGCCGTGGTCGCCCACGCCACGTCCGCGTACCAGCTCAGCCGCCGGGACATCAGGGCGCGCCCCACCAAGTACGTGCACGGCAAGCCCCGGGCCACCTACGCCACCCGCACCATGCGCTGGGGCGGGATCATCCTCGCCCTGTTCATCGTCTGGCACATCCTGGACCTGACCACCGGCACCGTGCACTCCGGCGGCTTCCAGGAGGGCCACCCGTACCAGAACGTCGTGGACACCTTCTCCACCTGGTACGGCAACGTCATCTACATCGTCGCGATGCTCGCGCTCGGGCTGCACGTCCGGCACGGCTTCTGGAGCGCCGCCCAGACCCTCGGCGTCGGCAGCCGCACCCGCGACCGCTTCCTCAAGGCCACGGCCGACGTCCTCGCACTGCTGCTCACGGCCGGCTTCATCGCCGTACCCGTGGGAGTCATGACCGGAGTGGTGAGCTGAACATGACCGACTACGTGAACTACACCACCGGCGAGCCCGTCACCGACGGCAAGGCACCCTCCGGACCGGTCCACGAGCGCTGGGACAAGCGCCGTTTCGAGGCCAAGCTGGTCAACCCCGCCAACCGGCGCAAGCACACCGTGATCGTCGTCGGCACCGGTCTCGCGGGCGGTTCCGCCGGCGCCACGCTCGCCGAACAGGGCTACCACGTCGTGCAGTTCTGCTACCAGGACTCCCCGCGCCGCGCCCACTCCATCGCCGCGCAGGGCGGGATCAACGCGGCGAAGAACTACCGCAACGACGGCGACTCCGTCCACCGGCTGTTCTACGACACCGTCAAGGGCGGCGACTTCCGGGCCCGGGAGTCCAACGTCCACCGCCTCGCGCAGATCTCCGTCGAGATCATCGACCAGTGCGTGGCGCAGGGCGTACCGTTCGCACGGGAGTACGGCGGCCTGCTCGACACCCGGTCCTTCGGCGGCGTCCAGGTCTCCCGCACCTTCTACGCCCGCGGGCAGACGGGCCAGCAGCTGCTCCTCGGCGCCTACCAGGCGCTGAGCCGGCAGATCGCCGCCGGCAACGTGGAGATGCACCCGCGGACCGAGATGCTCGACGTCATCGTGGTCGACGGACGGGCCCGCGGGATCGTGGCGCGCGACCTGATCACCGGGAAGATCGACACCTACTTCGCGGACGCCGTCGTCCTGGCGAGCGGCGGCTACGGCAACGTCTTCTACCTGTCGACGAACGCCATGAACTCCAACGCCACCGCCGTCTGGCGGGCGCACCGGCGCGGCGCGTACTTCGCCAACCCGTGCTTCACCCAGATCCACCCCACCTGCATCCCGCGCACCGGCGACCACCAGTCCAAGCTCACCCTGATGAGCGAGTCGCTGCGCAACGACGGCCGCATCTGGGTGCCCAAGGCCAAGGGCGACACCCGGCCCGCGCACCAGATCCCCGAGGACGAGCGCGACTACTACCTGGAGCGCATCTACCCGTCCTTCGGCAACCTGGTCCCGCGCGACATCGCCTCCCGCGCCGCGAAGAACGTCTGCGACGAGGGACGCGGCGTCGGCCCCGGCGGGCAGGGCGTCTACCTCGACTTCGCCGACGCCATCGCGCGGATGGGGCGGGGGGCCGTCGAGGCCAGGTACGGCAACCTCTTCGACATGTACCAGCGGATCACCGACGAGGACCCGTACCAGGTGCCGATGCGGATCTACCCGGCCGTGCACTACACGATGGGCGGGCTGTGGGTCGACTACGACCTCCAGACCACCGTGCCCGGGCTGTTCGCGGTCGGTGAGGCCAACTTCTCCGACCACGGGGCGAACCGGCTCGGCGCGAGCGCGCTGATGCAGGGCCTGGCCGACGGCTACTTCGTCCTGCCGGCCACCATCAACGACTACCTGGCCCGCAACCCCCACCAGGAGGCGGTGACCGACGGCCACCCCGTCGTCCAGGAGGTGCTCGCCGAGACCGAGGACCGGCTGAACCTGCTGCTGTCCGTCGACGGTGACCGCACCCCGGACTCCTTCCACCGTGAACTCGGCGAACTGATGTGGGAGTTCTGCGGCATGGCCCGCACCGACGCGGGACTGCGCAAGGCGCTGGAGCGCATCCCGCAGATCCGGGAGGAGTTCTGGCGCCGGATCAAGGTGCCGGGAACCGGCGAGGAGTTCAACCAGTCCCTGGAGAAGGCCAACCGCATCGTCGACTACCTGGAGCTGGCCGAGCTGATGTGCCTCGACGCGTTGCACCGCGCCGAGTCCTGCGGCGGCCACTTCCGGGAGGAGTCCCAGACCCCGGACGGCGAGGCCGCCCGCCGGGACGACGAGTTCTCCTACGCGGCCGCCTGGGAGTTCACCGGCACCGGGGACGCCCCCGTGCTGCACAGGGAAGACCTGGTCTTCGAGTACGTCCACCCCACCCAGCGGAGCTACGCATGAGGCTCACCCTGCGCGTCTGGCGGCAGAAGAACGCCGACGCCGACGGCGCGATGTCCACCTACGAGGTGGACGGCATCTCGTCGGACATGTCCTTCCTGGAGATGCTCGACACCCTCAACGAGGAACTCATCCTGCGCGGTGAGGACCCGGTCGCCTTCGACCACGACTGCCGTGAGGGGATCTGCGGCGCCTGTTCCCTGGTGATCAACGGGGACGCGCACGGCCCGGAGCGCACCACCACCTGTCAGCTGCACATGCGGTCCTTCAAGGACGGCGACACGATCGACATCGAGCCGTGGCGGGCCTCCGCCTTCCCGGTGATCAAGGACCTGGTGGTGGACCGGTCGGCGTTCGACCGGATCATCCAGGCCGGCGGCTACATCACCGCGCCGACCGGCGCCGCGCCGGAGGCGCACGCCACCGCGGTCCCGAAGGCCGACGCCGACTTCGCCTTCGAGCACGCGGAGTGCATCGGATGCGGGGCCTGCGTGGCGGCCTGCCCGAACGGGGCCGCGATGCTGTTCACCTCGGCCAAGATCAACCACCTGAACGTGCTGCCGCAGGGGGCACCCGAGCGGGAGACACGGGTGCTGGACATGGTGGCGCAGATGGACGACGAGGGCTTCGGCGGCTGCACGCTGACGGGAGAATGCGCGACCGCCTGCCCGAAGGGCATTCCGCTCATGTCCATCACCAGTATGAACAAGGAGTGGCTGCGGGCCACCCGGAAGGCCGGGAAGCGGTAGCGCCGCAGGAGGCGCGTAGATGAACGTTCGCCGACAAGCGCGGACGAGCGGGGCCGGGGCCGGTGCTCCCCGGCCCCGTTTCGGCGTTCACCGACCGTGGTGCCAAGGGCGCGCAACGGCCCGTCCGGGTCACGGTAGCGTTGCCTCAGCGCGTCCATCAGGACACGCGCGGGGGTGAGTCACCCCCCGAATCCCGGCATTCAGCAGCCGCACATCCACGGGTCCCGCGCACGTCACGCCGAGTCCAGCCTGCCAAGGAAGAAAGCAGGTGCAGATTTCCTCAGCTACCGCTCGGCGCAGGAGACCTCCATGCCCGCCATGCCCGCCTCACCCCCTGCTCTCGCCGCCCCGACCGGGGACTCCGGCTATCTGGTACAGCTCGCCCGCGACGAGGACGACGTCCGCGCCGCGCAGCGACTGCGCTACCAGGTGTTCGCCGGAGAGATGGGCGCCCGGCTCGACGGGCCGGAACCGGGTCTGGACGTGGACGCCTTCGACGCGTTCTGCGACCACCTCCTGATCCGGGAAGCCCTGACCGGCGAGGTCGTCGGCACCTACCGACTGCTGCCGCCCGAGCGCGCCGCCGTCGCCGGCCGTCTCTACTCCGAGGGCGAGTTCGACCTCGGCCCGCTCGCCGGCATCCGCCCCAACCTGGTCGAGGTCGGCCGCTCCTGCGTGCACCCCGCCCACCGCGACGGCGCCGTGATCGGCCTCATCTGGGCCGGCATAGCCCGGTACATGGTGGACCGCGGCCACGAGTGGCTGGCCGGCTGCTGCTCCGTCCCGCTCGCCGACGGCGGCGCCCTCGCGGCCGCCACCTGGGAGCGGGTGCAGGCCAAGCACCTGGCCCCGGAGGAGCTGCGGGTACGACCGCTGCGCCCCTGGGTGCCCGAGGGCCCGGCCCCGGAGGGCCGCGCCGAACTGCCCGCGCTGCTCCGCGGCTATCTGCGGCTCGGCGCCTGGGTGTGCGGCGAGCCCGCGCACGACCCCGACTTCGGGGTCGCCGACATGTACGTCCTGCTGTCGATGCGCCGGGTCAACGCGCGCTATCTGCGGCACTTCCTCTCGCTCGTCCCGGCCTGATGAGCGTCTGGCTGCCCAGCGCGCCGTGCACCCCCGGCGCCTGCGTGGAGTCCGCGAGGTCCCTCGCGGCCCTGCCGCGCGCCGTGCTGCGGTTCACCGCGGTCCTGGCCCTGATCGTCGTCGCCGTCGTGCTGCTCCCGCTCGGCGGGCGGATCCCCACCTCGTGGGTGCGGCGGTTCTCCCGCCTGGTCGTCCTGGCCGCCGGGGTCCGGATCCGGACCACCGGCCGTGCCCCGGCCACCGGCGGGGTGCTCCTCGTCGCCAACCACATCTCCTGGATGGACATCCCGCTGCTCGCCGCCGTACGGCCCGCTCGGATGGTCGCCAAGAAGGAGATCCGCGACTGGCCGGTGGCCGGCGCGCTGGTGGCCGGCGCCGGGGCGCTGTTCATCGACCGGGACCGGCTGCGCGCGCTGCCGGACACGGTCGGCCGGATCGCCGGCGCGCTGCGGGAGGGCGCCGCGGTGGTCGCCTTCCCCGAGGGCAGCACCTGGTGCGGCCGGGCCCAGGGCCGGTTCCGCCGGGCCGTGTTCCAGGCAGCCCTGGACGCCGGCGCCCCCGTGCAGCCGGTGCGGCTGCACTACCGGCTGGAGGCGGGCGAGGCGAGCACCGTGCCCGCCTACGTCGGCGAGGACACCCTGCTGGCCTCCGTGTGGCGCGTGGTGTCCACCCGTGGCCTGGTGGCCGAGGTGGACATACGGCCGCTGATACCGGCCGGCAGCCACCCGGACCGTCGCGCCCTCGCCCGCGCCGCCCAGCCGGCGACCCATGAGCCGGCCTGGACCCACGCGGCCCTGGTGAGCCCAGGCAGGAGCGTCCCGTGGCCGGCCTCCCAGCGGGGCCTGAGCAAGTCGACGCCCCAGGTGTATTGATCACGAGCGTTGTTGACACCGGCGGGTCTTGAACATGGCGAAGACCTCCGGTGTGGTGGAGGTGCCGAGTCCTCACCGCACGGAGGTCTTGGTGTCCCACCATAATGCCCGGCTGACCGTTCACGGCAGGCGGCTGCTGGTCGAACGTGTCTGTTCGGGGCGTCCGGTTGCGCATGTCGCGGCCGAGACGGGCGTCTGGCAGAGGCGGGGTCTGCCACGCCTGGGAGCGTCAGGGCAGGGACCGGGACAGATAAGGCGCGGTGACACTGCCCCCGGCCCGCGCGACCTCGGCCGGCGGGCCCGCCGCGACGATCCGGCCTCCCCGGTCCCCGCCGCCCGGCCCCAGGTCGATCACCCAGTCCGCGCCCGCCACCACCGCCATGTCGTGCTCGACCACCACGACCGTGTGCCCGGCGTCCACCAGTCCGTGCAACTGACGCATCAGCACCTCGACATCGGCCGGATGCAGGCCCGTCGTCGGCTCGTCGAGGAGGTACAGGGTGTGTCCGCGCCGCCCGCGCTGCAACTCACTGGCCAGCTTGATCCGTTGGGCCTCGCCACCGGACAGCTCCGTCGCGGGCTGGCCCAGCCGCAGATAGCCGAGCCCCACGTCGAGCAGGGTTCCCAGACTGCGCGCCACCGCCGGGGTGTCCGCGAAGAATTCCGCGGCGCTCTCCACGGTCAGGTCGAGCACCTCGGCGATGTTCCGCCCCCGGTAAGGCACTTCGAGCGTCCCGGGGTTGTAGCGGGCCCCACCGCAGTCCGGGCAGGGCGCGTAGGTGCTGGGCAGGAACAGCAGCTCCACACCGACGAAACCCTCGCCCTGGCAGGTCTCGCAGCGCCCTCCGGCCACGTTGAAGGAGAACCGCCCCGCGCCGAAGCCGCGCTCCCGCGCTTCGTCGGTGGCCGCGAACACCTTCCGTACGACGTCGAACAGGCCGGTGTAGGTGGCCAGGTTGGAGCGCGGGGTACGGCCGATCGGCTTCTGGTCGACGAAGACCAGGCGGCCGACGCCGTCCAGTTCCTCGGTGATCTCGCCGATCAGCGTCGACTTGCCCGAGCCGGACACTCCGGTGACGGCGGTGAGGACACCGAGCGGGAACCGGGCGGTGACCGCCCGCAGGTTGTGCCGGGTGACCGGACCGACCCGCAGCCACCCGGCGGCAGCGCGCGGCCGGCGGGCCGGGGCGGGCTCCGCCGCGAACAGGTAGCGGGCGGTGGCGGACTCCGCGACGCCGGCCAGCTGCGCCACCGGCCCGCTGTGCAGCACCCGCCCGCCGTGCTCGCCGGCGCCCGGGCCCACCTCCACCAGCCAGTCGGCGCCGCGCACCACGTCCAGGTGGTGCTCCACGACGAACACCGAGTTCCCGGCCTGCTTCAGCCGCGCCAGCACCGTCAGCAGCGCCTCCGTGTCCGCCGGGTGCAGACCGGCCGACGGTTCGTCCAGGACGTAGACGACACCGAAGAGCCCGGAGCGCAACTGCGTCGCCAGGCGCAGGCGTTGGAGTTCGCCCGCGGAGAGTGTGGGGGTCGCCCGGTCCAGGCTCAGGTAGCCGAGGCCGAGTTCGGCGACCGGGGCGATACGGGCGGTGAGATCCTCGGTGAGCACCCGCGCGGTCTCCGTCGAGGAGCCGTCGAGCAGCCCGGCGAGCTCGGTCAGGGGAACGGCCGCCAGATCGGCGATCGTCCGGCCCCCGAAGGTCACGGCGAGTGCCTCGGGCCGCAGTCTGCTGCCTCCGCACACCGGACAGGGCGCACTCGTCAGGAACCGCTCCGCCCTCGCCCGCAGCGCCGGGCTCCTGGAGTCCGAGAAGGTCTTCATGACGTACCGGCGGGCGCTCATGTACGTGCCCTGGTAGGGCCGTTGGATGCGGTCGGCGTCCCGGACGGGGTGCACGGTGACCACCGGCTGCTCGTCCGTGAAGAGGATCCACTCGCGTTCCCCGGCGGGCAGTTCACGCCAGGGCCGGTCCACGTCGTGGCCGAGCGCGTCCAGGACGTCCCGCAGGTTCTTGCCCTGCCAGGCTCCGGGCCAGGCGGCGATCGCGCCCTCCCGGATGGACAGCGACGGGTCGGGGACCAGCGACTCCTCGGTCGTCCGGTGGACCCGGCCGAGGCCGTGGCACTCCGGGCAGGCACCCACCGCCGTGTTGGGGGAGAACGCGTCGGAATCGAGCCGCTCCGCGCCGGGCGGATAGTCCCCGGCACGCGAGAAGAGCATGCGCAGGGAGTTGGAGAGGTTGGTGAGCGTCCCGACCGAGGAACGGGAGGTCGGGGCCGAGCGGCGCTGCTGGAGCGAGACCGCCGGCGGCAGCCCGCTGATCTCACCGACCTTCGGCGCCCCCACCTGGTGGATCAGCCGGCGCGCGTACGGGGCGACCGACTCGAAGTAGCGTCGCTGGGCCTCGGCGTAGATGGTGCCGAACGCCAGGGACGACTTCCCCGAGCCGGACACACCGGTGAAGACGGCCAGCACGTCCCGGGGGACGTCCACGTCGACGCCCTTGAGGTTGTGCTCACGGGCGCCACGGACGCGGACGTAGGGATCGTGGGGGATGTGCATCGGGGGGAGGCTCCGTACGGACGACTCGCCGGGCAGGAATGGACAAACCCCGCGAGTCTAGTCCGTGCGGTGTCTCAGGGCCGCGGAGGGTCGTTCCGGTTCCGCTCCTGGTCGATGTAGTCGCCGGCCTTCCGCTGGCCCATGTCGACCTGGGACTGGTACTTGTTCCCGGTCCGCTGGTCGATCGTGTCGCCGCCCTTTTCGACGCCCTGTTTGGCCTGGTCCTCATGGCCCTTGAGCATCCCCTTGAGCTTGTCCAGCATGGACATGGCAGCCCTCCTCGCTGCTTGAGGCTTCCCCACCAGCGTCACCGGCCCCGGCCCGGTCCGCATCTCGGCGGGCGTCCCCGTGCGGGTCCGGCGCGCCTGTGCCAGGTTGGAACATGCGGAATCCCGCCGACCGCAGAGCTGATCGCAGAAAGGCCCGGGCCCCATGACTTCTCCCGGTTTCGGATTCGGACGCACTCCCTTCGAGGACTTCGACGAGCTGATGTCCCGGTTCTTCGGCGGATCCGGACCGGGCGCCCCGGCCCGCCGCCCGCAGCGCGTCGACATCGGGAGCCTGCTCTCCGAGCGGGCGCGCGAACTGGTGGCCGAGGCCCGCGAGCTCGCCGGCGCCGAGGGCAGCGAGGAGCTGGACGCCAGACAACTGCTGGCCGCCGCCACCACCCACGACTCCACCCGGCGGCTGCTCACCGAGTCGGGCGCGGACCCCGACCAGCTCCGCGAGCGGCTCACCGCGGGCCACGGCGGCGGGGAGAGGACGGAGCCCACCACCCTCACCCCGGCCGCCAAGCGTGCTCTGCTCGACGCCTACCAGATCTCCCGCGCCGAGGGCGCCTCCTACATCGGCCCCGAGCACCTGCTGCGCGCGCTCGCGGCGAACCCGGAGTCGACCGCCGGGCGGGCGCTCGCCGAGAGCGGCTGGGAGCCCACCCGGATGCCGGCCGAGGGCACGGCGGAGCGGAAGGCGCCCAGCACCACGCCGACGATCGACGAGTACGGCCGTGATCTCACCGAGGACGCCCGGGCGGGCCGCCTGGACCCGGTGATCGGGCGGGACGACGAGGTCGAGCAGACCATCGAGGTGCTCTCCCGGCGCGGCAAGAACAACCCCGTCCTGATCGGCGACCCCGGTGTCGGCAAGACCGCCATCGTCGAGGGCATCGCGCAGCGGATCGTCACCGGCGACGTGCCCAAGACCCTCGAAGGCAAGCGGCTGGTCTCCCTCGACCTGGCCGGCATGGTGGCCGGCACCAAGTACCGGGGCGAGTTCGAGGAGCGGCTGAAGAAGCTCCTCGACGAGGTCCGCGAGCACAGCGATCAACTGGTGCTGTTCCTGGACGAGTTGCACACCGTGGTCGGTGCCGGCGGGGGTGGTGAGGGGTCCCTGGACGCGGGCAACATCCTCAAGCCCGCGCTCGCCCGGGGCGAGTTGCACCTGATCGGCGCGACCACGATCGACGAGTACCGCAAGCACATCGAGAAGGACGCGGCCCTGGAACGCCGGTTCGCGCCCATCCTGGTCGGTGAGCCCAGCGTCGACGACACCATCGAGATCCTGCGCGGACTGCGCGACCGTTACGAGGCCCACCACCAGGTCCGGATCACCGACGAGGCGGTCGTCGCGGCCGCCGAGCTCTCCGACCGGTACATCACCTCCCGCTTCCTGCCGGACAAGGCGATCGACCTGATGGACCAGGCCGCCGCCCGGGTCCGGCTGCGTTCGAAGACCCCGCCCACCGACACCCGGGACATCGAGGACCGGATCGCCGCCCTGAGCCGGGAGAAGGACCAGGCGGTCGCCGACGAGGAGTACGAGCGCGCCAAGGACCTCCGCGACCGGATCAGGGAGACCGAGGCCGAACTGGCGCAGGAGGGCACGGACGACGAGCACGCGCCGAAGGTCACCGCCGAGGACATCGCCGAGGTCGTCTCCCGCACCACCGGCATCCCGGTCGCCCAGCTCACCGAGGAGGAGCGGGAGCGGCTGATCAAGCTGGAGGAGCACCTGCACGAGCGGGTCGTGGGCCAGGACGAGGCGATCACCGCCGTCGCCCGCGCGGTCCGCCGTGCCCGGGCCGGTATGAGCGACCCCAACCGTCCGGTGGGCAGCTTCCTCTTCCTGGGCCCGACCGGTGTCGGCAAGACCGAGCTGGCCCGCGCCCTGGCCGCCGCCCTCTTCGGCGACGACACCCGCATGATCCGCCTGGACATGAGCGAGTTCCAGGAACGCCACACGGTATCCCGGCTGGTCGGCGCCCCGCCCGGGTACGTCGGCCACGAGGAGGCCGGCCAGCTCACCGAGGCGGTGCGCAGGCAGCCGTACGCCGTACTGCTCCTCGACGAGGTGGAGAAGGCGCACCCGGACGTCTTCAACACCCTGCTCCAGCTCCTCGACGACGGCCGCCTCACCGATGCCCAGGGCCGTACCGTCAACTTCAAGAACACCGTCGTCATCATGACGTCGAACATCGGCGCCGACCGTATCCTGGCCGCCGGTACCGAGGACTACACCAAGGTCCGCGACGCCGTGATGCCGGCCCTCCAGCAGCACTTCCGGCCGGAGTTCCTCAACCGCATCGACGAGATCATCGTCTTCCGCGGCCTTGACCGCACCCAACTGCGCCAGATCGTCGACCTGTTGCTGGAACACACCAGGCGCCGCCTGCACGGCCAGGAGGTCGGCCTCGAAGTCACCGACGCGGCCGCGGGGCTGCTCGCCAACCTCGGGCACGAACCCGACTTCGGCGCCCGCCCGCTGCGCCGCACCATCCAGCGCGAGGTGGACGACCGCCTCGCCGACCTGCTGCTGTCCGGCCAGCTGACGGCGGGCGACAGGGCCGTGGTGGACGCGGCCGACGGTGAGATCGTGATCCGCTCCGACCACCCGGCCGAGGTCTGATCAGGCGTTCACGATCTGGGCCAGCCGCCGGTACGAGTCCAGCAGGGCCGCACGGTCGTACGTGCTGGTGGTGACCAGGACCTCGTCGGCGGCGGTCTCCTTCAGGACCGTCTCCAGCTCGTCCGCGACCTGGTCCGCGGTGCCGGCCAGATGCCCGGAGAGTCCGGACTCGTAGAAGCCGCGCTCCTTCGCGGTCATCGCCCTGCCCTCGGCCGCCTCGGCCGGGGGCAGCGGCGGGAAGGTGCCGTGGGTGCGGGAGTACGCCATCGACCAGGCCTCCGGGACGAGCAGCCGGCGAGCCGCCTCGGGGGTACCGGCGACGGCGACGGTCCCGGAGACCACGACGTAGGGCTCGGCCGCCCAGGGCGAGGGGCGGAAGCGGTCGCGGTAGTGGTCGATGCCCCGGAGCATCCGCTCCCGGTTGCGCAGGTCGCCGATGACCATCGGCAGCCCGGTGCGGGCCGCGATCTCCGCGCCCTCGCCCATGGCCAGTACGAACGGCGGCACCCGCAGCCCCTCGGCCGGGCGGGCCCGTACCCCGGTCGGCGAAGTGCCCTCGAACCAGCCGAGCAGTTCGCCGAGTTGCGCCGCGAAGTCCTCGGCGTCGTCCTTGCCGCGCCCGAGCGCCCTGCGGACCCCGTCGGTGAAACCCACCGACCGGCCCAGGCCCATGTCGATCCGCCCGGGGAACAGCGACTCCAGCACCCCGAACTGCTCGGCCACGACCAGGGGCCGGTGGTTGGGCAGCATGACCCCGCCGGTGCCCACGCGGACGGTGCGGGTGGCGGCGGCGACGGCGGCGGCCAGCACGGTCGGCGCCGAACCGGCGACCCCGGGCACCCCGTGGTGCTCCGACACCCAGAACCGGTGGAATCCGAGTGCCTCCACCTCCCGCGCCAGCGCCACGGTGTCCCGCAGTGCCGCACCGGGGGTGTGCCCCTCCCTGGTGCGGGAGCGGTCGAGGACGGAGAACCGGGTCCGGGCGATCAGCGCGTTCACAGAGGGTTCAACACCGCGACGGCCCCAGGATTCCCGCCGGCGCCCAGCCCCGCCGGCGCCCGGCTAGGGTTGCCGCGTGGCCGAGAGCAGCAAGCGTCCGATCGCCGTGTTCGACATCGACAACACCCTCGCCGACACCGCGCACCGGCAGCGGTTCCTGGAGCGCAGCCCCCGGGACTGGGACGCGTTCTTCGCGGCCGCGCCGCACGATGCGCCGCTCGCGGAGGGGATCGCGCTGGCCGTGGCGACCGCGCGGGAGTGCGAGATCGTCTATCTCACCGGACGGCCGGACCGCTGCCGGCGCGACACCCTGGACTGGCTGGCCGCCCAGGGGCTGCCCGAGGGCCGGGTGCACATGCGGCGCGACGCCGACCGCAGGCCCGCCCGGCGCACCAAACTGGAGATCCTGCGCCGCCTCGCCGAACGGCGTGCGGTCCGGGTCCTGGTCGATGACGACGAGCTGGTGTGCGACGACGCCGAACGGGCCGGGTTCACCGTGGTGCGGGCCCGCTGGGCCGACCGCTCGGCCGCGCTGGAGCAGGCCCAGGAGGGGGAGGGGCGGACCTGAGCCACCCGGGCGGACCCGAACTCCGCGCGGCCGGGGTCCGGCAGGCGTCAGTCCTCGTCGTCGATGCGGAAGCCCACCTTCAGGCCCACCTGGTAGTGCTCGATCTGTCCGTTCTCGATCTGGCCCCTGACCTGCGTCACCTCGAACCAGTCCAGGTTGCGCAGGGTCTGGCCGGCGCGTGCGACACCGTTGCGGATGGCTTGGTCGATGCCCTCGGTGGAGGTGCCGACGATCTCGGTGACCCGGTAGGTGTGGTTCGGCATCGGGATGCTCCTCTCGTCGTCACTCCAAGGTCCCGCATCCGGACGCCGGGCGCGAGGCGTCGGCGATCGGGTCACCGGCGGCGAAGGGGCCGCCGGTGCCGAACACGAGCCGTGCGAAGTTCTCGGCGATGCGCCGGTGCCCCGCCGGATCGGGATGGATCTCGTCGGGCAGCGGGAACTGCGCGTACTCCCGCTCGCCGTACAGGTCACGGCCGTCCAGGTGGTACAGATGCGGGTCGTCGGCCGCGCGCTGTGCGACGATCCGGGCGAGTTCGGCGCGGATGACGTTGAGCGTCAGGCGCCCGGCGGCGCTTTCGGCCGGATCACCGGTCGCCCTGAACCGCAGGGTGCCGCCGTCGAAGTCGGGCGCGAGCGGTCCCGGGGTGTCCTCCTGGACCGGGCACAGGAGGGCGGACACGACCAGCAGCGGTGTGGTCGGGTGCCCCTCGCGCAGGGTGTCGAGGAAGCCGTGCACCGCCGGGGTGAAGGTGCGCAGGCGCATCGCGTCGGCGTTGACGAGGTTGATGCCGATCTTCAGGCTGATCAGGTCCGCGGGGGTGTCCCGCATCGCGCGCGCGGTGAACGGGTCCAGCAGCGCGCTGCCGCCGAACCCCAGGTTCACCAGGTCCACTTCGCCCCGGGCGGCCGCCAGGGCGGGCCAGGTGGCGGTCGGATGCGTGGCGTTGGAGCCGTGGCTGATGGAACTGCCGTGGTGCAGCCACACCCTGCGCCCGCTGTCCGGCGCCCGCTCGACGGGGGCGTCGGTGCGCAGCACGATCAGCTCGGTGACCTCCGTGTGCGGAAGCCAGATCTCGACGCTCTTGTCACCGGCGGGCAGGCCGGTGAACCGGGCCGTGCCGGCCGGCCCCTCCGTCAGCTCGGCGGACTGGGTGAACATGTCGGTGATCGTGTACACGTTGCCGCCGGTCACCGTGGCCTGGGCCGTGAGGCGGCCGTCGACCAGCAGGTCGTACACGCCGTCCGGCGGGGCCGGCAGCCCTCGGTACACCCGTTTGGTGGGCCGTGTGTCCAGTTCGACCGTGGTGGCCCGGGTACGGAAGGCCAGCCGCACGCCGGAGGGCTGGGCCTCGGCCAGGGTCAGCTGGGCGTCCGGGATCTGCCGGCGCGCCCGGGTGGGCAGCCGGTGCGGCAGCAGGCCGAGCGCGGTCGTCTCCACGTCGAGGAAGCCGCGCAGCAGGTCCACGGTGACGGGTGTGGTGATCCAGTCGTGTTCGGCGTTCATCGCCTCAGCCCGTCGAGGTGTGTGTGGGGGTGGCCCGGCTCCGCAGCAGGGTGTCCAGGGAGTCCACGATCCAGGCCCACGACTCCCGCGCGTCCGGGGCGCTGTGCTCGAAGCCCCCGGCCAGTTCCAGGCTGACGTAGCCGTGGAAGACGCTGCCCAGCATCCGGACGGCGTGGGTCTGGTCGGGTTCTGTCAGGTCGTAGCCGCGCAGGATGGCCCGTGTCATCTGGGCGTGCCGCACCCCGGCACTGGCGGCCGCCGTCTCGGGATCGAGCCGGAACCGGGCGGCGTCGTAGCGGCCCGGGTGGTCACGGGCGTAGTCGCGGTAGGCGTCCGCGAAGGCGGCCAGGGCGTCCTTGCCGGCCCGTCCGGCCAGGGCGTCGGCGACCCGGTCGGCGAGTTCCTCCAGCGCGAACAGGGCGATCCTGGTCCGGAGTTCCTGGGAGTTCTTCAGGTGCGAGTACAGACTCGCGACCTTGACGTCGAACCGCCGGGCGAGTGCCGAGACGGTCACCTGGTCGAAGCCGACCTCGTCGGCCAGCTCGGCCCCGGCCACGGTCAGCCGTTCCGGGGTCAGCCCTGCTCTAGCCATAACCTTCCTCCTGTCCAGCGGTAACCATAATGCATTTGCCTAAAGCCTATAGGCAAATTAGCCTGCCGCTCATGAGACCCCTGAACGAGCGGGAGATCCGCGCCGCCTTCGTGAACTGCACCAAGGGCGAGGCCAAGCGGCTGACCGTCCCCCACGACCTGGCCGACCGGCCCTGGGACGACCTGGACTTTCTCGGCTGGCGGGACCCCCAGGCGCCTGACCGGGCCTACCTGGCCGTCGAGCTGGACGGACGCCCGGTGGCCCTGGCCCTGCGCTCCTCCGGCGCCGCCTCCTGGCAGACCCGGCGCAGCATGTGCTCGATCTGTCTGACCACCCATACCGGAGGCGTCTCGCTGATGGTCGCCGCGAAGGCCGGCAAGGCCGGGCAGCAGGGCAATTCCGTGGGTGTCTACCTGTGCAGCGACCTCGCCTGCCCGCTGTACGTGCGGGGCAGGAAGGACGCGGGCGCCGGCTCCCGTCTGCCCGAGTCGCTCACCCTGGAGGAGAAGGTCCGGCGGACCGTCGCCAACCTCGCGGCGTTCGTCGCCAGGGTCACGGCCTGAGGGGCGGTGACCCTGCGGGCCTTGACCCTGCGTATTGGTCCATACCAAAATCCCGTACACCCGTACGAGCCACCGTGCTCGTCCCCCACGTCGGGCCATTTCCCCTGTCCGCCAGACAGAACAGGAACCCCCTCGTGAGACGTCGACGCCCGCTCGCCCTCGTCTGTGTGTCCGCCGCCCTGCTCGGCGCCTGTGGCGTCCTGCCGGGCGGATCGGGCGGGCGGCACACCGTCACGGTGTGGCTGATGCAGAACAGCGCCTCCCAGGAGTTCCTGCGCCGGTTCACCGCGGACTTCGAGCGCACCCACAAGGACATCCGCCTCGACATCCGTGTCCAGCAGTGGACCGGGATCGTGGACAAGGTGCAGGCGGCACTCAGGTCCGACTCCGCGGACGCCCCCGACGTCATCGAGGTCGGCAACACCCAGGTCCCGCAGTACGTCGAGGGCGGCCGGCTCACCGACCTCACCCTGGAGTCGATGCGGGACTGGGGCAAGGAGCACTGGCTGCCCGGCCTCGCCGAACCAGGCCGGGACGACTCCCGCCAGTACGGCATCCCCTGGTACGCGGCCAACCGCGTGGTCATCTACCGCAAGGACCTCTTCAGGAAGGCCGGCATCACCTCGCCGCCCAGGACCCGCGACGAGTGGCTGGCCGACACCGAGAAGCTCGACTCCGACGGGAACCAGGGAATCTACCTCGCCGGACAGGACTGGTACACCCTCTCCGGGTTCGTCTGGGACGAGGGCGGCGATCTCGCCGTGGAGACGGACGCCGGCTGGAAGGGCACCCTGGACAGCCCGGCCGCGCTGCGTGGGATGGACTTCTACCGGCGGCTCCAGGCCCTCGGCAAGGGGCCCGTCGGCGCCGACGAGGAACACCCGCCCCAGGCCCAGGTGTTCGCGGGTGGCCGGGTCGCCCAGCTCATCGCGGTGCCCGGCCTCGCCCAGTCCATCGTGCAGGAGAATCCCGAACTCAAGGACGAGATCGGTTACTTCCCGGTGCCGGGCCGCACCGCCGACCACCCCGGCGCCGTCTTCACCGGCGGCTCCGACCTCGTGGTGCCGCAGAACACGGATCGGCCCTACGACGCGACCGCGGTCGTCGGTTCCCTCGCCGGCGCCCAGTGGGACACCGAACTGGCCCGCACCATGAACTACGTGCCCAACAAGACCACGCTGGCCGGCGCGGTCGCCGGGTCGGAGGGGGTCGCCGCCATGGCGGCGGGCGCCGCGCAAGGGCGGGCGACCCCCCACACCCCGGACTGGCCGGCGGTCGAGGCCGACAACCCGATCAAGGGCTACATGACCAGGGTGCTCGGCGGGGCGGACCCCGGGACCGAGGCCCGCCGTGCCTCCCGCAAGATCACCGAACTGCTCGCGCCGGACCTCGGCTGAGCCGGCGGGTCAGCGGGCGACGCTCAGGGAGAGCGCGAAGCGGTCCTGCGCGTCGGTCCACCAGTTGGTCAGCTCAAGTCCGGCAGCGGCCAGTTCGGAGGTCACGCCGTCCCGCCGGAACTTCGCCGAGACCTCGGTGCGCAGTTCCTCGCCCGCCGCGAAGTCCACGGCCAGGTCGAGCGCCGGCACCTTCACGGTCTGCGCGACCCGGGAGCGCAGCCGCATCTCGATCCACTCCTCGTCCGCGTCCCACAGGGCGACATGGTCGAAGGCGCCCGGGTCGAAGTCGGCGTCCAGTTCCCGGTCGACGACGGCCAGGACGTTCTTGTTGAACTCGGCCGTCACCCCCGCCGCGTCGTCGTACGCCCGGACCAGCACGTCCTCTTCCTTGACCAGGTCGGTGCCGAGGAGCAGCGCGTCACCGGGTGTGAGCAGCCCCCGCACCGAGGCCAGGAACCGGGCCCGCTCGGCGGGCAGCAGATTGCCGATCGTGCCGCCGAGGAACGCCAGCAGCCGCGGCCCCGGGGTGTCGGGCAGGCTCATCCGGCCGGTGAAGTCGGCGATCAGGGCGTGCACGGACAGCTCCGGCCGCTCCTCGATGAGCGCCTGCCCGGCCTGTGTCAGCGCGCTCTCGCTGACGTCGACCGGGACGTACACCTCCAGGGAGGTGAGCGCGTCGATCAGCAGACGCGTCTTCTCGGAGGAGCCGGAGCCCAGCTCCACCAGGGTGCGGGCACCGCTCGCGGCGGCGATCTCACCGGACCGGGCGAGCAGGATCTCCCGTTCGGCCCGGGTCGGGTAGTACTCGGGCAACTCGGTGATCCGCTCGAACAGTTCACTGCCCCGGGCGTCGTAGAACCACTTGGGCGGCAGCGTCTTGGGGGTGGCGGTGAGGCCGTTCAGGACATCGGCGCGCAGTGCGGCGTCCGTCGCGTCCTCGGGAAGGGTGCGGGTGACACGGAGGGGACTCACGTACAGGGCTCCTTCGGGGATGCGGATGCCGGGGCCTCCACCGGGCCGTCGACCGGCGTCCCGACCGGGGCGAGGGTGACGCCCCGGCGGCTCGCGACGAGCAGCGTGCGGTCGGGGACCTCCTGCCAGCGCGGGTCGTCGTCGTACGGCTCGGAGGCGACGACGATGCGCCGGCCGGGTTCCGAGAAGTGGCTGAGGCTGTCGCCCCAGGCCGTGGCGGCGATGGTCTCGCCGTCGGTGAGCAGCAGGTTCAGCCGGGCCGCCGGGGCCGCCTCGGCGATCTGGAGAACCGTTTCGGCAAGGGCGGGGCCCAGTGGCGTGCCGGACCGCAACCGGTGCAGGACCAGCGCCCAGACGAACGCCGAGTCGGTGCGTGCCTCCATCGACAGCAGGTCCACCGGGGGCAGCAGCGGGACCAGGGACGCCATGGCCTGGGGCCAGCCGGGGATCGCCCCGTTGTGACTGAACAGCCAGCGGCCCGCGGCGAACGGTGCCGCCGCGGCCTCCGCGTCCGCACCCGCCAGCGTCGCGTCGCGTACGGCGGCCAGCAGCGCGCCGGTGCGCACCACGCGGGCCAGGTCGGCGAAGGACTGGTCGGCCCAGATCGGCCCGGCCCGCCGGTACCGGGCCGGCTGCGGGTCCCCGGCGGCGTACCAGCCGACGCCGAAACCATCGGCGTTGACCGTCCCGTAGCGCTGCCGCCGGGGCGCCCACGACTGGCGGTACAGGGAGTGTCCGGGCTCCACGAGGAGCCGGCCGAGCGGCTCCTCGGGGCCCAGGCAGGCGAGGTGGCGGCACATCAGGCGCTCTCCGCGGTACGGGCGGTGCGGAAGCCGGAGAAGATCTGCCGCCGGATCGGGTAGTCCCAGTTGCGGAACGTCCCCCGGCAGGCCACCGGGTCCACGGCGAACGAACCGCCGCGCAGCACCTTGTACTCGGGGCCGAAGAACACCTCCGAGTACTCCTTGTACGGGAAGGCGGTGAAGCCGGGGTAGGGGAGGAAGTCGCTGGCCGTCCACTCCCAGACGTCACCGATCAACTGCCGTACGCCCAGCGGCGACTCGCCCTCCGGGTAGCTGCCCGCCGGGGCGGGGCGCAGATGGCGCTGGCCGAGGTTGGCGTGCGCCGGCGCCGGTTCCGCGTCGCCCCACGGGTAGCGCCGGGACCGGTTCTCACCAGGGTGGTGCCGGGCGGCCTTCTCCCACTCGGCCTCGGTGGGCAGCCGGCGGCCGGTCCAGCGGGCGTAGGCGTCCGCCTCGTACCAGCACACGTGCAGCACCGGCTCCTCGGGTGGCACCACCTCGGTGGCCCCGAACCGGCGGCGCAGCCACTGGCCGCCCTCGCGGTGCCAGAAGTGCGGGGCGCTGATCGCGTGCTGCCGGATGTGCGCCCAGCCCTCGGGCGTCCACCAGCGTTCGTCCTCGTAGCCGCCGTCCTCGATGAACTCCAGGTACCGGCCGTTGGTCACCGGGGTGGTGTCGATCCAGTAGGGCGCCACCTCCCGCCGGTGCGCGGGACGTTCGTTGTCCAGCGCCCACGGCTCGGTGGAGGTGCCCATGATGAACGGGCCGCCGGGAACCAGTACTTCGGCCGGGCCGGTGAACGGCGGTGCCGGGTCCGGGTCCGGGGCGGTCAGGGCCTGCGGGCCCTTGCGCAGCTGATGGGTGATCAGCATCGTCTCGTCGTGCTGCTGTTCGTGCTGGGCGATCATCCCGAAGGCGAAGCCCGCCTCGGTCAGCCGGGTGCCGCCGCCGAACGCCGGGCCCTCCAGCAGGTCCAGAACCCGCCCGCGCACCTCCGCCGCATAGCGCCGGGCCTCCTCGGGCGGCAGCAGCGGCAGCGTGGGCCGTTCGGAGCGCGGGTGCTCGAAGGCGTCGTAGAGGCTGTCGATCTCGGGGCGCATCGCCTCCCGGCCGCCGACGTTGCGCAGCAGCCAGAGCTCTTCCTGGTTGCCGATGTGCGCCAGGTCCCAGACCAGTGGGGACATCAGCGGGGAGTGCTGGGCGGTGAGGTCGGGCCCCTCGACGCAGCTGGTCAGGAGCGTGGTGCGGTCCCGGGCCGTGGTCAGGGACTTCAGGGCCCGGTCGCGCAGGGTCTCGATGTCGATGTCGGTCTCGGGGGCGGTCATGCGGGGATGTCCTTCCCGTGGGCGCGGCTCGGTGTGCCGCGCAGGGGGTCCAGCAGGTCGTCGGCCGGGCAGCGGCCCCGGCGGACGTACCGGTCGGAGTACTCGGTCACGGCGGCCAGGACCTCCGGGGTCGCTCCCAGCCGGGGCAGGGCCTCCAGCGCCGCCGCGAAACAGGCGACGGCGGCCTCGTGCAGCTCCGGGTCGCGGAGCCCGGTGCGGGCCGCGTCGATCCACAGCGGATTGTGCGGAGCCGCTCGCGGCTGTGCCCGCTCGGTCAGCGGCTTCACCGTCCGGTACGCGGTCTCGGCGGCCTCCGCGTCGTCGAACAGCGCCGTCGTCACCGCCAGCGGCACGATCCAGCCGTCGTCGCCGGGCTGCGCGTCGATCATCCGCAGCTCCAGATGACCGCGCGGCCGGACCGGCGGGAACAGCGTGGTGAGGTGGTAGGCGAGATCAGCCCCGGTGGGCGATCCCGACCGGGTCCACTCCCGGAAGGTGAGCCCCTCGGGGACCTCCCAGGGACCGCCGTCGCGCCTGACGCACATCACCGGGGCGTCCAGCACGTGCCGGGCCCAGGACTCGCGCGGGTCGCCGGCCAGCGGGGGCGCTCCCGCGCGGCCCGCGCCGATCTCCATCCACAGCAGCTGCCGGGTGGAGACCCAGCCGGTGGGCCGCCCTCCCGCCAGGGGGGAGTTCGCGAAGGCGGCCACCAGGACCGGGCCCAGCTGGTGGGACAGCCACCAGCGGCGGACGTGTCCCAGCGGGCCTGGCTCCTCGTGGCCGGCGTCCAGGCAGACCTGGACGGACGCCGAGGAGCACATCATGTGCCGGCCGGCCGGGCCGGTCCGGTCCAGACAGGCCTCCATCGCGTCGTAGCGCGGCTCGCGCAGGAAACGGCGTGGCGTGTGCCAGGGTTCGTGACCGGCGCCCATGAGGCCGAGGCCCTGCCGGGCGAGGACGGTACGGACGGCGTCCAGGTCGGCGGAGACGGTACCGATGCACTCCATCAGGGAGGCGGCGGGCGGCGAGCTCAGCTCCAGCTGGCCGCCGGGTTCGACGGTGAGTGCCGACCCCAGGGGTACCGTGCGCAGTGCGGCGTAGGCCGCTTCGAGTCGTTCCGGTGTCACGCGGAGCCGCGGTCGCCGCAGCTCGTGGACCAGCCATTCCACTTCGACCCCGACCGTGCGGGGCGGGCCGGTCTTGAAGCAGATGCCCTTGACGAGGGCCTCCACCTCGGCCTCGGTGACAGCGCTGCGGTCGTCCGAGAAGTCGGTCTTCACCGACCCGTCGGTACAGTCGCCGCCGTCGGATATCGAGTCGGACATGTAGGGATCCTCCTGAGATTCCACCATGCCGCCGGCCCGGCAGTTGTTGGGTCCGGGACGGCATCGTCCGTTCCACCCAAGACCTTCGCGCCGATTCGCACAAGGGCACCTATCGGGACGTTCTGGATCGGTAACCTCTGCTTCCTCGCACGTTCCGGCACCGTTTCGGGCGCGGGAAACTCCGTTGCACCGGATTACCAGCATCGCTCAGGATGCCTGTATGAGCACGACGGGGGAGATCGCGCGGGCCGCGGTCATGGCGTCCACGGGGGTGGCGCCATGAGTGCGCGCCTGCGCGGAATCGCCCGGGAGACCGAGCGGATCGTGGCGGCGGGGGGCTACCGGACGCCCGACGGCCGGGAGATTCTCCTGGCCGCCGACATCGCCGCCGCACAGGCCGGGACGCGGATCCACGGCCCGGAACCGGTGCCGGTTGCGGAGGTCTCACCGGCCCGGACCGTCGTCGAGGTGACCGGCGAGAGCAGCCTGGAGGCCGCCCGCCGGCTGGCCGACGCCCCGGTCGCTGTCCTGAACTTCGCCTCCGCCCGCAATCCGGGCGGCGGCTATCTGAACGGCGCCCAGGCACAGGAGGAGGCCCTGTGCCGCGCCTCCGCGCTCCACGCCTGCCAGGTGCACGCCCGGGCCTTCTACGACCACCACCGCGCCCACCGCGACCCGTTCTACTCGGACCGGGTGATCCACTCCCCGGCGGTCCCGGTCTTCCGCGACGACCGCGGCCGGCTCCTCGCGGAGCCCTGCCGCGCCGGTTTCCTCACCTCCGCGGCGCCCAACGCGGGCGTGGTCCGCCGTACGGCACCGGATCGCACCGGTGAACTGCCGGGCGCCCTCGCGGTACGGGCCGAGCGCGTCCTGGAGGTGGCAGCCGCGCACGGATACCGGCGGATGGTCCTCGGCGCCTGGGGCTGCGGGGTCTTCCAGAACGACCCCCGGCAGGTCGCGGAGGCCTTCCACGGCCTGCTGGGACCCGGCGGACGGTTCGCGCGGACCTTCGAGCACGTGGTGTTCGGGGTCCTGGACCGTACGCCGGGATCGCCGGTCCTTGCGGCCTTCACCGAGACGTTCCGGGAAGCCTCGGCCCTCGACGGTCAGCCGCTCACCGCCAGCCGTAGCGCTCGTGCAGCCGGTTGCGTACGAGGTTGAAGCGGCCCCGGTCCAGCGCGCAGGCCTCCCGGCGCATGCCGTCCTCGTGCAGCCGCAGCACTCGGTCCACGTCGATCCAGGAATCACGTCCCGACCGGTCCCAGGGGCCGCTGCCGATCGCCACCCACTCGCGGTCGTTGTCGTGCCGCTTGCTCGACAGCTGCACGGCGAGCAGGGTGCCGGCCGCCTCGCGGGCGACGACCAGGACCGGACGGTCCTTGCCCCGGCCGTCGTTCTCCTCGAAGGGCACCCAGGTCCACACGATCTCACCGGGATCGGGGTCGCCGTCGTGGGCGGGGGAGTATTCGGTGCGCACCCTGCCGACCCCGCGCGGGTCGGCTTCGGTGGTCGCGGTGGGGCCGTAACGGCCGGGAATGTTCTCGTCGTCGGTAAGCGCAGTCACGAGGGCACCCTAAGGGGCCTCAGCCTGCGAGAACACGCGGGGTGCCGGTACGGCGCAGCTCGGTCTCGATCAACTCGGCGGTGAAGTCGGCACGTTCGATGTGCGGAAGGTGGCCGGCCCCGGGCACCGGCTCGAACCGGCCCTGGGGGAAGGCCTTCGCGTAGGCGGCTCCGTAGGCGGGGGTGACGACGCGGTCGCTCTCGCCCCAGATCACCAGTACCGGCTGTGCCACCCGTCCGAGCCTCGGCATCAGCTTCGCACTGGTCATCCGGCCGCCGTCGGTGAGCAACCGCATGGTCGCCATGTTGGCCCGGCGGCGGTCGAGTTCGGCGGCGGGGAGGGTGGCCGGGTCGACGTAGAAGCGGTCCGGGTCGTGCCAGGAGTGCTCGGCCTGGGCGCGCGGGTCCAGCGCGAAGAAGTCGGTGACCTGCTCGCCTTCGACGTCCGCGCCGACCGCGTTGACCAGGACCAGGCCGGTGATCAGCCCGCCGGTGTCGCGTATCGCCATCTCGGCGGCGAGTTGACCGCCCAGCGAGGAGCCGACCACCAGGACGTCGCCCGCCTCGCAGTCCTGGAGCAGGTGGAGATAGGCGACGGCGAGGTCCTCCACGCTCGTGAACCAGTCGGGGCGGGGCGTTCCGTCCCAGCCGGGATGGACGGGGGTGAGCACGCGGCCGGACTCGGCGAGGCGGGCGGCGAGACCGGCGACGGTGGCGGGGCCGCCGCCTCCGTGCAGGACGAGGACGGGGCGGCCGGAACCGGCCTCGGTGAGAGAGACGGGCAGGTCGGGATACACCTGGACGGTGCGGTTCGTCGTCATGCCGGGAACTCTAACTAAACATCTTTATATAAACAAGCTTAGTCATGAGTTAGACTCGACCCATGCACGATGACCTGCACGTTCTCGGAAGAGCGGTGAAACAGGCCCAGTACCGGCAGCACCGGGCGATGGACAGCGCGCTCTCGGCCGTCGGTACCACCCTCGCGCAGTGGGACGCGCTGCGCGCCATCGACCGGCTGCCCGGCGCCTCGGCGCGCGAGCTGGCCGCCGCCACCTTCCAGAGCGAGCAGGCCTTCGGCACGCTGGTGGGCCGGCTGGCCGCGCAGGGTCTGGTGGAACGGCGGCCGGGCCACGGACGCCGCATCCAGCACCACCTCACCCCGGACGGCGAGCGCATCCTGGCGGCCGGGCACGGGGTGGCCGGCGAGGTGCTCGCCGGATGCTTCGCCGGGCTGACGGCGGCCGAGCGGAGCGCCCTGCTGGAGCTGTTGCGGCGGCTCAACGAGCAAGAGTGAGCGCGGAGATGCCCCCGGACCCGCCGGGGGCACCCCTGTCGTGCGTCGCGCCGGCGGCTACTCGCCGTCCTGCTCCACCGGAACCTTCTGCGCCTTCGGGGCCGCGACGCCGTTGAGGACCGGCGAAGCCCCGGTGTGGTCCTGCCCGTTCTTGTTCATCGAGGCCAGCAGCTGGCGGGCCAGCCCCAGTCCGGTGCCGCCCATCGTGAGCGCCTTGGCGAACATCTCCCCCATGCCGTCGGCGCCGTTGAGCAGCACCATGTTGTCGACGTTGCCGAACGCCGAAGCGCCGGCCTTCACGATCTCCGGCCAGTTCTCGGCGAGTTGCTGGGCGACCACCGCCTCCTGGTTCTCCGCCAGGGCGGCGGCACGGGCCTTGATGGCCTCCGCCTCGGCGAGGCCCTTGGCCTTGGCCGCCTCGGCGTCCGCCAGGCCCCTGGCCTGTGCCGCGGCCGCCTCGGCCTCACCGGTGGCGCGGGTCGCGGCGGCGCTCGCCGTACCCCGGGCCTTGGTGGCCTCGGCCTCGGCGCTCGCGGCCGCCTTGACCCGGGTCGCCTCGGCCGCCGCCGCCAGTTCCGTCTCCTTCGCCTTGGCCTGGGCCGCCGAGATGCGTGCGTCCCGCTCGGCCTCGGCCAGCGTGCGCTTCTCGTAGGCCTTGGCGTCGGCAGGCTTGCGGACGTCCGCCTGGAGCTGCTGCTCACGCCGGTGCGCCTCCAGCTCGGCGACCCGCGTCTCCTGGACGACGACCTCCTGCCGGGCGGCCGCGTCGGCGAGCGGACCGGCCTGGCGGGACTGGGCCGCCGCCTTGTCGCGCTCGGCCTGGTAGCCGGCCTGGAGGATCTCGCTGTCCCGGGTGGCCTCCGCCATCCGGGCGAACGAGGCCTGCTCCGCCTCGGTGGCGAGACGATTGGCCTCCGCCTGCGCGATCCGCGCGTCCCGCTGCACGGCGGCGGCGTGCGGCATCGCCAGGTTCTTGATGTACCCGGTCGGATCCTCGATCTCGTGGATCTGCAGGGAGTCGACGATGAGCCCCAGCTTCTCCATCTCCGTGCCACAGGCGGCCCGGGTCTGCCCGGTGAGCTTGTCCCGGTCGCGGATCATGTCCTCGACCGTCAACCCGCCCACGATGGACCGCAGATGACCGGCGAACACGTTGTGCACCCGCTCGGACATCAGCTTCTGCTGGTCCAGGAACCGCCGGCCCGCGTTGGCGATCGACACGAAGTCGTCGCCCACCTTGAAGATGACCACCCCCCGTACCTTCAGCGGAATGCCCTGCTGGGTCACGCAGTCCACCGACAACTCGGTCTCGTTCAGGTCCAGTGACAGCTTGCGCACCGCCTGCACGCCCGGCAGTACCAGCGTGCCGCGCCCCGTGACGATGCGGAAACCCATGCCTGCTTCGAGACCTTCGGTCCGATGGTTCGAACCGGAGATGATGAGCGCCTCGTTCGGCTCGGCGACCCGCCACATCATCTTGAACACACCGATCAGCACGAGGGCGGCGAGAACCGCCGCACCCGCAACGACGCCGACGACCATCGGCATTCGCCCCCTTTGCCTGGTGCCCTCACGGCACCGAACGAAGGGAGTGTGCGCTCGCGCGAGCGCGGGGTGAAGACACTGGCGGATCCTTGTTGCCATCTTGACGCATACGCCCCTCACCTGGGGCTACGCGTGCTCAACTGTCGTACGCGGGCATGACGTAGACCGTTCGCGGCGGCAGGTGCTCGACCACCGTCACCACCGTCCCCGGCTCGATCCGGGTGCCGGCGTCGGCGGCGTAGGCGAGGAAGTGCTCGGCGCCTCCGCGCACCCGGACGATCACCTCGCCGACGAGTCCGGGCCCGACCGTTCCGGTGACCCGCCCCATGAGCCCGACCATCGACGCATCGTCCATGGTCAGAGGGTACGGGCGGGGCAGGCGACGGGAAAGCCGCCGGGCGCCGGTCGCGGGGCCGTCATGCGGCCGGCGAGCCGGTCACCACGGCCCGGGCCGGCGGCCAGTGCTCGTGCCAGCGCAGTTCGGCCTCCAGCTGGGCGGCGACGGACACGAGCAGCGGCTCGCTGTCGGCCGGGCCGAGCAACTGGGCGCCCACCGGGAGTCCGTCGCCCACGAATCCGGCGGGCACATTGACGCCCGGCCACCCCAGCACGTTCCACGGCCAGGCGTAGGGGCAGGCGGCGATCATCGCCCGGTCGGTGGCGAACTGGCCCAGCTCCAGCAGCGCGCCGACGCGGGGCGGGGGAGTCGCGGTGGTCGGCGCGAGGACCGCGTCGTAGGACGCGAAGAAGCCGCCGAACCTGTGGCGCAGGGCCGTCTCCGCGCGCCGGGCGGCCCGCAGCGGGGCGCCGCCGAGCAGCCGGCCCAGCCGGGCCGCCTCCAGGGTGCGCCTGTCGAGCAGAGCGGGTTGCGCCGTCTCGCGGACGCGTTCGGCGATCCCGACCGTGGCGCGCGGGACGAAGGTGAGTCCGATCCGGCCGTAGGGCGGGTCGGCCTCTTCGACGGTGTGGCCCAACGCGGCGAGTTTCTCAGCGAGTTCCAGGACCCGGGCGCGTACGTCCGGCTGGAGGCGGGCGGGCAGCGCGGTGAACGGCGGCTTCAGGGACAGCGCGATACGCAGCCGCCCCGGGTCGCGGCCGACCGCGTCGGAGGTCGTCAACTCCTGTGGGCGGTGCGGGTCCTGGGGGTGGTTGCCGCTGGCCGCGTCCAGCAGCAGGGCGGCGTCGGCGACCGTGCGGGCCAGAGTGCCGTTGACGGTGATGCCCTGGAAGGACTCGCCGCGCGGCCAGGTCGAGATCCGGCCGCGCTGGGGCTTGATGCCGACGAGGTGGGTCCAGGAGGCCGGTATGCGCACCGACCCGGCGCCGTCCGAGCCGAGCGCGGCCGGGACGAGCCCCGCCGCGACGGCGGCCGCCGACCCGCCCGATGAACCGCCCGGAGTGTGTCCCGGCTGCCAGGGGTTACGGGTCGCGCCGAAGGCCGGTCCCTCGGTGAACGGCCACTGTCCCAGTTCGCAGGTGTTGGTCTTGCCGATGATCACCGCTCCGGCCGCCCGCAGCCGTCGTACCGCTTCACCGTCCTCGGCCACGGGCGGGAAGTCGCCCCGGCAGCCGAACGCGGTCGGCTCGCCGGCCACGTCCGTGTCGTCCTTCACCGCGACCGGCACCCCGAGCAGTGGACGGCGCACCCCGGCGGCCAGCTCCCGGTCGGCGGCGTCGGCTTCGGCGAGCGCGGCGGACGCGCGGACGATCCGGAAGGCGTTGAGGGAGCCCTGGGTGGACCCGATCCTCTCGAGGCAGTCCTGGACGAGCTGACGGGAGGTCATCTCGCCGGCCGCCAGGGCGCGTACGGACTCGGCCAGACCCGGTGAACGGTCGGACGGCATGCGAACCCACCTTCTGTAGCGTGCTACTTACCGGAGGGTAACGTCGAGTCGGGCCGCGCCGGACAGTTTTCGCACAGCCGGCGCCCGGTCATGTCCCAGGACCGGTCCGCCCCTTGGCGTGAGCCTGTCGACCCTCGTGTTTTCTGCTCGCTTTCTCGAGCCATGTTCGACATGACGGACGCCGGGACGTGTCCGCGTCCGCGAGACGCAGTCCGAGGAAACACGGCCCGATCCTTCCGGTCCGTCAACTGCCCGGCCCGGTACTGGCAGGAGCAGTCCGCCCTTCCCGGCCTCCCGGTCGTGACCGGCTCCAGGTGCCGCCGCTGACCCCGATTCGACGCCGACGACGGCACGTCCCTGTTCGCGGGGGACGCCACGTTCATCGTCCGGACGGGCACGGACAGCGCCCTGGTGCGCTTCGAGTCGTACAACTGCCCCGGCTGCTGCCTCCGCCACTACGACTGCCAACTCCGCGCGGACGGCGCGGACCTGTTCCGCCGGAACAGTTCCTTCGTGCCGGTGACCGCATGGGCCTGAGCCGCGGCGCGCTCCCCGCTAAGGCGAGGTGGCCAGGTGCGGGGAGCGGAGTACGAGCAGGGTGATCTCGCTGGGGGCGAAGACGCGGAACGGCGGGCCCCAGAAGCCGGTGCCGCGGCTGGTGTAGAGCAGGGTCCGGGCGCCGTGGTGACTGAGGCCGGCGAGAGCGGGCTGGTCGATGCGGACCAGGTGGTGGAAGGGCCAGATCTGGCCGCCGTGGGTGTGGCCGGAGAGCTGAAGGTCGATGCCCTCGGCTGCCGCCCGGTCGATGAACTTCGGCTGGTGGGCCAGGAGGAGGACGGGCAGGTCGCGGTCGGCGCCGGCCAGGGCTCCGGCGAGATGGGCGCCGTGGCCTGCCAGACCGGAGGCTTCGGCGGTGACGTCGTCCACGCCGGCGACCACGAGGGTGTCGCCTCCGCGTTCGACCAGCAGATGGCGGTTGCGCAGCGGCTCCCAGCCCAGCTCGTCCATCAGGTCGACCCAGCCCTGGGCCTCGCTGTAGTACTCGTGGTTACCGGTGACGTACACGCGGGCCCGGGTGGCCCGCACCGTACCGAGCGGGGCGGCCTGGGCGCGGCGGCGTTCGGCCGTACCGTCCGCGATGTCGCCGGTGTGGCAGACCAGGTCGGCCTCCAGGGCGTTCACCGTCTCGCAGACCCGGGCCGACCAGCGGGCGCGGTCGAGCGGGCCGTAGTGGGTGTCGGTGATGAGGGCGACGCGGATGCCGTCCAACCCGGCACCCAGTCGTGGGAGCCGCACCTCGAGTCGGCGCACGCGCGGCACGCGGCGGGCCTCGGCGTACCCCCAGGCGAGCAGCGCGGCGGTGACGCCGAGGACCGCCCAGGTGACGATCCGGGCTCGGTCCTGGCCCTCGCCGACACCGGCCACGGTCAGGGCGAGCCGGAGGAGGACGCCGAGCAGGACGGACCAGGTGAACAGCACCCAGCCGACGCCCAGCAGGGTGTCACCGATGATCGCCGCCCCGTCCTGCTGGCGCCGGCCGTGGCCGCGCGCCATGGCGAGCGGCATACCGATGAGGCCGAGGGCGAACAGGGCGGTGCCGGCCGGCGTGACGGGCAGCGGCCAGTGCTGGCCGCCGTACAGGAGCACCCAGCAGGGCACGGTCCACAGCAGGACGGGGGCGATCAGCGGGATGTAGCGCATCAGGCGGTGCAGCGGGCTCCGCCGCGGCGCCTGCGCTTCCGCATCGGCGGGCCGGGTGTTGCTGGTGTCGGTCACGCTTCCCCTCCCTGACCAGGCTGCCGTCTCGCGCACTGTATCCGGTCGCTCCCGTTGTTACTCACTTTCGGGTGACGGCCTGGGTGGTGGGGGTCGGTGCGGTGGGCCGGCGGGTGGGGCGCAAGCCCGCAGTCCGTGGGGGATCGAGCGGTGGGTGGGCGTCAACACCGTGCATTCGGCGCATACATGGAGGTTGCAGGGGAGAGTCATAGGAACATGACGGAACTGTCATGACCTTCGCGTACCCCTCACCTTCCCTCCGCACGGTGGGCAGGGTGTGGGTGTGCGGCCGACCGGCCGCCGACCCGCACCACGCACCCCGGGTGGCCTGCGACGTTCCCGTCGCCCGCCCCGGGTGTGCCGGCTCCGAGGAGGGGGACCTCGTGTCCATGTCCGTGACCGCCCGCCGTCTGACCGCCGCCGCCGCCGTGGCCGCTGCCGCCGTGGGCGCGCTCGCCCTGCCCGCCGCCGCCGACGGCCGTCCGGGCGCCCGCCCGCACGGCGACGTGGTGATCAGCAAGGTGCAGTACGACTCCCCGGGACGCGACGACCGCTCCAACCGCTCCCTGAACAACGAGTGGGTGGACATCACCAACGCCACCCGTCGGACGGTGAACCTGGACCACTGGACCCTGACCGGCGGGGACGGCCGCCGCTACACCTTCCGCCACGTCCGTCTGGAAGGACGGGCCACCGTCCGCGTCCACACCGGGGTGGGCCGCGACAACGCCCGCGACGTCTACCAGGACCGCCGCGGCTACGCCTGGGACGACCGCAACGACACCGCGACCCTGCGCAACGACCATGCCCGCATCGTCGACCAGGTCAGCTGGGGCCACCGCCACGGCCACCGCAACGGCGGCCACCGCAACAGCACTCCCAACCGCCACTGACCCGTCCACCGCGCTCCCCACGGGGAGCGCGGGGAAGGGCCCGGCGGGCATCACCACGCGCGCCGGGCCCACCGTCGTGGAGTACGTGGTCAGCGGCGCCTCCGGTAGGACCAGCCGGTGCCTATTCCCGCCACGTGCAGAGCCAGGGCGGTCAGGCCCAGCAGCATCAGGTTCGTGGAGGTGAAGGTGTCGTTGGTACTGATGTCCGCCGCGTTGATCAGGAAGGCGATGAAGAACAACACCGCGGCGATGATGGCGGCCATGAGCGGGCTCCTCTCGATGGGGTGAATCCCGTATGCCCGCACATCACCTCCACAAGCCCGTTGCCGGCCGACCATGAGGAGTCAGGGCCGAGGGACGAACCGTCAGAAGACCCGGATCGGGATCTCGGCCGGGTCGGTGAGCAGGCCGAAGATCTCGTCGTCCAGCCGAACCAGGGTGACGGAGGCGCCGGCCATGTCGAGGGAGGTGCAGTACTCGCCCACGTAACTGCGCCCTACCTCGATGCCGCGCTCGGCCAGCTGCTTGTGGGCCAGGCCGTACACCAGGTACAGCTCACCGATCGGGGTGCCGCCGAGGCCGTTGACCATCAGGGCGACGCGGTCACCCGAGGAGAAGGGCAGGTCGTCCACGACCGCGCCGACCAGCTCGGCCACCATCGCGTCCGCCGACTGCAGCTTCTCCCGCCTGCGGCCCGGTTCGCCGTGGATGCCCACGCCCATCTCGACCGCGTCGTCCGGCAGTTCGAACAGCGGTGCGCCCTTCGCCGGAGGCGTGCAGGCGGTGAGTGCCATGCCCATGGTGCGGGTGACCGAGTTGACCTTCTCGCCGATCCGGTACACCTCGTCGAGGTCCGCACCCCGCTCGGCGGCCGCCCCGACGGCCTTCATCACGAAGAAGTTCCCGGCCACCCCGCGCCGGCCGACGGTGTACGTCGAGTCCTGTACGGCCACGTCGTCGTCGATGAAGAGAGTGCGGACGGTCACCCCGTCGGCCCGGGACAGCTCCTCGGCCATCTCGAACGCCATGCGGTCCCCGGTATAGTTGTTGACCAGCAGCAGCACACCCTTCGGGGAGGCGACCAGCTTGACCGTCTCGTACACGTAGTCGGCGGGCGGTGCGGCGAACACGTCTCCCGGACAAGCGGCGTCGAGCATCCCCTTGCCGACGGTCATCACGTGGGCCGGCTCGTGACCGGATCCGGAGCCCTGCACGATAGAGACCTTGTTCTCCCGCGGGGCGTCGGCACGCATGATCAGGTTGTACTCGGGCACGTACCTCAGCGTGCCGGGGTTGGCCAAGGCCAGCCCCTCCAGCATCTGCGCCACGTAGTCCTTCGGGTCGTTGACGAACTTCTTCATGCCGTGACTCCTCCTGGTCCAGCCGGTCGCGTCAGTCGCGTGCGTCCCACTCGGCGGCGACGCGCTCCGCCATGACCGCGATCGCCACCGCGCCCGGGTCGGGCGAGCCGATGCTGCGCTCACCGGTGTAGCTCTGGCGGCCGCGGCGGGCCTGCATGGATGCCGTCGCGTCGGCGGCGGCGCGCGCGGTCGTGGCGGCCAGGGCGGCCAGTTCGGCTGCGCCGGCGGCCGGTTCGCCCTGTGCCAGCCGCCGCTCCAGGGCGTCGGTCATCGGGATCAGGGCATCCAGCAGGGTCTTGTCGCCGACGTCCGACCTGCCTCGCGCCTTGATGCCCTCCGCGGCGGCCCGCAGCATGCCGACCGCGTCCCCGGCGTCCAGTTCCGGCCGGTCCTTCACGGCGCCGGCGGCTCGCAGGAAGGCGGTGCCCCACAGCGGCCCCGACGTGCCGCCGACCCGTTTGGAGATCACCATCGCGACCTTCTTCAGGAAGCCGGCCGGCGCGTCCGCGGCGAGGTCGTCCCAGTCGGCGAGCACGATCTCGAAACCACGGGCGAGCGAGTACCCGAAATCCCCGTCCCCCGCGACGGCGTCGAGGTCGCTGAAGGCCCGCTCGTTGTCCACCGCGGTCCGGGCGATCGTCCGCACCACGAAGGTGAGGTCGCCACCGGGCGCCGACGGCGACGGGGGTGACGATGGCGATGGTGCTGACATGTCTCTCCTGACTGCCGTGACGTCAGTGCGGTCGGGGGTCGGCCGGCGCGGGGTCCCTGGCACCGGGTCCCGGGCCGGCGGCGGTGAGCAGGCGGGCGAGGTCCGCGAGCACGACGTACGGCCCCGGGGCGACACCGAACGGATCGCTGAGCACCCGGGCGACGGTCTCCCGCGGCGGCGGATCGCCGAGCGAGGTGACCACCAGGGCGGCCCCGGTGAAGTCCTCCTGGCCCGTGTAGGCGCTGGTCGTGACCGCGCAGGTGAGCCCGGCGCCGAGCGCGGCCAGCAGTCCGTTGCGGCTGTCCTCGATCACGACGGCGTCCGCGGGCCGCAGGCCCAGCCGGTCCAGGGCGAAGGCGTAGATGTCCGGGGCCGGCTTCTTCCGCTGGACCACGTCCCCGGCGAAGACAGCGAAGCGGGAGGCCAGCTCGGGACCCATGGCGAGTTCGAGCACGCTGCGGACGGACGGCTCCGCGGAGGTGGAGGCGACCGCGAGCGCCCACCCGGCCTCGTGCGCCTCCGTGGCGACCCGTCGCACCCCGGGCCGGGGCGGAATGCTGCCGCCCCCGATGATCGCCGTGTAGATCTCGGTCTTGCGCCGGTGCCAGGCCGCCACCCGTTCGTCGAGCGCGGCCGGGTCGGTGGGCAGGCCGGCGGCGGCGACGAAGTCCGGGGTCAGCAGCGTGCGCATGCGCTCCTTGCCGCCACCGACCCGCACCTTCTGCGCGTACTCCTCGTCGCTCCACCGCACCGGGAGACCGAACTCCTCGAACGTCCTGTTGAAGGCGGGCAGATGACCGTCGCGTTCGGTGTCGGCGAGGACGCCGTCGCAGTCGAAGACGAGCGCGGGCACGGCTACCTCGCCTGCCCGGCGCTGCCGAAGAGCCTCATCAGCGAACCGGCCAGCTCGACGACGTCCCGGCGGACGTCCCGGAAGAGCGAGGGCGGATCCCACTTCTGCCGCTCCTCGGCAGTGCGCAGGAAGGCCAGGTTCGACTTCATGTACGTCTCCTTGAGGGCCGTGGAGATGTTGACCTTCGCGCACCCCCGGGAGATCAGGTCGCGGAACTGTTCGTCGGAGAGCCCGCTGCCGCCGTGCAGCGCGATGGGTACCGGATGGGCGGCCACGATGTCGGAGACGCGCTGCGCGTCGAGCACCGGCGCCTGCCGGTACGATCCGTGCGCGTTCCCGATCGCCGGTGCGAAGACGTCCACCTGCGTGGTCCGCAGGAACTCCAGCGCGACCGCCAGGTCCTGCCGCTCGGCGGCGACGTCGGTGCCGATCCCGTCCTCCACGCCGGTGATCGACTCGATCTCGCCCTCTACCGCGGCGCCGAAGGCGCGGGCCTCGGCGACGACCTCGACGGTCTGCCGCATGTTCTCCTCGACCGGCAGCCTGGAGGCGTCGAAGAGCACCGAGTTCCATCCCCGCCGCAGGCACTCGGTGATGACCTCACGCTCCGGGCAGTGGTCCAGGTGCAGGGTGACGGGGACGTCGATGCCGGCGGTCATCGACGTCCACATGGCGTAGAGCACGTCGCTGCCGACGGACCTGACCGTCTTCACCGAGGTCTGCACGATCAGCGGCGACGCGTTCTCCACCGCGGCCGCCAGCACGGCCTCCAGCGTGAGGTCGTTGAACACGTTGATGGCCGGTACGGCGTAACGCTCCTCGAAGGGCCTGGCGAGGATCTCGGTCAGCGGTGTCACACCCACGACGCCTCCACCTCTCCACCGACCGCCCCCGCTCCTCCATTCCACGCCCTGGCCTCACCCGCCGCCACTTTTACCGCGGGCGCGGGCCGGCCTCGTGCGGACCGCGGTCTGCCGGTCGCGGTGACCGTGTGGAGATCTGCCGACATCCGTCCGACCGGGAGCCGGGCGCGGCCGCGGTCCGCGCCGGAGACTGGTGGTGGGCGTCGGCACCCTGTCCGCGGTGACTACGTCGTGAACCGGTCCTTCGTCGACAGAGGAGCTTCGGATGCGTCTGCGCAAGTGCTCGGTTGCCGTCGTGTTCGTGGCCGCCGCGGCCTGCGCCGCTCTCGCCCCGCAGGCCATGGCCGCCACCATGCCCTGGGAGACCGGCAACACCCCCACGGCCACCGTGGTGTGCGGGAGTCCCTGCTGTCAGTGACGGCACCCGCGCGGGCGGCCGCCGTCCGCCGCCGCGGTTCGGCGCCGGCGTCGCGGTGGTCCCGTGCGAGGACGGCAGCGTGCGCGTACGGCACTGAACGCAGTCATGCGATCACACAAGGACGTGTCCGGGAATGAGAGACATGTCGTGCGCGTTGGCGGGGCAGGACGACGAGTACCGGAGTATCACGTGAGCGCTGCGATGATCGCGACATCTTTGGTCGAGACCCTACGAGAACGGCGCCGTTCCGCGCCGGGGCGTCTGTGGCTGGTCGTCCCTCTGCTGCTGGTCGTGGCGATTCCGGTGGCCGACGTGTTCCTGCCGCCGGACATCCATCTCGCCCACCTCCTCGTCGTCGCCGTGGCCGTCACCGCGGTCGGCACCGGGCCCCGCGCCACCGGGCTGATCGGGGTGCTGGCGGTCCTCGCGCTCGTCCTCGCCGGCCTGGAGCGACGGACACTGGTCACCGAGAGTGTCCTCGTGGAGCTCGCCGCTCTCCTCGCCGTCTGTGTCTTCTTCGTCCTGTTCACCCGGATGCGGGACCGGCGCGAGCGCGAGCTGGTCCGGGCGCGCTCGGTGTCCGACGCGGCACAGAGCGTCGTACTGCGGCCGCTGCCGCACCGGGCCGGGCCCGTCACACTGGCCTCGCGGTACCGCAGCGCGGAAGCGGACGCGACCATCGGCGGCGACCTGTACGCCGCCGCCCGGATCCCCGGCGTCACGCGGCTGCTCATCGGGGACGTCCGGGGCAAGGGTCTCCCCTCCATCAGCGACACGGCGATCGTGCTGGGCGCCTTCCGTGCCGCCGCGCACCGCAGGATCCCGCTGCCGGAACTGGTCGCCTACATCGAGGACGCCGTCCGGTGGGGGCTCGCGGAGTTCTCGGAGCCGGGGGAGGACGCCGCCGAGCGCTTCGTGACCGCCGCCGTCATCGACATCCCGGACGACGAGCCCGTGATACATCTGATCAGCTGCGGGCATCCGCCGCCCCTCCTGCTGGGCCATCGCGGCAAGAAGGTGCGGTCGCTGACGGTCCCCGAGCCGTCGCCCCCGCTCGGCCTCGGTGCGTGGGCCGTCGACTCGAACGGCGCGGACCGCGTCCGCCCCTGCTACGTCCCGGCGACCTTCCCGTTCGAGCACGGCGACCGGCTGGTGCTGTACACCGACGGGATCAGCGAGGCCCGCAACGCCGAGGGCGACTTCTATCCGCTCGCGGAGCGCGCCATGGTCTGGGCCGACGAGGTGCCGGGATCGATGGTCGAGCGGCTCGCCGCGGACGTCGGCGCGTACACGGGGGGACGGCGGGACGACGACATGGCCATGATCGTCGTGCAGCGCGACTGATCGTCCGGCGCGGCTGACGGTCCGGCGCTGCTGCTCCTCCACTGCCGCTGAACAGCGTCACCGCGGCCCGCCTCCCCGGGCGGGCCGTTCCGTTTTCGCCGGGGTGTTCCGGCAGGTGCGGGACCGGTCGGGGGCGACCGGAAAGCGTTGTCGCGGAGCTCGAAACCCTAGCTCGCGACCACCAGTTCAAGCCGATGTTCTGATGCGGTCATGACAGCCCTGTGCGGCGGATGCCAATCTGCTCTCCGGAAGTTCACCGCCCACTCACAGGCACCTCACGCCATATCCTCATCTCCTTTCCCCACATCACCGGCACGCCCCGAGCAGACGTCACCCCGTCGCCCCGTGCCCATTCGGCCCTTCCTCCTGCACCCGCGCGCCGCCGGACGGCTCGACCCAGCCGACCCGCTCTCCCGGGCTCCACCGAGCCCGACCACCCCACAGAAGGAGAACGCCATGTTCCGGCAGGACCGTCACCATCGCCGCGTCAGAGGCGGCGTCAGCCTGGCGCTGGCCGCCGCCACCACCCTGCTCGCGGCCGGCCTGCAGCAGGGCACCGCCCTGGCCACGGGCGGCGAACACGCCCCCGCCCGGATCCTGGCCACGCCCAGGGCCGGCGCGGCCCCCGCGGCACTCTCACCGGCCAGGCGCACCGCACTGCTCAGGAGTGCCGCGACCGCGGCCCCCGACACCGCGAAGACCCTCGGCCTGGGCTCCGGCGAGAAGCTGGTCGTCAAGGACGTCACCCAGGACGCCGACGGTACGACGCACACCCGCTACGAACGCACGTACGAGGGCCTGCCCGTCCTCGGCGGGGACCTGATCGTCCACCGGAGCGGCAGCCGGCTCACCGTGTCACGGGCCACGAAGGCATCCCTCGCGGTCACCTCCACGAAGGCGAAGATCTCCTCGGCCACGGCGAGGACCCAAGCGCTCACCGCCGCGGCGAAGGCCGGCGCGGAGCACCCCGAGGTCGGTTCCAGCCCCCGTCTCGTCGTCTGGGCCGCCTCGGGCCGGCCCGCCCTGGCCTGGGAGTCCGTCGTCGGAGGCGTCCAGGACGACGGCACGCCGAGCGAACTCCACGTCATCACCGACGCGGCGTCCGGCAAGCAGCTCTTCCACTACCAGGGTGTCGAGACCGGCACCGGCACCGGGCAGTTCGACGGGACCGTGCCGCTCGGCACCACGCTCTCCGGTTCGACCTACCAGCTCGTCGACGGCGACCGTGCCGGGCACCGCACCTACGACCTGAACCAGGGCACCTCGGGCACCGGCACCCTCTTCACCGACGACAACGATGTCTGGGGCGACGGCACGGTCGCCAACCGGCAGACCGCGGGCGTGGACGTCGCCTTCGGCGCGGCGGCCACCTGGGACTTCTACAAGGACGTCTTCGGCCGCAACGGCATCCGCAACGACGGTGTCGCCGCCTACAGCCGCGCCCACTACGGCAACAACTACGTCAACGCCTTCTGGCAGGACAGCTGCTTCTGCATGACGTACGGCGACGGCTCCGGCAACACCCACCCGCTCACCGCGCTCGACGTCGCCGCGCACGAGATGAGCCACGGCGTCACCGCCGCCACGGCGGGGCTCACCTACTCCGGCGAGTCGGGCGGCCTGAACGAGGCGACCTCCGACATCTTCGCCGCCGCCGTCGAGTTCTACGAGAACCTGCCCGCCGACGTCCCGGACTACCTGGTCGGGGAGAAGATCGACATCAACGGCGACGGCACCCCGCTGCGCTACATGGACAAGCCCTCCAAGGACGGCGCGTCCAGCGACTACTGGAGCCCGTCGCTCGGCGGACTCGACGTCCACTACTCCTCGGGCCCGGCCAACCACTTCTTCTACCTGCTCTCGGAGGGCAGTGGAGCGAAGACCGTCAACGGGGTCGCCTACGACAGCCCCACCTACGACGGGCAGCCGGTGACGGGCATCGGCATCGACAACGCCCGGCAGGTCTGGTACCGGGCTCTGACCACCTACATGACGTCGAGCACCGACTACGCGGGCGCCCGCACCGCCACGCTCCAGGCCGCGACCGACCTCTTCGGCGCCTACAGCCCCGCCTACCTCGCCGTCGCCAACGCCTGGGCGGCGATCAACGTGGGCAACCGGGTCGCGATCGGCGTCAACGTCGCACCGATCGCCGACCAGATCAGCGGTGTCGGGCAGGCGGTGTCCCTCCAGACGGACGCCTACACCACCAACTCCGGCGCGGGCCTGACGTACACGGCGACCGGCCTGCCGGACGGACTGACGATGAGCGGCACGGGACTGATATCCGGCACCCCGACCACGCTCGGCGCCAGCGACGTCACGGTCACGGTCACCGACGACACGGGCGCGTCCGCCACCCGGCACTTCTCCTGGCGGGTGGCCTACATCTACGCCAACGCCACCCGGGTCGACATCCCCGACAACGGCGCCGCGGTGGAGTCCCCGGTCACCGTCACCGGCCGGACCGGGAACGCCTCCGCCACCACCCAGGTCTACGTCAAGATCATCCATACCTACCGGGGTGACCTGACCGTCGACCTCGTGGGCCCCGACGGAACCGTCTACTCCCTCCTGAACCGCAGCGGCGGCTCCGCCGACAACGTCGACCAGACGTTCACCGTCGACGCCTCCGCACAGCCCCTCGCCGGCACCTGGAAGCTCCGGGTCCAGGACCGTGCCGCGATCGACGTCGGCTACATCGAGCAGTGGCGGCTCATTCCCTGATCCCGCCGCTACGGCGCCCCAGCGGCCCCTCCGGTCCGACCGCCGCGTCGGACCGGAGGGGCCGTCGCGATCAGGGATCTCCAGGACCTGTTCCGTTTGAAGGGCATCTCGAAGACCCGGGAGAACAGCCATGCGCCGAGCACCGAGACCGGCAGGGCCAGGGCGAGTGTGCAGCAGAACGCGGGCAGGCCGGGAGACGCGACGTGCGGGGCGACGCGGCGGATCACGGTCATGACGATCGGCAGGTGGATCAGGTAGAGACTGTAGGAGAAGTCGCCGAGCCGCCGGACCGGCCGGGTGGTCAGCAGCCGCAGGAGCGGGGCGGGCCTGCCGGTGGCCACCGCGGCCAGCAGCATCGTCATGGCGGGGGCGACGGCGAGGTCGATCCAGAAGTAGTGGTGCACCGTCCACACGGAGCCCTTGACGAGACCGAGGACCAGGACGGGCAGGGCGGCCAGGGCCGCGAACCATCCCCAGGGCAGGCGCCGGACCCGCTCTCGCGCGGCGACCACCCCCGCGCCGATCACACCAACGACGAACACGGGTGCGAGGTGAGGGGCGAGCCAGTTGTCGCCCTCCACGGGATCGGCGCCGGGCGCCGCCAGGCCGAGGGCGATCACCGGAAGGGCCGCGCACGCGGCCAGCACCACGGCGTTCGTCCGGCGCCGGACAAGAAGGAGCAGGGGGAAGAGGAGGTACAGCTCGGCCTCCACTCCGATCGACCAGAACGCGCCGTTCGGTGTGGGCGCGGTGATCATGTCCTGGGCGACGAGGCCGAACACGAGGGCGGTCCTGCCGGTCGGCGGTCCGAAGTGCGAGGCCGGCACCACGAACAGGGAGACGAGCAGGCTGATCGCCAGCGCCGCCCAGTACGGCGGCAGGATCCGCCAGGCACGCCGGCGCAGGAACCGGGCGACACCGCCCGTCCGCCAGCCGTGACGCGCCGGGGAGATGGCCAGGGAGAAGCCGGACAGCACCAGGAAGAAGACGACGGCGAGGCGCCCGAACATCAGCCCCTTCAGCCACGGCGGCGCCGAACTGTCGGGATATCCGGGGAAGGTGTACAGCCAGCAGTGGAACAGCACGACATACAGGGCGGCCAGGCCGCGGAGGCCGTCCAGGCCCACCACCGGTGAGTGCGTGCGGGCCCCGGCGGCCGTCTCCTCCTGCCCCGCCGGGGCCGGGGCGGTCGGGCGCGGAGTGCTGTCGGCCGGACGGCTCAGGTCCGTGGAAATCGTTCAACCCCTTCTCCTGGCAGCGCGGGTGCCGCCGAGGTGTCTCGGAGGCGGTGCGCCGGGCGGCACAGGGCCACCACAGAGACTTGGTACGTGCCGGCGGGCCCGGCGGTTCAGTGCGGAGCCGGCGGTCCCTGTCGCCGACAGCACCGGAGCCGGAGTGTCAGCCCGTCTCGGCGGCCTTCTGCCCGGACGGGGCGACGGCGTACCACTGCGCGTCCTTCCCCTGGCCGTTGGCCTGTCGGGCCCCGGTGTCGCCGTTGTACCGGTAGAGCGGCCATCCGGCGAGGGTGAGCTGCTTCTTGCCGTTGCGGTGCACCGTGCCGAGCAGGTTCTCGGCGACTCCCGAGGTCCGCACCGAGTCTCCCACGATGACCGGCAGCCACGTCTTCGTACAGGTGCCGGAGCACGTCCACTTGGACGGATCGGACTCGTCCTTGTCGTAGCGGTAGAGGGTCATCCCCCGGTCGTCGGCGACCACGGTGCCGATGCCGTCCATCGCCTCGGCCGTCACGCCGGTGGTGAGGGCCGAGGACCCGGTCCCGGAGCCGTCACCGCCGTCCGCCGCCGAGGTGGCCGGTGCGGAGACCGCGGAATCCGACGTGGCCGGGGCCGCCGGCGCGGCACTGCCGGTGCCGTTCGAAGAACCGCACGCGCCCAGCAGGAGCGGGGAGGCGAGCCCCGCGGCGAGGCTCAGGACGATGCGTCGCAGGATCAAGGAGTTGCCCTTTCAGGAGTCGCGGCGACTTGCCTCCCTTGGTACGTCGCCCGGCTCCCGCCCTCTCAGCCGCGGACACGAGATGACGCAGTCTTGACCATCGCCGCCCCGGTGACGGCCGTGGCGGCCTGCGCGGTCACGGCGTCGGCGCGTCGGCGTCCGTGCGAGTGAGGTTCTCCTCGATCCGCGCCAGGAACCGCATGCCCTCCGGTACTCCTGAGGACCGCATCGTCCTCGCCCCGGGCCGATCCGGACGCCGGCCGCACGGCTGCCGTTCCTCCTCGCACGGCGAACGCGCACGCTGAACGGGCCGCCCGTCGTGGAATTGTCCGGCCCGTACCAATGGGGACCGCGGAAGCCCCGCCGACGCCACGCGATCTTGGTGATTCGCCCACCGTTCATGGCGCCCTCACCTGGCGGGCGGCGGCTGTTCGGGCCACGCAGGAAGGGTCCTGGCGGCCTGTCACAACCGAACCCCAGGACGGATTTCGTGATCGAATCACGCGTTCGCCGGTGGCGTCACAGCCTCCGTGTTCTGCTCGTCGCCGTCGCCGGCCCGACGCTCGCCGTCGGCGCCCTGACCGCGTCGCCCGCCCACGCGGCGGCGGCCGACGACATCCGGATCAACGAGGTGGTGACCACCGGGGACGTCAACGACTCGGTGGAGCTGTACAACAGGGGCACCGCCTCGGTGAACCTGTCCGGCTGGATCCTCAGGGACGACGACAACAGTTCCAAGTACGCGATAGCCGCCGGGACCACGCTTGCCCCCGGCGGTTTCGTGGCCTTCGACGTGCACAACTCCTTCGGTCTCGGCTCCGACGACGAGGCGCGTCTCTACCTCGCCGACGGCACCACCCTGGTGGACAGTTACAGCTGGAGCGAGCACTCCGACCCGTCGTGGTCGCGCTGCCCCGACGGCACCGGTTCCTTCGGCTCGGCGAAGGTGACGCTGGGGGCCGCCAACGACTGCGGATCCGGCGGGGTGTCGGCGACGGCCTGGCCGGGCGGCGGCTCGGTCTCGACCGCCGACACCAAGAACGCCTTCGGCTCCGACCTGAGCGGCCTCTACCAGGAGGGGAGTGTGATGTGGGCGGCGCAGAACAGCGGAAAGCTGTGGCGACTGGTCCCGAACGGCTCCACCGCCTGGAAGGCCGACACCGGCAACGGCTGGACGTCCGGCAAGGCCCTGAAGTTCCCCGGCGGCTCGGGCACCCCCGACGACGAGGGCGTCACGCTGACCGGCGCCGGATCGAGCGGGGGCGTCTACGTGGCGAGTGAGCGCAACGCGGACTCCTCCGGCACCAGCCGGCTGTCCGTCTTGAAGTACGACGTGAGCGGCACCGCCACCACGCTCACCGCCGCCACCGAGTGGAACCTGACCCCGGACCTGCCCTCCGTGGGCTCCAACCTCGGCCTGGAGGGCATCACCTGGGTCCCGGACGCCACCCTGACCGCGGCCGGGTTCAGGGACGCCACCACCGGCGCGGCCTACAACCCGGCCGGCTACGGTTCCCACACGGGCGGGGTGTTCTTCGTCGGCGTCGAGGGCACCGGCATGATCTACGGCTACGTCCTCAAGGACGGCGGCACCTTCACCCGGGTCGCCTCCGTCAGCAGCGGCATGGCCGGCGTGATGGAACTCCAGTGGGAGCCGCAGGCCTCGCGCCTCTGGGCGGTCTGCGACGACACGTGTGACGGCCAGCACCGGACCATGAAGATCAACGCGTCGGGTGTCCTCGCCACCACCGCGATCTACAACCGCCCGTCCGGCATGGACAACCTCAACAACGAGGGCTTCGTGGTCTCCGGTGCCGACGCGTGCAGCGGCGGCACCAAGCCCGTGTACTGGTCCGACGACAGCAACGACAGCGGCCACGCGCTGCGCCGGTCCACCATCACCTGCTGACCCTGCCGGCGCACCGGTACCCCGCTGTATCGTACCCGCGGCATCTCACGCACCACCGGAACACAGCGTCAACTCCCTTACCGGCACGTCGACTTCACCGATGTGCCGGTCCCGTTCGCCGCCCCCGGAGGAACCGTGGCAACCGACCGCCCCCACCGTTCTCGTGTGCCTGCGACCCGACGCAGATCCCTTGCCCTGACGGCGGCCCTGGCCGCCGTCTGCTGTGCCGGCCTCACCCTTCCCGCCCAGGCCCGTGCCGACTCCACCGCCGACCGGGCGGCCCTCGCCCAGTGGTGGGCCCCCGTCCACTTCCAGGACGTCGACTCCACCGGCGAGACCGCGCTCGGCGGCAAGTCCGACTACATCACGTCCTACGACTACGACGGCGACCTCAACGGCCGCGACAACTGGGAGAACACCAGCCAGGCCGCGCTCGCGGCGCATGTCTACTACTCGGTCGTCCAGACCCCGTCCTTCTCGTACCTGCTGTACACGTACTTCCATCCCCGCGACTGGTCGGACGGCGTGCTGGACAACTACCAGGAGGACCTCAGCGAACACGAGAACGACTCCGAGGGCGTACTCGTCGTCGTCGCCAACGACGGTTCCGCACACGGTCAGTTGAAGGCCGCCATCACCGTCGCGCACAGCAACTTCTACTCCTGGGTGCCCGCGGGCAGCGACTTCACCAGCGGGCAGGAGAGCGTCGACGGCACCCTGAAGCTCCAGGGCGACCCGCACGACGACGGCCACGGACGCCCGTTCACGACCCAGCAGCCCAACACCCACGCCGCGTGGGCCGAGGGCTACCTCTCCAAGGAGCGCGACCAGTACGCGAACGGCGACGGCATCGTCTACTACCCCGGCTCCACCGCCGAGGTGCCCTCCGGCTCCAACGACCGTGACGTGCAGTACACACTGACCGACGTCTTCGCCCCGGGCGGCATGTGGGCGAACCGCACCCTGACCACGCTCTTCGCGACCACGGACAACTTCGCGGGCGACGACGGCTCCAACCCCTACGGTGCCAGGTGCGGCGCGGGCGGGGTCCTCGGCCCGGCCAACGGCACCTGCGACACCGACGCGGCCAACCCGCCCTGGGCCTGGGACGACGCCGACGACCTGCCCGGCCGGGGCTACCTCGCCACCAACCCCGCCGAACTCGTCTGGGACTACTTCAACTGGTCCGGCAAGCCCTCCTCGCCCGACCTCGCCTACACCTGGGACCAGTACAACGGCATCACCTCGTAACACCCGGTACCGGTAGCGTCACTCCGTCGCGAACGGGGCTCACCGTGCGCGATCGGCCCGGAGCTGGTGTGCTGGGGGAGGGGGTTTCGGCCGTTCCCGTCGTACCGGTTCCGGGAGAGACGCATGAGTACCTACCGAGTCGCGCAGGTGACCGCCGCGGGCGGACCGTTCGAGGTCGTCGAGCGTGAGGTGCCCCGGCCGGGTCCCCGGCACGTGCGGATCGCCGTGGAGGCCTGCGGAGTCTGCCACAGCGACAGCTTCTTCGTGACCGCCGGGCTGCCGGGCGTCACGTTCCCCGTGGTGCCAGGACACGAGATCGCCGGGCGGATCGAGGAGATCGGCGAGGGCATCGAGGACTGGGGCTGGCAGATCGGTGACCGGGTCGGCGTCGGCTGGTTCGGCGGCAGCTGTGGTCACTGCAAGCCCTGCCGGCAGGGAGACTTCATCGTCTGCGAGAACCTCCAGGTACCCGGCTGGGCGTACGACGGCGGCTTCGGCGAGCGGGTCATCGCCCCGGTCGACGCCCTGGCCCGCATCCCCGAGGGACTGACCGCCGCCGATGCCGCGCCGCTGGGCTGCGCGGGCGTGACCACCTTCAACGGGCTCAGGCGCAGCCCGGCCGAGCCCGGCGACCTGGTCGCCGTCGTCGGCCTCGGCGGACTCGGCCACCTCGGAGTGAAGTACGCGGTGGCCATGGGCTTCGAGACGGTGGCCATCGCCCGCGGCGCCGAGAAGGCCGACTTCGCCAAACAGCTCGGCGCCCACCACTACATCGACTCCACGACCTCGACACCCGTCGCGGAGGCCCTCCAGTCGCTCGGCGGCGCCAAGGTGGTGCTCGCCACCGCGGGCAACTCCCAGGCGATCTCGGCGGCCGTGGACGGCCTGGGACCCAGGGGCGAGCTGGTGGTGATCGGCATCGACCCCGAGCCCCTCGGGACCAGCCCGCTCCAGCTGCTCACGAAGGCCCGGGAGATCCGCGGCCACCCGTCCGGCACCGCCCAGGACGTGCAGGACACCATGGAGTTCAGTGCCCTGCACGGGATCCGTCCGACGATCGAGACCGTACCGCTGGAGGAGGCGGGCGCGGCCTACCGGAAGATGATGGACGGGGCCGCGCGCTTCCGCATGGTGATCACTTACGGCTGAGGCGCACGTCTCGGCCGTACGGCACGGGCCGCGAGCAGCGCGATGTCGTCCTCGGAGCCGGTGGCCAGGCGCTCGAGGACGGTGTCGACGATCTTGTCCAGCGGGTCGGCGGGGGACAGCGACAGACCCGTCAGACGGGCCAGGCCCCGGTCGATGTCCTCACCGCGCCGCTCCACCAGCCCGTCGGTGTACAGGAGCAGCACACCCCCGCGTTCCGGGGTGACGCGCTGTTCGTAACAGCCGAGCCCGCTGCCCAGCGGCGGGCCGACCGGCACCGGCACCAGCTCGATCCCGCCCTCGGGGTTCAGCCAGACCGGGGGCAGATGCCCGGCGCTGGCATAGGTGAGGGTGGCGACGTCCGCGTCGCTCAGCGCCAGGAAGCAGGTGGCCACCCGCTCGAAACCGGAGTCCGAGACCATCCGGTCCGCGTGCTCCAGGATCCGGCCCGGGGAGAGTCCCGCGCGGGCCAGGGCACGGAGCGTCGAACGGTAGTGGCTCATGGCCACCGCCGCGTCCACGCCGTGCCCCATCACGTCCCCGATGACCAGCATCGTACGGCCGTCCGGCAGAGCCAGGACGTCGTACCAGTCGCCGCCGATCAGCGAGCCGTCGTCGGCGGGACGGTACCGCCCGGTGGTCTCCACACCGGCGTGCTGCTGCAACTGGCCCGGCTCGGCCAGCAGCGCCCGCTGCAACTCCAGCGCCATGGTGTGCTCGCGCTCGAAGCGGACCGCCCGGTCCAGGGCGCGCGCGGCCCGGTCGGCGAGTTCGCGGGCCACCGTGGCGTCCTCGTTCGAGAACGGCGCGGAGTCCCCGGCCCGGGCCAGCTGCAGACTGCCGAGGTACCGGCCCTCCGAGACCAGCGGCGACAGGAGCACCGAGTGGACACCGGCGGTCAGGCACGCACGGGCCGGCGGCCAGCTCGGGATCAGCGCCCGCCACTGCGCCGCGGTGATCGCGTTGCGCCGCAGCACCCGGCCCGCCGCCAGGTTGCGCCGGGTGCCGATGCCACGCGGCCAGCCGACCAGCTCACCGCGCGCGTCGAGGGCCGCGAGCCCGGTGACCAGATCGGGCCTGGTGGCGTACGCGGCGAGCCGGACGGGCGCCCGCCGCCCCGTGGCCGTGTCCGGCGGCACGAGCTCCACCCCGGCGGCGTCCGCCAGCTCCGGCACCACGAACTCCGCCAGCTCCCGGCAGGTCCCGGCGACATCGGTGCCGGTACCGATCCGGGACGCGGCCGCGTCGAGCAGCGCGAGGCGCCGATGGGCCCGCTCCAGCTCGTACAGGTACTGCTGCGGCTCACTGATCTCCAGGCCGACTCCGGCGACGCCCACCACCTTGCCGCTGCTGTCCACCATCCGGTGGTACACGCACCGCCACTCCCGGACCTGGTACGGCGAGTCCACCCAGGTCCGCCCGGCGACGATGGTCTCGCGCGGCCGTCCGTCGTGCAGGACGTCCCGCAGCACCGCCTCCGGCCGCTGGATGTGCGGCAGCACCTCGTGCAGGGTGTGCCCGACGTACGCGGCGGCGGGCAGCCCCGTCATCCGGGCCATGTGCGGGTTGACGTACAGGTAGCGCAGGTCGGTGTCGAGGACCGCGAAACCGGCTGCCGCGCCCTCGACGATGCCGCGCAGCAGATCGATGTAGCCGATGTCCACCGCCGGTGCGCCCGAGGAGGCCGGTCGTCGCGAGGAGGTGTCCCTGTCCACCCGGTCCTCCTCGCCTGCCCCCGCCCACGGCCGCCCCCATCCTCCACGAGGCCCCGGTACCGCGCATTCCGGGGCATATCGTGACAAATAATACCCGCCTGCTCACATCGCCGGGTGCCGGTCTGTGCGGCGGCCTTAACCCCCGTTGATCAGGAGCGGTGACGCCGGCGTAATCACCGGTGCCTACGGTCGGGGGCCGGAGAACAGAAGCCGACCAGCAGGAACAGGGGGGTGACCGTGGCCGCGCCGGACTCGCGCAGTACCGACACCGGCACGGTGCGGACGGTCTGCTCGTACTGCGGGGTCGGCTGCGGCCTGGTCCTGGACATCGGCAGCGGCCCGGACGGCCGACGTACCGTCCTCAAGGCCTCCGGCGACAAGGAGCACCCGGCGAACTTCGGGCGGCTGTGCACCAAGGGTGCCACCACCGCCGACCTGCTCGCCGCGCCCGGCCGGCTGACCACCGCCCTGCTGCGGCCGGCCCGGGGCGAGGAGGCCGTCCCCACGGCCGTGGACACGGCGGTTGCCGAGACCGCGCGACGGCTGCGCGCGATCGTCGACGAGCACGGCCCCGACGCGGTCGCCCTCTACGTCTCCGGCCAGCTGAGCCTGGAGGCCCAGTACCTGGCGAACAAGCTCACCAAGGGCTTTGTGCGCACCAACAACATCGAGTCCAACTCCCGGCTGTGCATGGCCAGCGCGGCCACCGGCTACAAGCTCTCCCTCGGCGCCGACGGCCCGCCCGGCTCCTACGAGGACCTCGACCGCGCCGACGTCTTCCTGGTCATCGGCGCCAACATGGCCGACTGCCACCCCATCCTCTTCCTGCGCCTGATGGACCGGGTGAAGGCGGGCGCGAAGCTGATCGTCGTCGACCCGCGCCGTACCGCCACCGCCGCGAAGGCCGACCTCTTCCTCCAGGTCAAGCAGGGCACCGACCTCGCCCTGCTCAACGGCCTGCTCCACCTGTTGCACGAGAACGGGCACACCGATCCCGGGTTCATCGCCGCCCACACCGAAGGCTGGGAGGCGATGCCCGACTTCCTGGCCGGCTACCCGCCCGCCGCCGTCGCCGCGATCACCGGCGTCCCCGAGGCCGGCCTGCGCGCGGCCGCGCGGCTGATCGGCGAGGCGGGGGAGTGGACCAGCTGCTGGACCATGGGCCTCAACCAGTCCACCCACGGCACCTGGAACACCAACGCCCTGGTCAACCTGCACCTGGCCACCGGCAGGATCTGCCGCCCCGGCAGCGGGCCGTTCTCCCTCACCGGCCAGCCCAACGCCATGGGCGGCCGCGAGATGGGGTACATGGGCCCCGGGCTGCCCGGCCAGCGGTCGGTCCTGGTGGACGCCGACCGCGCCTTCGTCGAGGACGTGTGGGGACTGGAGCCCGGCACGATCCGCGCCGACGGAGTCGGCAAGGGCACGGTCGAGATGTTCCGGAAGATGGCCGACGGCGAGATCAAGGCCTGCTGGATCATCTGCACCAACCCGGTCGCCTCCGTCGGCAACCGGCGGACCGTCATCGAGGGCCTGGAGGCCGCCGAGTTCGTCGTCACCCAGGACGTCTTCACCGACACCGAGACCAACGCCTACGCCGACGTCGTCCTGCCCGCCGCCCTGTGGACCGAGGCCGAAGGTGTCCTGATCAACAGCGAGCGCAACCTCACCCTCGCCCGTCCCGCCGCCGACCCGCCCGGCGAGGCCACCGCCGACTGGCAGCTGATCGCCGCCGTCGCCCGCGCGATGGGCTTCGGGGACGGCTTCCGCTACGACAGCGCGGAGCAGATCTTCGAGGAGATCAAACGCTTCCACAACCCGGCGACCGGCTACGACCTGCGCGGAGTCAGCTACGACCGGCTGCGGGCCACGCCGGTGCAGTGGCCCGCGGCCACCGCCGACGGCCCCGACCGCAACCCGGTCCGGTACGCCGGCCCCGACGGCACCCTCACCTTCGCCACCCCCTCCGGCCGCGCCGTCTTCCACGCCCGGCCGCATCTGGACCCCGCCGAGATGCCTGACGACGACTACCCGTTCGTCCTGAACACCGGCCGCCTCCAGCACCAGTGGCACACCCTCACCAAGACCGCGAAGGTCGCCAGGCTCAACAGGCTGAACCCCGGTCCGTTCGTCGAGGTCCACCCAGAGGACGCCGCCGCGCTCGGCCTCGCCGACGGCGACTCCGTCGAGGTCGCCTCCCGGCGCGGCCGGGCGGTGCTGCCGGCCGTTGTCACCGACCGGGTGCTGCCCGGCTCCTGCTTCGCGCCCTTCCACTGGAACGACCTGTTCGGCGAGTACCTCAGCGTCAACGCGGTGACCGGCGACGCGGTCGATCCGCTGTCCTTCCAGCCCGAGCTGAAGGTGTGCGCGGTGTCGCTGACCAAGGTGTCCACCCCGGTGAACGTGCGGGTGCCCGGGTTCGAGGAGACGCCGGCCGTCGTCGCCGCGCCCACCGGCGTGCCGCCCTCCGCCGCCGCCTTCGGTCTCGACCCCGCCCCGCCGCCGGTCCTCACCGCATCCGAACGGCAGTACCTGATCGGCTTCCTCGCCGGCATCCCGGCCGGTGCCCCCGGCGTCCCCGTCCTGCCGCCGGACGCGCCGTTCAGCCCAGAACACGCCCTGTGGGTCAACGGCACCCTCGCCGGCATGTACTCCCGGTCCGCCACGACCACGGTGACGGCCGCCGGACCGGCGACGAGCCGCCAGGTCGTCATCCTGTGGGCCTCGCAGACCGGCAACGCCGAGGACTTCGCCGCCACCACCGCCGAACGCCTCGCCGCGAGCGGCCACCCGGCCTCGCTGGTCGCCATGGACCAGACCGACCCGGCCGACCTCCCCGTGGGCGCCGACCTGCTGCTGATCACCAGCACCTTCGGCGACGGCGACGCCCCCGACAACGGCACCGGCTTCTGGGACGGCCTCGCCGGCCTCGACGCCGGACGCCTCACCGGCCGCCGGTACGCCGTACTGGCCTTCGGCGACTCCCGGTACGCCGACTTCTGCGGCCACGGGCGGCGCCTGGACGGCCGTATGGACGAACTCGGCGCGGTCCGGCTCGCCCCGCGCACCGACTGCGAACCGGACTACGAGACGCAGGCGCAGGCCTGGCTGGAGCAGGTGCTCACGGCTCTCAAGGACGAGGCCGCGGCCGCCTCCGGGCCGGCTGCCGCGGTCGCCTCAGCGGCGGCTCCCGTGCCCGCTGCCGCGCCGGCCAGGTCCGGGCGGCCCGCCCCCACCACCGCCCGGCTGGTCGGCAACCGGCTGCTCAGCCTGCCCGGTGCCGGCAAGGAGGTCCGCCGGTTCAGCTTCGACACCCGCGACAGCCGGACCCCGCTGGTCTACGAGGCGGGCGACGCGCTCGCGGTCCACCCCCTCAACTCCCGGGGCCTGGTGGCGGAATGGCTGACCGTGACCGGTCTCGACGGGACGACCGGCGTGCCCGTCGACGGGGTCGGGGAAGTGCCCCTCGCCGAAGCCCTGTCCCGGTACCTCGACATCACCCGGATCACCCCGGACCTGCTCCGTTTCGCCACCGAACGCACCCGCGACCCGCGCGAACTGCGCAAGCTGCTGCGCCCCGACAACAAGGACGAGCTGGCCAAGTGGTGCTGGGGACGCCAGGCGGTCGACGTCGCCGCCGAGTTCGGGATCCGTGCCGACGCCGGGGAGTGGGCGGGTGTCCTCGGCAGGCTGCAACCGCGCCTGTACTCGATATCGTCCAGCCCGCTCACCGACCCCCACCTGGTCTCCACCACCGTCTCCGTCGTCCGCTACGAGAACCTGCACGGCAGGCCCCGGCAGGGCGTCTGCTCCCCGTTCCTCGCGGACGCCGGACCGGGCACGCCCGTCCCGGTGCACGTCCGGCGCTCCCCGCACTTCCGCCCGCCCGCCGACCCGGCGACGCCCATGGTGATGGTCGGCCCCGGCACCGGCGTGGCGCCGTTCGTCGGCTTCCTGGAGGAGCGCCGCGCTCGCGGCCATCGCGCCCCCAACTGGCTGTTCTTCGGCGAACAGCACCGGGCCACCGACTTCTACTACGAGCAGGAGCTGACCGACCTGCTCACCGGGGGCACCCTGAGCCGCCTGGACACCGCCTTCTCCCGCGACCAGCGGGCCAAGGTCTACGTCCAGGACCGGATGCGCGAACACGGCCCGCTGCTGTGGTCCTGGCTCCAGGACGGCGCCCACTTCTACGTCTGCGGTGACGCCTCCCGGATGGCCAAGGACGTCGACCGCGCCCTCAAGGACATCGCCGCCCTGCACGGCGGACTGAGCGAGGCGGAGGCGACCGCATACGTCAAACAGCTCGCCGCGGACCGGCGTTACGTCCGTGACGTCTACTGAACACGTCCACTGATCAGGCCCGCTGATGACGCCCGTTCACCGGTCACGTCTGCTGATCTTCCGTCAGCTGCTGCATCATGAGCGCCGGTTGGAACCGAAACCGGGCCTGCGGGGTGCGCGCCGACCAGCCCAGCAGATGCTCAGCGTGCGTCAACCGGTCCTGGAGCGTGGAGTGATGCACGCCGACCTCCCCCGGCGTGCTCAGCCCCCCGGCAGGCGCCGTAGGCAGTTCAGGTGGGCTGCTCTTGCCGGGACAGGGCGGCCTGCGGGGCGAAGCCGTCGAAACCGTGGAAGCCGCCGGGCCAGACGTGGAGTTCGGCGGTGCCGCCCGACTGCCAGGTGCGGGAGGCGTAGGCGACGGTCTCGCCGCGGAAGGTCTCGGCGGGGCCGCCGCGGGCCTGGCCGAGGAGCGCGGTCCAGCCGGTCTCGTTGGCCGTGCGGTGCCGGACGCCGAGGCCCTTCATCTGGTGGCCGGACGGGGTGTCGTTGCGGTCGTCCAGCATCGGGCACATCAGCATCTGGCCGATCACAGACTGGCCCTGACGGTTCCTCAGGAGAAGGACCGGCGCCGCGATCACGATCCGCTCGGGGTCGCCGCCGATCTCCCGCGCGTGCTCCGCCGTCCACAGCAGCCCGGCGTACACGTCCTCGACCGGCGCCGGATGCGGATGCTCGGACGCCAGCCGGTACTCGACCGACACCACCACCGCGCCCAGTTCCTTCGCCCAGGCCGGCGGGACGTCGACGCCCAACCGGTTGCCGCCGTTCACCATGCCGCCGCCGTGCACGTGGTAGATCACCGGCAGTGGCGGGGGCACCGCGGGCGCGGTGGGCCGGCAGATCAGCGGGGAGATCCCGGGGGCGCCCGCCGGGCCGGGCACCGCGCGGTCCGCCGTCTCGAACGCGCCGTCCATGGGCAGGTCCACCTCGGCGAGCAGCCGGGTCCCCGCGCTCTGCCGGACGGTGGCGATGTCGTCCGGCGTGACTCCCTGATCGGCTCCAGGGTGGCGGAGAGTCCGGGGTCGAGCGGGGGCGGCAGGGAGGCCATGGCGGCTCCTCGCGGCGGTGCTGAACGGAACTGCTCGCAGCACCGTGATCCGCGCGCCCCGTCGGGGCCCGGGGCCGCCGTCCCGGCCACCGCCTTGACTTCGAGAGCGCTCGAAGTTCTAGCGTCGGACGGACAGCACACGATCCGGGCGGAACGGAGAACGGCCATGCGCGTGGGCGTGCACATCAACCGGTTCAACCATCCTGGCGGCAGCCCCGCACTGGGCGCCGAACTCGCCGCCGCCGGTGCCGCGGCCGAGGCGGCGGGCGTCAGCTGGGTCTCGGTGATGGACCACTACTTCCAGATGGAGTTCAACGGCGGCGCCGAGGACGCCATGCTGGAGGCCTACACCACCCTGGGCTTCCTCGCCGGCCGTACCTCCACCGTCCAGCTGGGCGCCCTGGTGACCGGAGTGACCTACCGTCACCCCGGACTTCTCGCCAAGATCGCCACCACCCTGGACGTGGTGTCCGGCGGCCGGGCCACGCTGGGCATCGGGGCCGCCTGGTACGACCGTGAGCACCACGGTCTCGGCGTGCCGTACCCGCCGCTCGCGGAGCGCTTCGAGCGGCTGGAGGAGACCCTCAGGATCTGCCTGCAGATGTGGGACCCCAAGGACGACGGGCCCTTCGAGGGCAAGCACTACCGGCTCGCCGAGACGCTCTGCGTTCCGGCGCCGGTCAGCTCGCCGCACCCGGAGATCATGATCGGCGGCGGGGGAGAGAAGAAGACCCTGCGTCTGGTCGCCCAGTACGCGGACGCCTGCAACCTGATCCCCTCCTCGCCGGAGGAGCTGCGGCACAAGCTGGAGGTGCTGCGCGGGCACTGCGACACCGTCGGGCGCGACTACGACACCATCCGCAAGACCATCGCGTACACCGGGGACGCGGCCACCGACGGAGACCTGGACGCCTTCACCCGGGACATCGAGGGGTACGCCGGGCTCGGCCTCGACACCGTGATCGTCGGCCCGCGCCTGGGGGAGACCTCGGGGTGGATGGAGACCTTCGCTGCCCCGGCCGTCGAGCGGCTCGCCGCGATCGACTGAGACGCCGAGGGGCCGGGGCTCATCGGGCCCCGGCCCCTGTGTCACCCGGGCGGTGCCTCAGGCGGCGACGCCCACGTTGCCGTGCAGACGCGCGACGACCTCGGTCAGCTGGGCGGCGACCTCGGTGTCGTCGGCCGGGTGGGTCTCCGCGAAGCGGGTCACCGAGCCGGGGATCGACAGCTTGATTTCCTCGATCACCTTGCCGCCGGCGATGCCCACGGCCTTGCGGGCCTCGTCCTGCGCCCACACGCCGCCGTACTGGCCGAAGGCGGTGCCGATGACGGCCACCGGCTTGCCGCCGAAGCCGCTGGCGCCGTACGGACGGGACAGCCAGTCGATGGCGTTCTTCAGGACGGCCGGGATGGTGCCGTTGTACTCGGGGGAGAAGAGCAGGAACGCGTCGGCGGCCTGGGCGGCCTCGCGCAGCTTCGCGGCGGCGGCCGGGACGTTGCCCGCGACGTCGATGTCCTCGTTGTAGAACGGGATGTCGGCCAGGCCCTCGAAGAGCTCGACCACGGCACCCTCGGGGGCGAGCTTGACGGCCGCCTCGGCGAGCTGACGGTTGTGCGAACCGGCGCGAAGGCTGCCGACGAGCGCAAGGATGCGGACAGACATGGGGGAACTCCAAGGGGGGTGAAACACTGCCGTTACAAATACGGACCGGGGTCCGGTTATTTCCTAACACCCCAAACGGACCGCGGTCCAGTTCTGTTCCCCATGCTTTACGCTGTCTTCATGTCCAGCGTCCTGCCTCCCTTCCCGCAGCCCCAGGAGCCCTTCGACGCGCCCCAGTTGCTCGAGGTGGGGCCGGCCCCCGAAGAGCTGTGCCTGCGCGCCGACGCGGCGCGCAACCGCGCCCGGCTGCTGGAGGCCGCTGCCCGGCTGATCGCCGAGCACGGCGTGGCCGGCGTCACCATGGAGGCGGTCGCCGCGGCGGCCGAGGTGGGCAAGGGCACGGTCTTCCGCCGCTTCGGAGACCGCACCGGGCTGCTGATGGCGCTGCTCGACCACTCCTCGCGCCAGCTCCAGGCGGACTTCCTGGGCGGGCCGCCGCCTCTTGGCCCCGGCGCCCCGCCGGTCGAGCGGCTGCGCGCGTTCGGCGTCGCGGTGCTGTACCGCGCCTCCGAGCAGCTCGACCTCCAGCTGGCCGCCCAGCCCGAGCCCACCCGGCGCTACGCCAATCCCCCGATGCAGGCGCTGCGCACGCACGTCACGATGCTGCTGCGGCGGATCCAGCCGGAGGCCGACTGCGAACTGCTCGCCCACACACTGCTGGCCTATCTCGACCCGGCCCTGGTCCACCATCTGACCAGGCAGTGCGGGATGACGATGGAGCGCCTGGAGGCCGGCTGGATCGACCTGGTCGCCCGCGTCACACGGACGGAGTCGCCTCGCTGACGTCCGGCCCGTGGGCGGTGAACATGTCGACCAGGCCCTGCGGGGCGTCGGCCCGGAACAGCAGGTCCCCGCTCGCCTCCGACTCGGCCGCCGACCTCTCGGCGCGTGCGAACATCGGCTCCTCGTAGGCGGCCAGGGCGGCCTCGGTGTCGCCGGGGTGCGCGACCAGCGCGAGGCCCAGGTCGGAGCCGTCGATCAGCGCCAGATTGGCGCCCTCGCCGGCGAACGGCGACATCAGATGGGCAGCGTCGCCGAGCAGGGTGACGCCGGGCACCCGGTCCCAGCGGTGGCCGACCGGCAGGGCGTGGATCCGTCGGGGCACCAGGGCGCCCTCCGCGTCGGCGACCAGCGCCCGCAGGCTCTTGTCCCAGCCGTCGAAGCGCTCGAGGACGGCCCGCTTGGCCGCCCCGGTGTCGGTGAAGTCGATCCCGTCCAGCCACTCCTCGGACGCCTTGACCGCCGTGTACACGTGCAGACTGCCGTCGCTCTCCCGGTGGGCGAGGAAGCCCCGGCCCGCGCCGAGCGCGAACAGCATGCCGCCGCCGATCACCTCGGCGCTGACCGGATGCCGTACGTCCGCGTCCGGCAGGTCCGTCTCCACGAACGAGACCCCGGTGTACGCGGGTGAGGCGTCCGAGAGCAGCGCGCGCACCCGTGACCAGGCGCCGTCCGCGCCGACCAGCAGATCGGTAGTGAAGGAGCCGCCGTCCGCCAGGGACACCTCGTGCCGCCCGTCACCGAGCGGACGCGCGCCGGTGACCTTCGCGCCCCAGCGGATCACGCCCTCGGCCAGCGAGCCCACCAGCAGCCGGCGAAGGTCGCCCCGGTCGATCTCGGGCCGCCCGCCGGTGCCGTCGTCGGGCGATTCGAGGCGGACCCGGGCGTCCTTGTCCAGCACCCGCACCGACTGGCCGCCGGCGTGCACCTGGGCGAGGAACTGCTCGTGCAGTCCGGCCGCGCGCAGCGCCGCCTGGCCGGAGTCGTCGTGGATGTCGAGCATGCCGCCCTGGGTGCGGGCGGCGTCGGAGGCGTCGAGGTCGAAGACGGCGGCCTCGACGCCGTGCACCTGAAGCACCCGGGCGAGGGTGAGCCCGCCGAGACCGGCGCCGATGACGGCTATGGGGTGGTGGGGAGTCGGCATGGTGGTCTCCTAGTCGCGAGGTTCGGGTACGGCGGTACGTTCGATGCCGCTGATCAGGGCCTGGAAGGCCCAGGAGGCGCGGTCCCCGGGTGCCCCCGACAGGAGCAGCCCGGACGCGGCGGCGATGTGCGGGTGGGTCCGTTGCGAGACCTTGCCGAGCGCGTCGCCGAGCGCGTCCCAGTCCCCCCGGGACTCCCCTCCCGCGTGCTCGGCGGCGGTCGCGGTGGCGCGCTGCAGCAGCAGGTCGACACCCCAGGCGGCCCGCTCGCGCGGTACTCCGCCCTCGTCGAGCAGGCCCAGCAGGTTCTCGATCAGGTCCAGGTAGTGAGGGCCGCTCGGCCAGGCGGTCAGCGCGGAGCGCGCGAGGCTCGGATGCTCCAGGAGCATCTGCGTGTACGCGATGAGCACCCGCTCCAGCCGCTGCCGCCAGTCCCCTTCCGCCGGAGCCGGTGGCAGGGTGGCGAGCAGCTCGTCCAGGACCGCCGCGTGCAGCTCCGCGGTGTTGCGGACGTAGACGTACAGCGAGGCCGGGCCCGTGTCGAGTTCCTGGGCGAGGCGCCGCATGGTGACCTTCTGCAGTCCCTCGGTGCGCAGGATCTCGACGGCGACGCCGACGATGCCCTGTCTGCTCAGGGCGGGCTTGGCGGGACGCTCGCGGCGGGAGCGGGGGGTGGCTGGCATGCGCCCACGGTAACGAACATGTTCGTCAGGAACAAGTTCGACACGAACATGTTCGTCGAGACGTGGGTGCGGCGGACGCTGTGGCGCGGGACCCGCGGGCACGAATGCTCCAAGGGTGAACCACCTTGACCCGCCGGAACCGCCTCCCCGGCGCTCTGCCAAGATGCCGTACGTCATGGTGCAGATACCGAATACGCCCTCGGCAGCGTCGCCGACTCCGCGCTCGGTCCCCACGAGCGCAGATGTGGCCCGTCTGGCCGGCGTCTCCCGTGCGACCGTCTCCTACGTCCTCAACAACACCAGTGCCGTACGGATCAGCGAGCCCACCCGCCGCCGGGTCCACGAGGCCGCGAAGGAGATCGGGTACGTCCCGCACGCGGCCGCCCGCAGCCTGCGCGCCGGTCACAGCCGGATGGTCCTGATGCCCGCCCCGGCCATCGCGATGGGCCCGCTGTACGGCCAGTTCATCACCGACCTCCAGGGGGCCCTCGGTCGCCTCGACTACACGGTCGTCCAGTACGGCACCGCGGGCCTGCGCGGGGACGAAGCCGCCCGCGCCTGGGCCGAGTTGAGGCCGGTGGCCGTGCTGGTCCCGGGCGCCGGACTCGGTACCGAGAGTGTCGCCGTCCTCAAGCGGGCCGGTGCCCGCGCCGTGGTCACGCTCGGCCCCGAGCGGGTGGACGGGGCGCACGCCCTGCTGATGGACCATGAAGCCGTCGGCCGCTGCGCCGGTGCCCACCTGTACGCCCGCGGCCGGCGCCGCGTCGGTGTGGTCGTCCCCGAGGAGGCCGGTCTGGAGACCTACTCCAGGCCCCGTCTCCAAGGCGTCCGCCGGGCCCTGTACGGCACCGACGCCACCGTGACCGAGCTGTCCCTCGGCTACACGGAGGAGTCGGCCGCCGGACTCGCCGCCCGGTGGACGGAGTTGGGGATCGACTCGGTGTTCGCGTACAACGACGAGTACGCGATGCTGGTCATGCGCGCCCTCCAGGACGAGGGCGTGCGCATCCCCGAGGACACCGCCGTGGTGGGCGCCGACGACCTGATGCTCGGCCGGCTGCTGCGGCCCCGGCTCTCCACGGTCCACATCGAGCTGCCCTCCGGCCGCGATCTCGCCGAACTGGTCGACCGCGTGGTGCGCGACCCGGGCGGCGCACCGGAGACGCACGAGGTGCTCGGTGCCTCGGTGGTACGGCGCGAGTCCAGCTGATGCCTCACCCTGGTCGGGGCGGTGCTTTTCCGGGCCCCCTGACTAGGATGTTGCGCGCTCAACAAAACGGCTCGCGGGCACCGTGGGCCGCGCAACCCCGGTGATCGATCGGAGAGCCGTCATGTCGCTGCTCGACCCGAAGACCTGGCAGGCGAGCGCCCTGTCCGGCCCCCAGTACGCCGTCACCGAGCCCGCCACCGGTGACACGCTCGGCACCGTCACCCTGGCCGCCCCCGCGGACGTCTCCCCGGCCGCCGCGGCCGCGCGGGCCGCGCAGCGCGAGTGGGCCCGCGCACCCCACTTCGTGCGGGCCCAAGTCCTGCGCCGTGCGGGCGACTTGTTCGCGGAGCACGCCGAGGAACTGCGCGAGTGGATCGTCCGCGAGTCGGGCTCCATACCCGGCAAGGCGGACTTCGAACTGCATGTCGCCGCCCAGGAGTGCTACGAGGCCGCCGCCCTCGCCTCCCGCCCTGCGGGCCAGGTGCTGCCCAGCGAGGCCCCCCGGCTGTCGTACACCCGCCGGGTCCCGGTCGGTGCGGTCGGGGTGATCGCGCCGTTCAACGCGCCGCTGATCCTGTCCATCCGGTCGGTGGCGCCCGCCCTCGCGCTGGGCAACGGGGTGGTCCTGAAGCCGGATCCGCGCACCGCCGTCTGCGGTGGGCTGTCCCTCGCCGCCGTCTTCGCCGAGGCCGGGCTGCCCGAAGGGCTGCTGCAGGTGCTGCCCGGCGCCGCCGACGTCGGCGCGGCGCTGGTCGAGGACCCGCTGATACCGGTGATCTCGTTCACCGGATCGACGGCGGCCGGCCGCGCGGTCGGCGAGGCCGCGGGCCGCCGCCTGAAGCGTGCTCACCTCGAACTCGGCGGCAATTCCGCCCTGATCGTCCTGGAGGACGCCGACCTCGACGCGGTGATCTCCACCGCCGCGTGGGGATCCTTCTTCCACCAGGGCCAGATCTGCATGACCACCGGACGGCACCTGGTCCACAGCTCCCTGGCCGAGGAGTACGTCGAACGCCTCGCGGCCAAGGCCGACTCCCTCGCCGTCGGTGACCCGCACCGCGCGCAGGTCCACCTCGGTCCGATCATCGACGACGCTCAACTCGCCAAGATCCACGGCCTGGTGGAGGCGAGTACCGCCCAAGGCGCGAGACTCGCCGCCGGCGGCACCCATGAGGACCTCTTCTACCGGCCCACCGTCATCGCCGGCGTCGGCGACCGCACGCCCGCCTACGCCGAGGAGGTCTTCGGGCCGGTTGCGCCCGTCCGGTCCTTCGCCGACCTCGAGGAGGCCGCCGCCCTCGCGGCCGACAGCTCCTACGGCCTGTCCCTCGGCATCGTCACCCGGGACGCGGCGCGCGGCCTGGACCTCGCCGAGCGCATCCCGACCGGCATCGTCCACATCAACGACCAGACCGTGAACGACGAGGCCGTGGCGCCCTTCGGCGGGGTCGCCGCCTCCGGCACCGGAGCGCGGTTCGGCGGCGAGTCCAACCTGGACGCGTTCACGGACGTGCGCTGGACGACCGTACGTGGGGACGTGGCGCCGTACCCCTTCTGAGGCGAGGCAGGCCGAGCGGGCCCGAACAGGGCCCGATCGAGATGGACGGATCTCCGTACATCCCAAAGCCAATAGCCGCAGTTAGAGAGTCTAACTGCGGTTATTGGATATTTCTCGGACGACGGTGTGCCGGCCCCGCGTCAAGCCGTCACTCGGCCTGCGCGCTGCCCTGCTGCGCGGCGACGCTCTTGCGCACCTCGTCCATGTCCAGCTTGCGGGCCTGGCCGATGACGTCCGTCAGAGCGGCCTCCGGGAGGGCGCCGGGCTGGGCGAAGACGGCCACCTGGTCACGGACGATCATCAGGGTCGGGATCGACTGGATGTTGAAGGCCGCGGCCAGCTCCGGCTGTGCCTCGGTGTCGACCTTGGCGAAGACCAGATCCGGGTTGGCCTGCGCGGCCTTCTCGTAGACCGGGGCGAACATCCGGCACGGGCCGCACCACGCCGCCCAGAAGTCGATGAGAACGAACTCGTTCTCGCTGACCGTCTGGTCGAAGTTCTCCTTGGTGAGTTCCACGGTGCTGCTCATGCGTGTTTCCCTCTTCCTGACGTGGGGGGCGCCCCGCTCCGGGACGAGCTGTCCGCACAACACGTCCGACCGGGTGGGTATTCCGGGCCCCTACCCGTGTGGCCTCGGCGCACGCCACCCGGGAGACTGACCCCATGACGGAAACGGAATCCATCGCTTACGACGTCGTGGTGCTAGGGGCCGGGCCCGTGGGGGAGAACGTCGCCGGCCGCACCCGTGCGGCCGGCCTCTCCACCGCGGTCGTGGAGAGCGAACTCGTCGGCGGCGAATGCTCGTACTGGGCGTGCATGCCCAGCAAGGCCCTGCTGCGCCCGGTCATCGTCCAGGCCGACGCCCGCCGCCTGCCCGGTCTCAGCCAGGCGGTCCAGGGCCCGCTCGACACCCCGGCGGTCCTCGCCCGGCGCAACTACTTCACCTCGAACTGGAAGGACGACGGCCAGGTCGCCTGGCTGGACGGCATCAGCGCCGACCTGTACCGCGGTCACGGGCGGCTCGCCGGGCCCCGCACGGTCACGGTGACCGGCGCCGACGGCACCGTCACCACCCTCACCGCCCGGCACGCGGTCGCCGTCGCCACCGGCACCCGCGCCCAGCTGCCGGGCCTGCCGGGACTCGCCGAGGTCAGGCCGTGGACCAGCCGTGAGGCCACCAGCGCCCAGCAGGCGCCCGGCCGGCTGATCGTCGTCGGCGGCGGTGTCGTCGCCACCGAGATGGCCACCGCCTGGCAGGCCCTCGGCTCCCGGGTCACCCTGCTGGTCCGCGGCAAGGGCCTGCTCAACCGCATGGAGCCGTTCGCCGGCGAACTCGTCGGCGAGGCGCTCAAGGAGGCCGGCGTCGACGTCCGTACCGGCACCTCGGTCGTGTCGGTGACCCGGGAGAACGGCACGGTCGTGGCCGTGACCGACGCCGGTGACCGCATCGAGGCCGACGAGATCCTCTTCGCCACCGGGCGTATCCCGCACACCGACGACATCGGCCTGGACACCGTCGGCCTGGAACCGGGCTCCTGGCTCACCGCCGACGACACCCTGCTGGTCGAGGGCACCGACTGGCTCTACGCGGTCGGGGACGTCAACCACCGGGCGCTCCTCACCCACGAGGGCAAGTACCAGGCGCGGATCGCGGGCGACACCATCGCCGCCCGGGCCTCGGGAACGCCCGTGCTGGACGGCCCCTGGGGCGCGCACGCGGCCACCGCCGACCACCACGCCGTACCGCAGGTCGTCTTCACCGACCCGGAGGCGGCGGCGGTCGGTCTCTCCCTCGCCGAGGCGGAACAGGCCGGGCACCGGGTACGGGCCGTCGACGTCGAGTTCTCCTCGGTCGCCGGGGCGGGGCTGTACGGCGACGGCTACAAGGGCCGCGCCCGCATGGTCGTGGACCTGGAGGCGGAGATCCTGCGCGGGGTCACTTTCGTCGGGCCGGGCGTGGGCGAGCTGATCCACTCGGCGACGGTCGCCGTCGCCGGCCAGGTGCCGGTCAGCCGGCTGTGGCATGCGGTGCCGTCGTATCCGACCTTGAGCGAGGTGTGGCTGCGGTTGCTGGAGGCCTACCGGGGGTGAGGCCCCTGCGGGGAGCGTGGGCCTCAGGGCAGCCTGAAGCCCAGCTCCGCCGCCGCCGTCGCCGGGGCCGGCTCGGCCCAGCGTTCCGCGGCCGTCTCCGTCGACGACAGGGAACGCAGCTCCGCACGGTCCAGGTAGAGCGTGCCGTCGAGGTGGTCGGTCTCGTGCTGGACGATCCGGGCCGGCCACCCCGTGAACACCTCGTCGACCGCGTGGCCGTGCTCGTCCTGGCCGCGCAGTCGCACCTGGGCGTGCCGGGCCACCACCGCCTGGTAGCCCGGCACGCTCAGGCAGCCCTCGAAGAAGGCGGCACGGGTGCCGCCGACGGGCTCGTAGACCGGGTTGACCAGGACACGGAACGGCTGCGGGACCCGGCCGCGGACGACGGCGACCTCCTCGGGTACCGGCGCCGGGTCCTCGATCACCGCGATCCGCAGTCCGATGCCGACCTGGGGCGCGGCCAGGCCCACGCCCGGTGCCGCGTGCATGGTCTCGCGCAGCGCCCCGACGAACCGGGCCAGCAGCTCGGGGCCCAACTGGCCGTCGTACGGCTCGGTTCCGCGGCGCAGTACCGGGTCGCCGGCCGCGACGATGGGCAACGGGCGGCCGGTGGCGAGGAGTTCCTCGACCCGCTCGGCAAGGGATGCGCGATCACTGGGAGATGCCATCGCGCCAGCATGCCATGACGGCGAATGTGATGCAGGTCACTCTACCTGCCGGAACTCCGCTCCGGCACCCTCCGACTACCGGACCGTCACCGCTCCCGTACGAGTCCCCGGAGAAGCCCCCGACGGCCATCGCCCCCTCGAACTCCGCCCGTCCCGGCTCCGCCCGCCCGGGAGGACCCCCCTCGGACGAGGTCCCGGAACCGACCCTCCCGGCCGCGCCCCGAGCCGCTGGGCACCGCTGCGTCCGCCGGTCCCGCGCCTGCACTTCTACGCCGGCGTCCTGGTCGCCCCCTTCCTGCTCGTCGCCGCCGCCACCGGCCTGCTGTACGGCTGTTCCTTCCCGGCCGAGAAGCTGGTGTACGCCCACGAGCTGACCGTCCCGGCGGCCGGGTCGGAGCTGCCGGTGTCGGATCAGGCCGCCGCCGCGCCAGGCCCATCCCGGGGGCACCGTCTCCCCGATACGGTGCGCCCCGGAGGCCGGCGCGGCCACCAGGGTCCCGCTGTCGGGCGTGAAGGGCGTCGGCGCGGACCACACCCTCGCCGTGTTCGCCGACCCCTCCACCGGGAAGGTGCTCGGCGCGCTCGAACAGTACGGCTCCACCGGCGCGCTGCCGCCGCGCACCTGGATCGACGAACTCCACCGTGATCTGCACCTCGGCGACACCGGCCGGCTCCACAGCGAACTCGCCGCGAGCCGGCTGTGGGTGATCGCGGGCGGCGGCCTGGTCCTGTGGTTCTCGCGGCGGCGGGCGCTGCGCAACCCACGTACGCCGGTGCCCACGTCGACGAGCTGCGCACCTCGTTCGGCCAGGCCACTGCGTCCGTCTCGGCGGCCCCGAGCGGCGGCGGACACGCGGGCACGACATGGCGTCGACGACCGGCGGCGGCGCCGGCCACGGGGCGGCCCTGGACAAGGTGCTCACCGCCGCCCGCGCCGAGGGCCTCGGCAACCCCGTCGAGATCGTCCGCCGGCCGACGCGAACAGCGCCCACGTCGTCCGGCAGGTGCGGCGCAGCTGGCCCGAGGGGCAGGACGCCGTCGCCGTCGGCCCGGCCACCGGCGAGGTGACCGACGTCCTGCGGTTCGCCGACCACCCGCTGCTCGCCGAACCGACCCGCTGGGGCATCGACCCGCACACCGGCATCCTCTTCGGGATCGTCAACCAGCTCGCCCTGGCACCGCTCGCGCTCTGCCTGATCCCGCTGATCCTGTCTGGGCTACCGCAGGTGGTGGCAGCGCGGCCGCGGCTCTGCCTTCGGCCGGCCGGTCCCGCGCGGCGCCTGGGCGGACGTCCCGCCGTACCTGCTCGTCCCGGCGATGGCGGTGACCGCGGTGGTCGGCTGCTTCGTCCCCATGCTCGGGATCCCGCTCGCCCTGTTCATCGTCCGCCCTGTTCATCGTCGTGGACATCGCGCTCGGCGAGATCGCGCACTGCCGCGGGCTGCGGACGTACGGGGGCAGGGCGGCGTGAAGTAGCGTGGTCGGACACGCCGACGCCGGAGGGAGACGGGACTATGGCGCGGGCCCGGCGCGGTCAGGGGGAGCTGGAGGGCCAGGTGCTCGGCGCGCTGCGCGAGGCCGGCGGTCCCGTCACCGCCGCGTGGGTGCAGGAGCGGCTCGGCGGCGACCTCGCCTACACCACCGTGGTGACCATCCTGACCCGGCTGCTCGCCAAGGACGTCGTCGCCCGTGAGCGGCAGGGCCGTGCCTTCCTGTGGACGCCGACCGCCGACGTGGCCCGGCTCGCCGCCCTGCGGATGCGCCGGCTCCTCGACGGGGAACGGGACCGCGAGGCCGTCCTGGCGAGCTTCGTCACCGCGCTGCCGCCCGGCGACGAGCAGGTGCTCCGGGCGCTCCTGGAGGCCGCGGGACCGGGCCGGGCGAACGGTCGGAACACCTCGCCCAGCGACCCCGGCGGTACGGAGGACTGACCGCCCATGGGGGTCTTCGTCTTCCTTCCGCTGGTCCTTCCGCTGACCGCCTGGCCGGTCGCCAGGCTGGCCGAGGGACGGCTGCATCCGCGCACCGCCACCCGGCTGCTCACCGCGGTGGCCGTGGTGATGGCCGTGTGCAGCACGCTCTGCCTGGCCCTGCTGATGGTGGTCGGCACGGCCCAGCTCCCCGGCAACCCCCTCCCGGACGCCTGGTCCGACCCGGAGGTACGGGCCGCCGTGCCGCGGGACGAGATCGCCGGCCGCGCCGCCATCCCCGCGCTCGGCGTGGTCGCCGTACTGTGCGGGCGCACTCTCCACCGGCACCGCCGGGTCACCCGGCTGGCCCGGCGCGCGCTGACCGGAGTGCCCGGCCGGGAGGTGGCCGTGCTGCCCGACCCCACCCCCTACGCCTACGCGCTGCCCGGCCGGATCGTGGTCACCACCGCGCTCCTGGAGGGGCTGGCCCCCGGTGAGCGCCGGGCCCTGTTCGCCCACGAACGCGCCCATGTCGGCGCCCGGCACCACCGCTGCCTGCTCGCCGTGCACCTGGCGGCCCGCGCCAACCCCTTCCTGCGGCCCCTGCGCACCGCGGTCGCCTTCACCGCCGAGCGCTGGGCGGACGAGGCGGCGGCCCGAGCGGTGGGGGACCGGCGCACGGTCGCCCGGGCCATCGGCAGGGCGGCGCTGCTGTCGCGGGGCACCCCGGCCCCCACCCTGGCCGCGCTGGCCGCCACCGGACCGGTGCCCCGCCGGGTCGCCGCGCTGCTCGGTCCCGCCCCGTCGGCCGGTGGCTGGCCGTCGGCGTTCACCGGGGCCGGCCTGGCCGTCTGGGGCGCGGCGGCGGGCACCGTCGTGTCCGCGATGTCCTCGGCGAACTCGGCGGTCACCCTCTTCCTGGTCCTGCGCACGGCCACGCCCCTCTGAGGGCACGGACCGGGTCGCGGGCAGCGAGGAGAGGGGCCCCGGGAAGACCCGGGGCCCCTCTCCTCGCCGTTGTCCACTACTCCTGCGGGAAGTCGCCCATCAGCGCCGAGGCGAGACGCAGGTGCGGCTCCGCCTCCTCGTGCCGGGCCTGCCGCTGGAGCGTGCGGCCCAGCATCAGCCGGGCGTAGTGCTCCACCGGGTCACGCTCGACGATCTCGCGCAACTCGACCTCGGCACGCCGCAGTTGGGCGGAGTGGTAGTAGGCGCGCGCCAGCAGCAGCCGGGGCCCGGTCTGCTCCGGCACCTCCTCGACCAGCCCGGCGAGCACCCGCGCGGCGCCCGCGTAGTCCTTGGCGTCGAAGAACAGCCGGGCACGGTCCCAGCGCTCGGTGAGAGTCCCCTGGTCGTAGTACGTGGTGTCCACTCGTGACCTCCTTCGACGCCGTCAACCGGCCAGAGTTGTTGAATATTCCACTACTGGACCGGCCTGCCGTCCCGGCTGCGGGGGTCGTGGTCCGTACCTGTCTTGTCCGACCCTACGAATTTTCTGCGTGACGGGTACACATCACCGGCAGGCTCTGATAGGAAACCTTCCTAATAGTGGATCCCCAGTCCACCCCCCACCACCACCTGGAGCCCACGTGAGGCATCCGAACACCCCCGCGACGACCCCCGCCCTGACGTCCCGGCGCACCCTGCTCGCCCTGCTCGGCGCGTCCGCCGCCGGCGCCGTACTGCTGCGTCCCGCACACGCCTCGGCCGCCCCGGCCGGCACGGCCGCGAGCTGTGTGGGCCTCGACGACGCGGCGAAGAAGGAGATCGCCATGAAGCTGGTGTCGAGCGCGGAGAACTCCTCGCTCGACTGGAAGGCGCAGTACAAGTACATCGAGGACATCGGCGACGGCCGCGGCTACACCGCCGGGATCATCGGATTCTGCTCCGGCACCGGCGACATGCTCGACCTCGTCCAGCTCTACACCGACCGCAAGCCCGGCAACGTCCTCGCCAAGTACCTCCCGGCGCTGCGCCGGGTCAACGGCACCGACTCGCACTCCGGCCTCGACCCGAACTTCCCCGCGGACTGGCGCAAGGCCGCCCAGGACACCGCCTTCCAGCAGGCGCAGAACGACGAGCGCGACCGGGTGTACTTCAACCCGGCCGTGCAGCAGGGCAAGACGGACGGGCTCGGCACGCTCGGGCAGTTCGCCTACTACGACGCCATCGTCATGCACGGCGACGGCGACGACGCCACCAGCTTCCGCAACATACGCAAGCGCGCCCTCGGCCAGGCCAAGCCGCCGGCGCAGGGCGGCAACGAGACCACGTACCTCAACGCCTTCCTCGACGCGCGCGTGTGGGCCATGAAGCAGGAGGAGGCGCACAGCGACACCACCCGGGTCGACACCGAGCAGCGGGTCTTTCTGAACAAGGGCAACCTGTGCCTGAACACCCCGCTGGACTGGAAGGTGTACGGGGACAGCTACCACATCGGCTGACCCTCCCCGGGCTGTCGTACCGCCGAGTCCCCGCGCGGTACGACAGCCCCAAGGCGGATCCCCCCACCGCGGCCGTTACGGCTTGATGCCCACCCCGGTCCACAGGCTGACCTCCGCGTCGGTGGCGCCCGGCTCCTGGTCCGGGCGCCAGCGGTGGCCCACGGACACGCCGGGGTCGAGCAGTTCCAGCCCTTCGAAGAACCGCGCCACGTCCGCCCGCGAGCGGAACTGCACCGGGGTCCCGGCGTTGTTGTAGATGTCGGTGACCTTCTGCCAGGTGTCCGGGTCGAAGTCGGGCGTGCAGTGGCTCAGGGCGAGCGCGCTGCCCGAGGGAAGCACGTCGAGCAGCCGGCTGACGATGCCGTACGGGTCCTGCGCGTCCGTCACGAAGTGCATCAGGGCGTTGAGCGACAGTGCCACCGGCCGGCGGAGGTCCAGGACCTCCGCCAGTTCGGGGGCGTCCAGCAGCGCCTGCGGGTCGTTGACGTCCGCCTCGATGTAGGTGGTACGGCCCTGCGTCGTGCTGCGCATCAGACGCTCGGCGTACTTGAGCACCAGCGGGTCGCTGTCGGCGTACACCACCCGGGCCTCGGGGACCACGGACTGGGCCACCTGGTGCAGGTTCGGCTCGGTGGGGATGCCGGTGCCGATGTCCAGCCACTGCCTGATGCCGTGCTCGCGGGCGAGAACGCGGGTGGCCCGGTGCATGAAGGCGCGGTTCTCCCGCGCGCACACGAAGATGCCCGGGTAGGCGGACGCCACGGTCTCGGCGGCGTGGGTGTCCACCTCGAAGTGGTCCTTGCCGCCCAGGTAGTAGTCGTACATGCGGGCGGAGTGGGGCCTGCTGGTGTCGATGTCCCGGGCCGTGGGGGAGTTGGTCATCCTGAACCTTTCAGAGGAGGAACGTGGGGGAGCGGTCAGCCAGTGGTGAGGTGGTCGGCGAGGCCCCGTTTGACCCCCGCGACGAACGCGGTGATCTCCTCCGGGGTGTAGATCAGGGCGGGGCCGGCCGGATCGGTCGACTGCCGCAACGCGACCCGGCCGTCGGCGAGTTGCTTCGTCTGTACGCACTGGCCTCCGTTGGGGCCGCTCCAGGGTGACTCCCAGCCCTGCTCGCCGAGGTCCGAGGCGGGCATGCCGTTGTACACGTCGTGGGCACTGCCGTCGCTGATGGTCATGCGTACTCCTTGCGCATGCGGTCCAGGAGCGCCCTGCTCTGTGCGTCGGAGGTCAGCAGGGACATGCGGTTGTGCGCCTCCAGATGGGCGACGACGTCGGACCGCTGATCCAGGTACATCGCGCCGGAGAGGATCTCGCTGTACACGACGTCGGGAAGCTCGGGCTCCTCGAAACGGAAGTAGGTGAACGGGGCGCACGCGCCCACATGGGCGCCGGCGGTGAACGGCACGACGTCGACGCTGACGTGCTCCAGCTCCGTGACCTCCAGAAGCCGTTCGATCTGCCCCCGCATCACCTGGGGGCCACCGACGACCCGGTGCAGCACGGCCTCCTCCATGACCACCCACAGGGTGGGCGCCTCGGTCCGCTCCAGCAGGGACTGACGGCGCAGCCGGAGGTCCACCCGCCGTTCCAGTTCCTCGTCGCCGTCGTTCGGGAAGCCGCCGCTCAGCACCGCACGCGCGTACTCGCGGGTCTGCAGGAGCCCCGTGGCGTAGTGCGGCTCGTAGGTGCGCAGGGTCGTGGCACCGGTCTCCAGGCTCACGTAGGCGCTGAACCAGGAGGGCAGCACGTCACGGTAGGTGTGCCACCAGCCGGGCTCGTTGGCCCGCTCGGCGAAGGCGACGAACTCCTCGGTCTCCTGCCGGTCGGCACCATAGGTCTCGAGGAGTTTCTCCACGTAGAGAGGCTTGAGTGCCACCTCCGCCTTCTCCAGGCGGCGGATGGTCAGGGGAGCGACCCGCAGCGCCCGCGCCGCCTCGTCCAGTGACACGCCCGCTTCCTGGCGCCGTTCCTGGAGCCTGCGGCCCAGGATCATGCGCAGCACGGTGGGCGCACTGGCGCTGCTCGCGTTCGACCGGCCTTCGCTCACGCCCTACCTCCTGAAGGAACGTCACCGGTACGAGTTTGACAGGCACTTGACGAAGCGACCGCACCGACACCGGCAGTCTGAAATTATCAGGGAGTCGGTTGCAGGGTGAAGCCGACTGCGAGCATAGTTACTTGAGCAATCGCGATTCGCTCACGGGCAACTCGCTCCTCCCGTGTGGACGTTGCCCAGTTCTGCCTGCTTCCCGCCGCCGCCTCACGGAAGGCAACCACGTGTCCCCCCACACGACCTCACCGCTCGACCTGTTAGACGTCGTCGACCCCGATCAGGCGCACTGGATCGAGCTGCCCTCGCACCGCTCCAGCGTCAGAGTCGCCCGCCGCTCCATGAGAGAGCGTCTGGGGGCATGGGGAATGCCCGGCGAGCTGTGCGAGGACGCGGTGCTGCTGGTGTCCGAGCTGGTCACCAACGCCATCCGTCACACGTTCAGCGTCCGCATCCTGTGTGGCATGGGCATGATCAACGAAGGATGTGTGCGGCTGGAGGTGCACGACCACGACTACTCGCGGCAGGGTCTGCTCCGGCGCGAGCCCGGCCCGGACGACGAGGGCGGCAGGGGGCTGCTGCTCGTCGAGGAACTCGCCGACTCCTGGGGCGTCGACCGGTCCCGGCTCACCAGCGGCCACGCCGTGTGGGCCACACTGACGCCCTGACGCAGGCGCCGGGCACCCGGGACTCAGGGGGACGGTCCTGGTGTGCCGGACGGGTGAGCGGGGGACTCGCCCGATCCGGCTCCGTGGTGATCCGCGGGGCCGGCGCCGGCCCCGGTGAGCACGCTCGCCCTAATTGGGGGAGGGCGACCGTGCTCACCGGGGCACTTCCGCGCCGGAATCGGCACGCGGCGGCGGGGGGTCGTTCCCCGGGCTCACCGGCCGTTCCGCACCTGTGTGAGGTCCGCGGTCATGCGGTGGTAACGGGGCCGGGCCGGCGAGCCCCGGCGGAGCGTCGTCCGAATCTTGCGGAGGGCGCAGCCCGAGGCGGGCCGGATGCGTCGGGTCGGGTTCCGCTCCTGCCCCTCCGCCTTTCGGGCGGTCTCGGCCGTCCGTCGATTTCCGGGCCTCAGCGCGGCCCGAGCCGGAAAAAGGGCACGTCGGGCGCGGTCACGGGCCGCGACCACGTGGCGGCGATGTGCATCGCCAGGGGACCGGCCCGCATGACCGGGCTCGGTACGGGGCATTCGGCAGTCATGAAAGACGCGCCTGTGGTGGTGCAGCCGCCGGGCCCCGACGGTGGCAGGCGGGTGACCATCCGCGGAGAGTATGTCGGCACCGCGTATCACCTGCTCGATGTCGTCGAGTTCCTGCGCCGGGCCGGGCTGCCCGAGGCCAATACGACGGTCGACGACCCGGATCTGATCGAGTGGCGCGGCATGGGTCCGAAGGCCTGGACCGCCGCCGGCTGATCCGGCCGCGGCCCACCGGGTCGAGGCCCGTCCAGGGTCGTGGCCCGGGCCGCTGACATGCCCGGACGCCGTCACCGACGTGCCGGACGCCCTCACCGACGTGCCCGCACACCGTCACCGACGTGCCCGGACGCCGTTGCCGCGACCGGGCCGGCGACGAGGCCTGGCGTCACTCCCGGAGGCCGGGCGATTCCCTCGCGTGACGACGTCCGGGCCACCCCTCTACCGGTCCGGTCCCGGAGCGCTGCCGGTTGGGGGACCGCCATGTGGGTGAACCGGTACCTGCCCGTCCCGGCCTGAATCCCGGGATGCGGCCCGACTCGGCCGTCTTCCCGAGTCGTTGAACCCATGGCAAAAGTGGCAGACGTAGATCGCTCTGGACAAACTGAATCCGCCGGTTCGTGATCAGGAACATCCACGTTCTCCAGGAGATCGCATGGTGGAACAGTCCTCCGAGGTCGTTTCGGAGCCGGGTGAATCCGTCGTCGCGCTGAGCGGCACCGGCCATCGGGGGGAGGAGACGGAGCGGCGGCTCGCACGGGCACTGGCTGATCTCCTGGACGCCGAGAGCGTTCCGGTCGACGGCCACTTCTTCACCGACCTGGGTGCCAACTCCCTCGTCATGGCCCAGTTCTGCGCACGAATACGCAAGACCGCCGATCTGCCCTCCCCGTCCATGAAGGACATCTACCAGCACCCCACGATCCGGAGTCTGGCCACTGCGCTGGGGGATCCCGCCCCCACCGGTCCGGCGGACGCACCGTCCCCGACGGTGCCCCCGCCTCAGGCTCCGGGGCCGCGTGCGAGACGGCGCACCCACCTGTTCTGCGGAACCGTCCAACTGCTGGTCTTCCTGGGCTACTCACTGGCCTACGGATTCGGCACCGCGGCGGGGTACGAGTGGATCGCCGACGGCTCGAGCCTGATCGACGTCTACGTGCGGTCGGTCCTGTTCGGCGGCATCGCCTTCGTGGCGCTGTGTGCCTTCCCGATCGCCGCGAAATGGCTGCTCGTCGGCCGCTGGCGACCCGACGAGTTCCCCGTCTGGGGCCTGGCGTACGTGCGCTTCTGGCTCGTCAAGGTGCTGATCCACGCCAACCCGATGATCCTCCTCGCCGGAACCCCGCTGTACGTGCTGTATCTGCGCGCCCTCGGCGCACGGATCGGCAGGGGGGTCACGATCCTCACCCGCACCGTCCCGGTCTGCACCGACCTCCTGACGGTCGGCGCGGACACGGTGATCCGCAAGGACGCGTTCCTCCTCTGCTACCGGGCCCACGCCGGACACATCCAGACCGGCCCGATCACCCTCGGCGCAAACGTCCTGGTCGGCGAGAAGACCGTCCTGGACATCGACACCGCCCTGGGCGACGGCGCTCAGCTCGGCCACTCCTCCGCCCTGTACCGCGGGCAGTCGATTCCGGCCGGCGAGCACTGGCACGGATCCCCCGCGGAACCCACCGGGGTCGACTACGCCAGGGTCGCACCGGCCCGCTGCGGCACCCTGCGCCGAGCCTGGTTCGGCCTGGGCACGCTGACGCAGCTGTTCGTCGTGTACATACCGCTGCTGGTCGGCGGGATGTACATGCTCTTCACCGGGGTACCGGCGATCGGCAAACGACTCGACCGGCAGTCGGTGGCGCTCAGTCCCTCGGAACTGGTCCCCGACGCCCTCGTGCTCTCCGGCGTCCTGTTCTTCGGGTTCGTGATCCTCGGGCTGCTGGTCCTGTGCACCGTGCCGCGACTGGTGGGCCTGGTCCTCAAGCCCGACAAGGTCTACCCGCTCTACGGATTCCACTACGTGCTGCAACGCTTCACGGCCCGCATGACGAACATCAAGTTCTTCACCTGGCTCTTCGGCGACAGCTCGTACATCGTCCACTACCTCCGCGGTATCGGATACGACCTGTCACGCGTCGAGCAGACCGGCTCGAACTTCGGCACGGAAGTGCAGCACGAGTCGCCCCTGCTGGTCACCATCGGCAGCGGAACGATGATCGCCGACGGACTATCCGTCGTCAACGCCGACTTCTCCAGCACCTCCTTCCGGCTGTCCAGGGTCGCCATCGGGCCCCGCAACTTCCTGGGCAACAACATCGCCTATCCGGTGGGGGGCAGGACGGGCGCGAACTGCCTGCTGGCGACGAAGGTGATGGTTCCCCTCGACGGCGAACTCAGGGAAGGCGTGGGCCTCCTCGGCTCACCGTGCTTCGAGATCCCCCGCACGGTGGACCGCGACACCCGGTTCGACCACCTCAGGACCGGCGACACGCTCCGCCGCCGGCTCGCCGCGAAGAACCGGTACAACCTCCGCTCCATGGCGGGCATGCTGCTCGTGCGCTGGCTGCACGCCTTCGCGCTCACCCTGTTCGGCCTGGCCTCCGTGGACCTGTACGGCATGCTCGGGCAGGTGGTGATCGGCGGATACCTGGCCTTCAGCCTCGTCTTCACCACCGCGTACTTCGTCCTGGTGGAGCGCTGGATCGGGAGGTTCCGGGCACTGCGCCCCCGGCTGTGCTCCATCTACGACCCGTACTTCTGGTGGCACGAGCGGCTGTGGAAGGTCCCCGACCAGTACCTCAACATCTTCAACGGCACCCCGTTCAAGACCCTGGTCTGGAGGCTGCTGGGTGTCCGCATCGGCAGCATGGTCTTCGACGACGGCGTCTACATGACCGAGCGGACGCTCAGCACCATCGGCGACGAGTGCACCCTCAACGCCGGCAGCAAGGTCCAGTGCCACTCGCAGGAGGACGGCACCTTCAAGTCCGACGTCACCACCCTCGGTGCCGGCTGCACCCTCGGCGTCGGCGCGCATGTGCACTACGGCGTGACCATGGGCGACGGCTCGGTGCTGGCGCCCGACTCCTTCCTCATGAAGGGCGAGGAGGTCCCGGCGCACGCCCAGTGGGGCGGCAATCCCGCGGTGGACATGCCGGAGAGCGGCGGCCGGACCGGCGCCATAGGACGGACCACGTCAGCAGCCAACGCCAGCACGGCGAACCTGAGTTGAGGAAGGCCATTCGATGGGAACGCGCGTGGAATCGGACCGGGAGTTCTGGAGCCGGGTACTGACCTCAGGCAGCGCCACCGCCGTGCCGCGGTGGGCTCCGCAACCGGCTCAGGGTACGGCCGAGCACGAGATACCCGTGCCGGACGGCACTGCGCAGGCGGTGCGGGACCTGGCAGGGCGACGGGGCCTGCCGGTCGATGCGCCGATGCTGGCCGCGCACCTCAAGGTGCTGGCCGTGCTCTCCGGCGAAACCGAGGTGGTCACGGGGTACACCACCGGCGCGGACGGCGATCCGCTGCCGTGCCGGGTGTCCGTCCCCTCCGGGTCCTGGGCGGACCTGGTCACGGCCGCACACCACGCCGAGGCGGAGATACGGGCCCACCGCGACTTCCCGGTGGCCGGACTGCGCCGGGAACTGGGCCTGACGGAATCGCCGTTCGAGGTCGTGTCCGGGCCGGCGGCGGACCGGAACCACGCCGGCCGGACCCCTGCCGACGACGCTGTCCTGCACGTGCGCTGGTCCGACCGGGACGGACGGCTGACGCTGCTCCTGCGGTACCGCACGGACGTGCTCGACGCCCCGGCCGCCGTCCGGATCGGCGGCTACCACCTGACCGCCCTGCGGCTGATGACCGCGGAGCCCGACGCGGACCACGCCCACCAGAACCTGCTGTCCGCCGAGGAGGAACGCGAACAGCTGGAAGGCCTGGCCGGGCCCGACCGTCCACTGCCGGACGCGCGGGCACACGAACTCTTCGAGCGGCGCGCCCGGACACATCCGGAAGCGGTGGCCGCCGTACACGGCGACCAGCAGTGGACGTACGGCGAACTCGACCGCAGGGCCAACCGGCTGGCGCGCGCACTGCTGGCCAGGGGCCTGGGCCGGGAGGACGTCGTCGCCGTCGTCACCGAGCGCAACCTCGACTGGCTGGCGGCCGTGCTCGCGGTGTTCAAGGCGGGCGGCGCGTACCTGCCGATCGAACCGCACTTCCCGGCCGGCCGGATCGCGGCGACGCTGTCCCGGGCGCGGTGCCGGCTGATCCTCACCGAGTCCGGCAGCACCCGCACCCTCGACGAGGCGCTGACCACCCTCGAGGACGTCGAGAAGCTCCTGACGGAGACGGCGTACGCCGAATCGCACGCCGACGAGACCCCCGGCATCCGGGTCGACCCCGGCCAGCTCGCCTACATCTACTTCACCTCCGGGTCCACCGGTGAGCCCAAGGGCGCGATGTGCGAGCACGCGGGCATGCTCAACCACCTGCACGCCAAGATCGACGACCTGTCGATCGGCGAGGGAACCGTGGTCGCCCAGACCGCTCCGCAGTGCTTCGACATCTCCCTGTGGCAGCTCATGGCCCCGCTGCTGGTGGGCGGCCGGACCCTGCTGGTGGAACAGGACGTGATCACCGACGTGGAGCGGTTCGTCGGCACCCTGGAACGCGGCCGGGTCGGCGTGGCGCAGCTCGTGCCGTCGTACCTGGAGGTCGTCGTCTCCTACCTGGAGCGACACCCGCGGATGCTCCCGGACCTGCGCTGCGTCTCGGTGACCGGCGAGGCACTCAAACGGGAGCTGACCCAGCGCTGGTTCGCCGTCCAGCCGGGCATCGCACTGCTCAACGCCTACGGGCTGACCGAGACCTCGGACGACACCAACCACGAGCTCCTGAGGGAGGTACCCGAACGGGTGCTGCTGGGGCGGGCCGTCAACAACGTACGCGTCCATGTCGTCGACGAACAGCTGGCGTTGGTACCGCTCGGCGCCCCCGGACTGATCGCCTTCTCCGGTGTCTGCGTGGGCCGCGGGTACGTCAACGATCCCGAACGCACCCGGGAGGCGTACCGGACGGACCCGTACCGGCCCGGTGAACGGCTCTACCTGGGCGGGGACTGGGGCCGCTGGCACCCCGGCGGCAAGCTGGAGTTCCTCGGCCGCCGGGACAACCAGGTCAAGATCCGCGGCTTCCGGATCGAGATGGGCGAGATCGAGAACTCCCTGCTGCGGGTGGACGGGGTGCGGGACGGCGCCGTGGTCGTCGCCGAACGCACCGGCGGCGGCAAGCAGTTGATCGCCTTCTACTCCGGTGACGAGCATGAACCCGAGACCCTGCGCAAGGAACTCGGCGCGGTCCTGCCCGGCTACATGGTGCCGTCGGCCTTCCACTGGCGCGACAGCCTGCCGCTGACCCCCAACGGCAAGATCGACCGCAAGGCCCTGACGGCCCTGGCCGAGCAGTCGGCACCGGACACGGACACCGCGGACACCGCCGCCCCGCTCAGCCCGACCGAACGGCGGCTGGCCGCGGCCTGGGCCGAACTGCTGGGGGTGCCCGAACGGCGGATCGGCCGCACGGACCACTTCTTCGACGCCGGCGGCACCTCCCTGACCGCGGTCAAGCTCAGCCTCGCCCTGGACCGCGCGGTGTCCCTGAAGGACATCACCCGGCACCCGGTCCTGGCCGACCTGGCCGCCCTGCTCGACGGCACGGCCCGGCAGCGCCCCGAGCTGCTGCTGCCCCTGTCGGGCGGGAGCCGCACCTGCGAATGCGCCCTGGTGTGCTTCCCCTACGCGGGCGGCAACGCCGTCAACTACCAGCCCATGGCCAGCGCGCTGGCGGGCAGCGGCCTGCCGGTCCTCGCCGTGGACCTGCCCGGTCACAACCTGGCCGCGCCCCCCGAGCCGTTCGCGACGATCGAGCAGGTGGCCGAGCAGACCGTCACCGAGATCACGGCCCGCGGTCTGAGCAGGGTCGTGCTGTGGGGCCACTCCTCGGGAACCGCGGCGGCCGTCGAGACCGCCCTCAGACTCCAGCAGCGGGGCGTGGAGGTGGCCCGGCTCTTCCTCGGCGCGCAACTCCTCGGCACCGCCGCCGACCGGTTCGCCGCCATCGTCGAACTGACCGGCAGCAGCGACGCCGACATCGCCGAGCGGCTGACCGGGGACGGCGGCTACGCGGAACTCGTGGAACTCAACACGCCGCACGCCGAACACATCGCCGCCGCCTACCGGCACGACTGCGTGGCCGCGCACCGCTACTTCCACCAGATCCTGGAAGCCCCGCCGCAGGTGAAGCTGGCCGCGCCGGTCTCGGTGGTCGTCGCCGCCGACGACCCGCACACCGCCGGCCACGCCCAGCGGCACCGCGACTGGCGGCTCCTGGCCGACCATGTCGATCTCCATGAACTCGCCGGCGGGGGCCACCACTTCCTCCGCACCCGTCCGGCCGAGACGGCGCAGGCCGTTCTGAACAGCGTCCTTCCCCTCGCCTCCTCCTGACCTCCGTCACACCCCAGGCGGTCGACCGAAAGGAAACCGAGATGCCGTTCTCCTCCCTGGCATCACCACTCGATGTGGAGCTGCGGCCGGACAAGCCGGCACTGCTGTGCGTCGATCCCCCCGACGACGCCGCGACATGGACGGCCGAGTACCGCGAGGCGCTACGCGCGCAGGTGACCGAGCACGGGGCGCTGGTCGTCCGCGGTCTCGGCCTGCGCGACGCAGGCCAGGCCGGTGCCGTCTTCGCGCGGCTGGTCGGCGACCTCATGACGGAGCGGGAGGCCTTCGCCCCCCGCGAGGCCCACGGCCGGGGGGTCTACTCCTCCACGCCCTGGCCGGACAACCAGCCGATGTGCATGCACCACGAGCTGAGTTACCAGCAGGAGGTGCCGGGACTGGCGCTGTTCGCCTGCCTCACCGCGCCCCAGCAGGGCGGGGCGACGGCGGTGGCCGACGCCGAGGAGGTGCTGCGGGCGCTGCCCTCCGGGCTCACCGAACGGTTCGAGCAGGAGGGCTGGATCCTGACCCGCAGCTACAACGACGAGATCGGGGCGAGCCTCGCGGAGTCGTTCGGCACCGCCGACCGCGCCGGGATCGAGCAGTACTGCCGGGCGAACGCGATCACGTGCACCTGGCAGCCCGACGGGTCCCTGCGCACCGAGCAGCGCCGCGCCGCCGTCGTCCGGCACCCGGTCACCGGGCGGCGCTGCTGGTTCAACCAGATCGCCTTCCTCAACGAGTGGACGCTGGACCCGGAGGTCCGCGAGTACCTGCTCGACGTCTACGGCCCGGACGGGCTGCCGTTCAACACCCGCCACGGCGACGGCTCCCCGATCGGCGAGGACGTCGTCAAGACCATCAACAGCACCTATGAGGCGCACACCAGGCGCGAACCCTGGCAAGCCGGTGACCTGCTGCTCGTGGACAACATCCGCACCGCGCACAGCAGGGAGGCGTTCTCCGGGGAGCGCCAGGTACTGGTCGGCCTGGGCGAGCCGCTGCGGCCCGCCGACGACTGCCCGGCCCTGGAGGCGAGCGAGCGATGACCGACACCCTGTCGACCACCACCCGGTCCGCGGCACCCGACGGGCCCGCCGTGCCGACCTTCGCGGTGATCACCGGCGAGCAGGTGCAGCAGGCGCTGAGCGGACGCGAGAAGCAGCTCGTCGAGCTGGTCGAGACCGTCTACCGGCTGCACGACGCGGGAGACTCGGTCAACCCGCCGTCGTACTTCCTGCGCTTCCAGGACCGGCCCACCTCACGGATCATCGCGCTGCCGGCCTCCCTCGGCGGTTCGGTCCACGTGGACGGCCTGAAGTGGATCTCCAGTTTCCCGGAGAACGTGAGCGCCGGGCTGCCGCGGGCGTCCGCGGTGCTCATCCTCAACGACCATGACACCGGCTACCCGTTCGCCTGCCTGGAGAGCTCGATCATCAGCGCCACCAGGACGGCGGCCTCCGCCGCGCTGGCCGCCGACTGGCTGAGCCGCAACCGGACGCGCCCCACCCGGGTCGGGTTCTTCGGCACCGGCCTGATCGCCCGGTACATCCACACCTTCCTGGCCGGCAGCGGCTGGGACTTCGACGAGGTCGGCGTGCACGACCTGGCCGCAGACAGCGCCGCCGGCTTCTGCGGCTACCTGCGGGAGACCGGCAGCGCCGCGCGCATCACCGTGCACGACACCGCCGAGGACCTGATCCGCGCCAGCGACCTCGTGGTCTTCGCCACCATCGCCGGCCGGCCGCACGTGACCGACCAGGCCCTGTTCTCCCACAACCCGCTGGTCCTGCACGTCTCCCTGCGCGACCTCGCCCCGGAGATCCTGCTGGGCTCGGCCAACTTCGTCGACGACGTCGAGCACTGTCTCAAGGCCGACACGTCACCCCACCTGGCCGAACAGCTCAGCGGCAACCGGGACTTCCTGAACGGAACCCTCGGCGACGTCATGGCCGGACGGGCCGCGCCGCCGGCCGACCGAACGGTGATCTTCTCACCCTTCGGACTCGGCGTCCTCGACCTCGCCGTCGGCAAGCACGTCTACGACGAGGTGTCACGGTCGGGGGACCTGTGTCTCATCGATGACTTCTTCCACGAACTGCGTCGGTACGGCTGAGGCCGCGGTCCTCGGCCCGGCACCAGGAGGCCCGCCGTGCCCGTCATATCCGCTCCGCATGCCTTCAACGAGGGCGACCTCTTCGTCGATCTCGCATCGATCTGCGGTCACCCGCTCTACCTGAAGTGCGAGGCCTTCAACTTCGCCGGTTCCATCAAGTTGAAGGCAGCCAACGAGATGGTGGAGAGCGCCGAGCGGGACGGAATCCTGACAGCGGATTCCGTCCTCGTGGAGTCCTCCTCCGGAAACCTCGGCGTCGCGCTCAGCATGATTGCCGCAAGCAAGGGCTACCGGTTTCTGTGTGTGACGGACTCCCGGTGCAACCTGTCGACCAGACTTCTCATGGAGGCGCTCGGCAGCGAGGTGCACATCGTGGCCGACCAGGACGGCAACGGCGGCTTCCTGGGCAAGCGGATCGACTACGTCCGCTCGCTGTGCGCCTCCGACGACCGATACGTCTGGCTCAGCCAGTACACCAACGCCGGCAACTGGCTGGCCCACTACCGTACGACGGCTCCGGAGATCGCCCGCCGGTTCCCGGAGCTGGACGTGCTGTTCGTCGGGGCCGGTACCACCGGAACCCTGATGGGCTGCGCGCGCTACTTCGGCGAGTGGTCCCGGCCGGTGCGGATCGTCGCCGTGGACGCGGTCGGCTCGGTGGCGTTCGGCGGCGAGCCGGGCCGCCGGATGATCCCGGGCCTCGGCATGAGCATGCGGCCCCCCTTGCTCGACGAGTCCCTCGTCGACGAGGTGATCAAGGTCGAGGAGCCGGACACGATCCGGATGTGTCACCGCATGGCCAGAAGCGGCTTCCTGTTCGGCGGTTCCACCGGCACCGTCGTCAGCGGCGCGACCGACTGGCTGTCCCGGCACGGCAGCCCTGACCTCACGGCGGTGGCCATCGCCCCCGACCTGGGTGAGCGCTACCTCGACACCATCTACCAGACCAACTGGCTCCACGACCTGTACGGCGACGACGTGCTCGACCCCGACGTCGGCGGCACCGTACAGACGCAGACCCCGGTCCGGGAGCCCAAGTCCGCGTCACGTGCGCCGGCCCGCCGACGCACCAGCACCTGACCCCCGCACCCGCCTGGGCAGCCCCTCGGACAGCCACCACACCGGCGACGTCCGAGGGGCTGCGGCGGGATGCACGCCGGCCGGCGGCAGCGCCTACGCCGGGAACACCGGCAGCGCGCTCTCGAAGCGGTCGACGGCCTCGGCGTGGCCGAAGAGTCCGGCCAGCCCGCCGGTGTGCCAGAAAACGGTCGTCCTGCCGGGTGCGACGGTGCCGTCCTCGACCGCGGCCACGAGTCCGGCCATGGCCCGCCCGGTGTAGACCGGGTCGAGTGCGATGCCCTCGGTGCGGGCGGCGAGGCTCAGGGCGGCGGCGGTGGACTCGGTGAGCCGGCCGTACCCGGCGCCGACCTGGTCCGAGCGGACGCGGAGCCGCTTGTGTACCTCGGCCCCGGTGAGTTCGCCTGCCATGGCGGCAACGGCCGCGGCGGGTTCGTCCATCGCGCCGGTGTCGACACCCAGGACCCGGTCGGCACCCAGCGCGGCGACCAGGCCGGCCATGGTGCCGCCCGAGCCCAGCGCGACGACGGCCAGGTCCAGCGAGGGAACCTGGGCCAGCAGTTCCCTGCCGGCCCGCTCGTATCCCCGGGCACCGACGGCGTTGGACCCACCGAACGGGATCAGCTCCGGACGCGCCCCACGGCGGCGCAGCGCCTCGACGACTTCCTGCGCGGCCACGGTCAGGCCGACGTCACCCGCCCAGTGGACCCGGGCCCCGAAGAGGGCGTCCAGGACCAGGTTCCCCGACCGTGACCCGCCGGGGCAGCCCGGGAAGACCAGCACCACGTCCAGGCCCAGCCGGGCTCCGGCCGCGGCCGTCAGCCTCGCGTGATTGGACTGCGGAGCCCCCACGGTGACCAGGGTGTCCGCCCCGGCGGCCAGGGCGGCGCCGATCGTGTACTCGAGTTTGCGGACCTTGTTCCCACCCGCCCCCAGGCCGATCAGATCGTCGCGCTTGATCCACAGATCGTCCTCCCGCAGGCCGAGGGCGGCAGCCAGCCGCGGAGCCTTCTCCAGCGGCGTCGGCCAACTCGCGAGGGACGTGGGCGGGGCAGGGTTCACGGAGTTCCTCCGACGGGACAGGTCCGGGCGATCACTCGTCGTCGGCCGCGGGTCAGCGCCCGCGCCCCCGCGGCTTCAGGGGTGTCTCCGGCAGCGCCGGGGCCCGCAGCGGGTCGCCGTCGTAGCCCTTCACCTCGCCGGAGCGGGTACCCCCGGTCACGTCCTCGCGGGCCTGTGCGATCTCCTGCCGGGTCCGGGCCGCGAAGTTCCACCGCACACCGCGGGTTCGGCGGCTCTTCCCAGGCGCGGGTGGCCGGCTCGGCATGCGGCACGGCTGGTTCCAGATCCGAGCGCAGCCGGAAGGTACTGCCGCCGCGGCGGCAGCTGAACCTCCACGGTTGCGCGTTGTGCACGGACGGAGCGGCCGCGGCGTCTTCGGCCGGTGCCGTCACGGTCCGTTTATCGAGTGGGTGTACGAACACTGATCTGTTTCTCTCCCAGGCCGACCGGGCGTTCATGGAAGGCGACTCCCGTCTCCTCCACGATTTCACGGAGGACCGGGAGGTCCTAGCCGAGGGGCCCGAGGATGAGGCGTTCCGCCCCGGCGAGGGGCCTCCGAGCGGGGTGCACCGGACGTGGTCAGCCCTTGCTGAGACGGGGACCGTCGTCGGCGCGCAGGACTGCCAGGCGGCGCCGGTATTCGTCCCCGTCGATCTCTCCGCGGGCGAAGCGATCGGCGAGGACCCGCTCGGGCGTCGGGCCGGTCGGCGGAGCGGGCCCGGTCGCCCCGCCGCCGGCCGGCCGGGACAGCGCCCGGAACAGCAGGACGCCGACGGCGGCCAGTGCGGCCCAGAAGAGGACCATGCCGACCGACATGGCCATCCAGCTCCATCCACCGGGGTCACGCCCGTACCAGAGGTTCACGGTCACTTCCTTCCTCGCGGCTACGGGACGAGGACCTTCTCGTCCGTGGCCCCGTGGTCCTTGCGTCTTCCCACCGGGGTGGGCCCGTCCGCCTGTCCGTCATGCGCCGAAGGGGCCCTCCCGCCCTGGGACGTCGCTCATCGGCCTGCGGGGCTGTCGCCGGTGCCGTCCCGCACCTCGGAGCGGGTGCCCGGCGTACTCATGTCTCCAGCCCGATGTCGATCACGGGCGGTTCGTGCAGCGTGTTGTGGACGGTGCAGTGCGCGGCGACCGCCAGTATCGCCGCATGGCGTTCGGCGGACAGCGCAGGCGGCGGGACGATGACCAGACGCACGGACGCGACCCGGGCCGGGCGGTCCGCGGCCATGGTGAACTCCGTACGGACCCGCAGTCCGGCGCGGGACAGTCCGTGGCGCTGGAGGTAGCGGCCCGCGTAGAAGGCGACGCAGGTGGCGAGGGACGCGGCGAACAACTCGACAGGTGTAGGCGCGGTGTCCGTCCCGCCCGCGTCGGTGGGCTGGTCGACCAGGATGCGATGGCCTCGGACGTCCACCGCGTACGCGTCACCGTTGACGTGTGCGACGTCCAGTCGGTGCACGTCCCCCTCCGGCGCCGGGCGCACGGTCGGATTCGTCGGTGCTGTGCTGGTCATGGCGAGCCCCTTTCGGCGACGGGTCCTGCCGGCGATTCCCAGTTCAGCGCGGGTGGAAGGGCGGATCGAGAGGCCGATCGGGTGCGTGCGGGGCCGGTCGGCCCTTTCTGCGACCGGTATGACGCGGAACCGCGCCGGGGAGCGGCTTGCCGCTTGCGGCCCCGCGGATCCTCTCTCGCGGCGCCCGTGCTCCGTGGCGGGGATGCGCCGGCGGCGGTCGGCTGTCCGTCCTGGCGTACCCACCGCGGAGACCAGGCCGGAGCCCTCGATCTGCTTGAGGGCATAGCCCGACACCCCGGCCATGATCGCGTCGAGCAGGGCCTCCTCGTCGTCGAACGAGGTCAGCATGAGGCGGGCCGGCCCCGGCATCCGGTCGCGCAGCTCCCGGCGGACCGTGATGCCGTTGCCGTCCGGCGCTGACGATGTGCGGCGTGCCGTGCGTGGTCACTCCTCAGTCCTGTGCCGGGGCGGGTCGGACAGCCTGCCGGCGCCGTGCGGGGCGTACAGGTCCACCAGCCGCGTCCTGGCCACGCGCAGACGGTGAGCGAGCACCTGACCGACCCACTGGCTGACGTCGTCGCCCAGCGCCGGGTCGTCCTGGCACATGGACCGGACGGCCGTGCCGTCGAACTCGTAGGCCCGCACGGGCGCGGTCGTCTCGGCGCCCAGGTGCCAGAAGCGCGGGGCGAAGAGCCAGGACCAGCCGACCAGTTCGCCGTGCCCGGGGTTCTCGGCCACGGCCGTGCGGCGACCGGGCACCCGAAGGTCGAGTTCGATGCTGCCGGTGCGGATGATCCAGAAGCGGTCGGCGCGTCCGCCCTCCTCGGACAGGCGGGTCCCCTGCGGGAGGGACACCTCGCGGGCGACGCGCATGAGCCGCTCGCGGTGTTCGGCGGACAGCGAGGGCTCCATGGCGGGGGTGGGCGAAGCGGTCATGGCCTGCCCCCGGGCGGACGTGTGAACTTCCGGAGCCGGCGTGGGGTCGTGTCGCCGAGCAGGCCATGGGCCGCTCGGTCCGCTGACCGGTCTGTTCGGTACCTCAGAGGGAATTTCGGTACGGCGCCCACGTGCGCCGCCAGGGGTGGTGCGCCTGTCCTGCGGCCTCGCGCGGGGGCGACGGCTGATCGTCTTCTGGTCACGGGATCCTGGGCCGCCGAAGCCCCCGGGTGCTGACGACCCCTCAGAGCGGCCCACGCTACCCGCGTCCAAGGCCGGTTGGGCTGCACGGACCTTCAGGACCGGGACCTTCGGGAACCGCGCGGGACCGTATGGCCGGTGCCCCGACCCGGCATGGCGCAGAAGCATCGTTCCGTGGCCGCGGCATTCGCAGCGACCTGCATCCACCGCGTCTCCAGCGACTTGCACAAGGAGCACAGCCATGTCCAGAACCACGACCAGTGGTGAGCGAGCGGCGCCCAGGGCCGCTCTCGGGCTGCCCGCCGCGTCCGCACTCGTGATCGGCAGCATCATCGGTACCGGAGTCTTCGCCCTGCCCTCGGCCCTCGCCTCCTACGGGCCGATCTCCCTGGTCGCCTTCGTCGCCGTGACCCTGGGCGCGCTGGCGCTCGCGTCGACCTTCGGTTCCCTGTCGAAGCGGGTCCCGGCGAGCGGCGGACCCTACGTCTACGCGCGGGAGGCCTTCGGCGAGTTCGCGGGCTTCCTGAACGCCTGGTCCTACTGGATCACCGCATGGGCCGGCAACGCGGCGATCGTCGTGGCGTGGGTCGGCTACGTCGAGGTCTTCGTGAACACCGGCCACAAGACGTGGATCTCCGTGGGCCTCGCGCTGGTCGGACTCTGGATACCCGCGGCGATCAACCTCACCGGGGTCCGCAACATCGGCGCGTTCCAGGTGATCACGACCGTGCTGAAGTTCATTCCGTTGATCTTCATGGCCAGCATCGGGCTGTTCTTCATCGATCCGGACAACTTCGGTGCCTTCAACGCCAGCGGCCAGTCGGCGTTGGGCGCGATCTCCGCCGCCGGCGCCATCGCCCTGTTCAGCTACCTCGGGCTGGAGGCCGCCTCGGTGGTCGCCGGCCGGGTGCGTGACCCGGAGCGGAACGTGCCCCGTGCCACCGTCTACGGCACGCTCGTCTGCGCGGTCATCTACATCCTGGGCACCCTGGCCGTCTTCGGCACCGTCTCGCACGCCGAACTGGGTTCCTCCACGGCGCCGTTCACCGACGCCGCCAACAACATCTTCGGCGGCACCTGGGCCGGGAACGCCGTCGCCGTCGCCGCGGTCGTCTCCGGCATCGGCGCCCTGAACGGCTGGACCATGCTGTGCGCGGAGATGCCGTACGCCGCCGCCCGCGACGGCCTCTTCCCCGGCGCCTTCGCCAAGCTCCGCGGGCGGAACGGCGTGCCGGCCTTCGGCATCATCGCCTCCACCGTGCTCGCCTCGCTGATCACGGTGTTCAGCTACACGCGTTTCGAGGACGTCTTCACCAAGATCGTGCTGCTGAGTGTGCTCACCGCGGTGATCCCGTACCTGTTCTCCGCGGCCGCCCAGCTGTACTGGCTGCTGGTTCGCGGGCGGGAGAGCCTCAGCCCGCGTCGACTGGCCCGGGACGTGACCGTCGCCGCCGCCGCGATGGCCTTCTCCTACTGGTCGATCCAGGGCAGCGGCTACCAGACCGTCTACTACGGCCTGTTCGTGCTGCTGCTGGGGCTGCCGGTCTACGTCTGGCTGAAGCGGAGCCAGGGCAACTACGGCGACGCGAACGCGGCGATCCCCGCCGCCCGCACTCCGCGCGAAGAGCGAGCCCCCGAGACAGCGGCGCCGGCACCGGCCAAGCGGATCTCCCGCGGACTGGGCACCAACCGAGTCGGAGGCCCACGTAGGCGGAACGCCCACCGCCACCAGGACTGACCGTCACCTGGACTGACAGCCCCCGTTCGGGCCCGCCCCACACCCCACGTCGGAGGAATCAAAGCCATGAACACGTTTCACGTCGACTCCGAGGTCGGCCGCCTTCGCCAGGTGATCCTGCACCGCCCCGGCCTCGAACTCGCCCGCCTCACCCCGCGCAACGTCGACGCCCTCCTCTTCGACGACATCCTGTGGGCCAAGCGGGCCCGCGAGGAACACGACGCCTTCGCGCAGGTGGTGCGCGACCGCGGCGCCCGCGTCCACTACTTCGCCGATCTGCTCGCCCAGACCCTCGACACCCCCGAGGCCCGCGACTGGCTCCTGGACCGGGTCGTCACCCCGGCCGGCGTCGGCCCCGCCCTCGTCGACCCCGTGCGTGAACTCTGCGCCGAGCTCGACGGGGAGACGCTCGCCGGCTACCTGATCGGCGGGATCCTCAAGAGCGACCTGCCGCTCGCGTCCCCGCACAGCCTGGTCTGGAACGCGCTGGACGCGGACGACTTCGCGCTCACCCCGCTGCCCAACCACCTCTTCCCGCGCGACAACTCGTGCTGGATCTACGGCCGTCTGTCGGTCAACCCCATGGCCAAGCTCGCCCGCCGCCGGGAGAGCCTGCACGCCGAGGCCATCTACCGCTTCCACCCGATGTTCGCGGGCTCCGCCCCCGAACCGCTCCTGGACGGTGCGGTCGGCACCCTGGAGGGCGGTGACGTCCACGTCCTCGGCAACGGCGCCGTCATGGTCGGCATGGGCGAGCGCACCACCGCCCAGGCCGTGGAGAACCTGGCCGCCCGGCTGTTCGCCGACGGCACCGCGAACCGGCTGATCGCCGTCCAACTGCCCGCCACCCGCGCCTTCATGCACCTCGACACGGTGCTGACCATGGTCGACCGGGACGCCTTCACGATCTACCCGGGACTCGCCGACTCGCTGCGCTCCTGGACGCTCACCCCGAGTGCCGAACGCGACACCGGCTTCGAAGTGTCCCCCGACTCCGACCTGGCGACCGCGCTCGCCGAGGCCCTGGACCTGGACAAGGTCCGGATGCTCTCCGCCCCGCAGGACATCCGGGGCGCCGAGCGCGAGCAGTGGGACGACGGCAGCAACTTCCTCGCCGTCGCTCCGGGGGTCGTCGTCGGCTACGAGCGCAACGTCACCACCAACACCTACCTCCGCAAGCAGGGCATCGAGATCGTCACCATCGCCGGCGCCGAACTCGGCCGCGGACGGGGCGGACCGCGGTGCATGAGCTGCCCCATCGAACGCGACCCGGCCAACTGACGCAGCAAGGGGAAGCCACCATGACCGTCGACCTCCGAGGCCGCTCCTACCTGAGCGAACTCGACTTCACCGCCCCCGAGATCCACCACCTCCTCACCCTTGCCGCCCATCTCAAGGCCGAGAAGCGCACCCGCACCGAGCGGCCCCGGCTCACCGGCCGGCACCTCGCGCTGATCTTCGAGAAGACCTCCACCCGCACCCGCTGCGCCTTCGAGGTTGCCGCCGCCGACCAGGGCGCCCGCACCACCTACCTCGGCCCCGGCGACACCCACATCGGCGGCAAGGAGTCCATCGCCGACACCGCCCGCGTGCTCGGCCGCATGTTCGACGCCATCGAGTACCGCGGCTCCGACCAGGCACTCGTCACCGAACTCGCCGAGCGCTCCGGCGTCCCCGTCTACAACGGCCTCACCGACACCGCCCACCCCACCCAGAGCCTGTGCGACGTCCTCACCATGCACGAGCACAGCCGCAAGCCCCTGCAGGACATCGCCTACTGCTACCTGGGCGACGCCCGCAACAACATGGGCAACTCGCTGCTGTCCATGGGTGCCCTGCTCGGCATGGACGTCCGCATCGCCGCCCCGCGCCGGCTGTGGCCGGACGGCGAACTGGTCGCCCGGTGCCGTGAGCTCGCCGAGCACAGCCGAGCCCGGATCCTGCTCACCGAGGACGTCGAGACCGCCGTACGGGGCGCCGACTTCCTGCACACCGACGTGTGGGTCTCCATGGGCGAGCGCGCCGACACCTGGCGGGAGCGCATCGAACTGCTGCTGCCGTACCAGGTCAGCGACAAGACCCTCGCCCTCACCGGCAACCCGGACGTGAAGTTCATGCACTGCCTGCCGGCCCTGCACGACCGCGGCACCCGCCTTGGCCGGGACCTCTTCGACACCTATGGCCTGGACGGCCTCGAGGTCGCCGACGACGTCTTCACCTCCCCGGCGTCGATCGTCTTCGACCAGGCGGAGAACCGGCTGCACACCATCAAGGCCGTTCTCGTCGCCACCCTGGAGGACTGAACCATGCGTATCGTCGTCGCCCTCGGCGGCAACGCTCTGCTGCACCGCGGTGAACGCCCCGACGCGGCCGTCCAGCAGGCCAACATCGACCGGGTCGCCACCGCGCTGGCCGCCCTCGCCCACGAACACGAACTGGTCATCACCCACGGCAACGGCCCCCAGATCGGCCTGCTCGCCGTGGAGAGCGCCGCCGACCCCGCACTGAGCGTCCCGTATCCGCTGCACCTGCTCGGCGCCCAGACCCAGGGGATGATCGGCTCCCTGCTGGCCCGCACGCTGCACAACGCCCTGCCGGGCCGCAGTGTCGCCACGCTGGTCACCCACACCCTGGTCAGTGCCGACGATCCGGCTTTCGCACGCCCCACCAAGTTCGTCGGCCAGGTCTATCCGCGCGAGCTGGCCCGCTCCCTCGCCCGCGAGCGGGGCTGGCACATCGCGCAGGACACCACCGGCTGGCGTCGCGTGGTTCCGTCCCCGGTACCGGAACGGATCGTGGAGACCGACACCGTCCACGAACTGCTCGACAGCGGGAACCTGGTGATCTGCGCGGGCGGCGGAGGCGTCCCCGTCACCGCTGACCGGGACACCGGGGCGCTGACCGGCGTGGAGGCGGTCGTCGACAAGGACCTCACCGCAGCCCTGCTCGCCGAGGACGTGAAGGCCGATTTCCTGCTGATCCTCACCGACGTGCCGTGCGTGTACGAGGGCTACGGGACTCCTGAACAGCATCCGATCCTCGACGCCACCCCGGGCGAGTTGCGCCGAGGGGGCTTCCCGGAGGGCTCGATGGGTCCCAAGGCCGAGGCCGTGTCCCGGTTCGTCGAGCGGACCGGGCAGCTCGCCGCCATCGGCGCCCTGGAGGCGGCGTACGAGATCGTCCACGGCAGGTCGGGCACCTTGATCCGTCCCGGCTTCGCGGCCGGCTGACGTGCCGGAGCGGCAAAGCCGCCCACGGGCACTGTCCGGAGGCTGAAGAGATCGCCCAGCTCAGGGCCGATGCCGAGGGCCGGAGACCCTCACACAGTCGGTACCTCCCGGCCTCCTGCGAGAATCCGACAAGACCTGAGGAGACTGGTCAGTACGGACCGCGCGGACTCTGCGACTGGTCCCCGGTCCCCAAGTCACTTACGCGTTGTTGTCCGGTCGTCGTGTCGGTGAGTGGCGTCAGCATCCACTGCTCCGCGAGCGCCCGCACGCCGTAGGGCGGCGGCCCCTCGCGGCGGACGTCGTCGGCGGGTGCGAACCAGGGGGCCAGTTCCCGGGGCGGGCTGTGATCTGCTCGACGACGGCGCCGGGCCGGCTACGGCACCTGGCGCTACCGGGATGGCGACCGTCAACTCGACGCCGGTCTCTTCGCTCCTGCCGTGCGGAAACGGCCCGCTCACCGCGATGGAGGGCGAACTCGGCGATCGCCGTGCCGAGCGAGGAGACACTGACACCGGCACGCAGCCAGGCCGGACAGGGACGCGGGGGACCACCGAGGCCAGATGTACCGTTCGAGAACGGCTTCGTCTGGTGACCGGGTGCGGGAGGGGCAGCTCCCGTGTCTCCCGGGCGGCCTACCGCAGAGACAAGCCGTCCGGACCCCTGTGCCGGCGCGGCGGTCCCGGCGCGAGCCGGTGCCAACCAGGGTGCCCGCACCAGCCGTTGGCCATGTGCCGCCCCTCACCGGGCGATCCCGTCCTCCACCCGGCCCGTCCCGGGCACGGAACCGACGTCGTGTGCATGTCCAGAAGGCCTTGCGGACAGGGCCGTTCGGCCCAGCGGGTGCGGACCTTCGGCATCGGGTGCGGGCGTTCGCGGGCCACGAGAGTAAAGGACGTCAGGCAAGGAACAATTCGCCCCCGGCTCCCCGAAGGGATCACCACCATGGCCGTGCACGAGCATCCTCACCGTAGCTTCGGCTTCCACCTGCCGTCCTTCCGCCGGCCCCGGGCGGCCGCCGGCTCCGAGTCCGTGGTGGCAGCGACGACCGATACGCACGCCGCGCGGGCGTACGCGCTGGCCTCCCTGCGGTTGCTCACCGGGTTCGTCTTCCTGTGGGCGTTCCTCGACAAGACCTTCGGCTTCGGCTACGCCACCCCCTCCGGCAAGGGCTGGATCGACGGCGGCTCGCCCACCAAGGGCTTCCTCGGCTCCGTCGCCGCGGGGCCCATGGAGTCCACCTTCCACTCGTGGGCCGGGGACACCTGGGCCGACTGGCTGTTCATGCTCGGCCTGCTCGGCGTCGGCCTGGCCCTGGTCGCGGGGATCGCACTGCGGCTCGCCGCCGTCGCGGGCACCGTGATGATGGCGCTGATGTGGATCGCCGAGTGGCCGCCCGCCAAGCACCTCTCCGACGGCTCGCTGAGCATGTCCACCAACCCCTTCGCCGACTACCACGTCATCTACGCCCTGGCCATGGTCGTCCTGGCCGCCGCCGCTGCCGGCGACGCCCTGGGCCTCGGCCGGCTCTGGGCCCGGCTGCCGGTCGTCCGCGACCACGGCTGGCTGCGCTGACCGACCGGACGCGGTGGGCCGCTCTCAACCCACCGCGTTGTGCCGCACAGGGGACGGCCGGACCTGATCGGGGACCGGTGGCCCCTGGCCGAAGAGACCCCCGCAGACGACGCCGGAACCGCGTCCCGTGCCCAGGAAGGCAGAGATCATGCCCGGAACCATCACGATCGGCTTGGACGGATCGCCGGAGAGCCGGGCCGCCGCGGAATGGGCGGCCCGCGAGGCGGAGCTGCGCGGCCTGGCCCTGAAGATCGTCCATGTCTGGGAGCCGGTCCCCGAGCCGATGGCGCAGGCGCCGCTGGTCGGAGCCGAGACCCAGCAGCACTGGACCGAGCGAATACCGCGCGAAGCCGCCGCCGAACTCCGCCGGCGCCACCCCGGCGTCGAGGTGACCGTCGAGCAACTGTCGGGCGCGCCGGGCGACGTGCTCGCCGAGGCTGCGAAGGACGCCGAACTGCTTGTTCTCGGCTCACGCGGCCTGGGCGGCATCGGCGGCTTCCTGGTCGGCTCAGTCAGCCTGAGCGCCGTGGCCCACACCGGGCGCCCCGCGGTCCTGGTCAGGGCCGGGGAGCAGGCCGTCGACGAGCACGAGACGGACCCTGCGGGAGTCCCCTCTGCCACGGCACCCTTCCGGCCCGTCGTCCTGGGCCTGGACACCGATCATCCTGACGACACGCTGATCGAATTCGCATTCGAGGCCGCACGGCTCCGCGCCACTTCCCTGCGCGTCGTGCACGGCTGGTTTCCGCCGCCGTACTTCGCGTACGGGATGCCCGTGAATCCGCCCCTGCACCAAGCGCTCTGCCTGAGCGAGCAGGAGGCACTCGCCGAGTTGCTGCGCCCCTGGCGGCGGAAGTACCCGGACGTCGAGGTCGGGGAGGAGTCCAACTACGGCAGCGCCGCCGTGCTCCTCGTCGACGCGGCACAGACGGCGTCCCTCGTGGTCGTCGGCCGGCGCATCCGGCGCAGTCCTCTCGGCGCCCACATCGGGCACGTCACGCACGCCGTGCTGCACCACGCCACCGCCCCCGTCGCCGTCGTTCCCCACGGCTGACCAGGAACAGAGGAGAGGACCACCATGAAGGCAGCGGTCGTACGACGGTTCGGGGAGCCCTTGGTGATCGAGGAGCGCTGCGACCCCGAGCCCGGGCGCGGACAGGTCCGGATCCGGGTGGAGGCCTCCGGGCTGTGTCACACCGACATCCATGCCGCGCGCGGTGACTGGCCCGTCAGGCCGAATCCGCCG
>NZ_JBHZAN010000028.1:0-160362 GCF_042754285.1 Streptomyces sp. NPDC059224
GCCGTCGTGGTGGTGGCTCCGGGCCCCCACTTTGGCCCCGGACACGCCCCCCCCGGCCCACCCGCAGTACGCCACGCCCCCCCCACTCCTCAGAGTGGGGCGCCCTTCCGTCGTAGCGACCTCGGGTGACCGGTCGTCAGCTGCTGGAGCCGCGGCCGAGCTCCCACAGCTGAAGGCTGGAGGAGGAGTTGAGGGCGTAGGCGACACCCGTGATGTCGTCACGGGCGGCGACGTACTGCTTGCCCTGCCACAGCGGCAGCACCGGGACCTCGTCGGCGACGATGTCCTGGATCTCGTTCAGGCTGGCGGACGCGCTGGCGCGGTCGGCCTCGCGGCGCGATTCGGGGATCAGCGTGTCGTTGATCTTCTTGTTGGTGTACGGCGAGGCGAGGAAGTTGTCCTTGCCGAGGAACGGCGCGAGGAAGTTGTCGGCGTCCGGGAAGTCGGGGAACCAGCCCATGCCGTAGACGTCGTACGCCTGCTTGCGCTCGGCGGTCTGGTACGTCGACCAGGGAGTGCCCTTGATGTCGACGTCGAACAGGCCGCTGTCGTTGAGCTGCTTCTGCAGGACCTCGAACTCCTCCTTGGTGGCGGAGCCGTAGTGGTCGGTCGTGTAGTGCAGCGTCAGCCTCACCGGGGTGGTGATGTTCGCGGCGGTCAGCAGGTTCTTGGCCTTGGAGACGCTGGGGTCGCCGTACTTGTTGAAGAAGGCGTTGGAGTGGCCGGTCACGGAGGCCGGGACCAGCGAGTACAGCGGCTCGGCCTGGGAGCCGTACACCTTGGCGACGAGCGTGGCGCGGTCGACGATCTGGGCCATCGCCTCGCGGACGGCCTTGGACTTGACCGTGGGCGCGTCGGTGTTGAAGCCGAGGTAGCGGATCTCCAGGCCGGACATCTCGACGAGTTCGACGTTGTCGTCGTCGCCGGCGTCGAGCTTGCTGATCTGCGACGGCGACATGGTGCGGGTCATGACGTCGATGTCGCCCTTGTCGATCGCCTCGCCCATGGCGTCGGCGTCCTTGAAGGACTTCAGGACCACCTGGTTGTTGTTGACCGTCACGCTGCCCTTGTAGTTCGGGTTCTTGGTGAAGGTGGCGGAGACGATCTCGTTGTTCTGGACGTCGGCCTTGAAGGTGTAGGGGCCGGATCCGTCGACGTCGAAGCCGTCGCGCAGCTTGTCCTTCGCGTAGTCCTTCGGGTTCAGGATGCCCGCGACCGGCGTGGACAGCTTGTACGGGAAGGTGGCGTCGGCCGACTTGAGGTGGAAGATGACCTCTCGGTCACCCTGGGTCTCGATGGTGTCGATGTTCGAGAGCAGCGCGAAGACGCCACTCTCGGACTTGATGCGCAGGGCGCGCTCCATGGACCACTTGACGTCCGCGGCGGTGACGGTGGTGCCGTCGGAGAACTTCAGGCCCTCACGCAGCTTGCAGGCGTAGCGCTCGCTGCCGCTGTCGGTGAAGGAGCAGCTCTCGGCGGCGTCCGGGACCGGGTCTCCGTCGCCCTTGGGCTGCGACATGAGGGTCTGCACCGTCTGGCGCAGGATGTTCCAGCCGCCGACGTCGTAGGAGTAGGCGGGGTCGATCGGCGCCGGGGCGTCCTTCGTGGCCGTGAACCGGTCGGTGGTGCCGACCACGATCGCGCCGTCGCCGCTGCTCCCACTGTCGGATCCACCGCACGCGGCGAGAACCGGAGTGAGCAGACCGATGACGGCCGGCAGCACCAAAGTCTTGCGGTTCATGCTCGAAGTTCTCCAGAGCTGTTCGAGTCCGTGTATCCGACAAACAGGGGTGTCGTAGCGGATCACGGGGGTAACGGCGATGTTCTCGCGATGACATTAGTGCGCGCCCGCAGGAGGACTCACTGGCCCCCGAGTTGAGGAACCATCACGCAGTGGAACCGGCTGCGGACAGACCGAAAACCCGACGGCGGCAGGATTAGTGCAGCGTCTCCCCAATCGGGACACAAGGGTGCCTGAATTCCCCCCGATCAGGGGGGAAGCGGCACACCCGGGCAACGTTGTCGACCCTCGCGCATGTGGCGAACATCACACGCATCGCGACCCGGAGGGAGACCACAATTCAGCCGGTTGAACAGTTGCGAATTCCGTTGACCGACCACGGCGGGGATTTCACGAATGCCACTTGCACGCTGGGTGAACGGCTAGCGCATTTCCGTCATCAGTCCGCGGAGAAATGCCAGGTCGACCTCTTCCAGGGAGCTGACCACGGTGCGCCGTTCGGCCGGGGCGATGGGTGCCACCGACGGGACGGCGACCACCCGGCAGCCGGCGGCCTCCGCGGCGGCTACACCGGTGGCGGTGTCCTCGACCACCGCACATCTGGCCGGATCCACACCGAGACCCGCGGCGGCGAGCAGGTACGGGTCCGGGTAGGGCTTGGTGCGGGAGACCTCGTCACCGGCGACGGAGAGGGTGAAGTGATGGGGGCCCAGGGAGGTCAGGACGCGGTCGATGATGCGCCGGTGCGAGGCGGAGACCAGGGCGGTGGGGATCTGCTGGTCGTAGAGCTCGGCGAGCAGCCGTTTGGCGCCCGGCATCAGCGGCAGGGCGGTGCCGATGCGCTCTTCGAAGCCGTCGTTGAGCAGGACGCTGAGTTCGGCGAGCGTGATGGCGGCGCCGGTGGCCTCGATGAGGAACCCGGCGCTGCGGGTCATGGGACCGCCGACCACCACATGGCGCCAGGACTCGTCGAGGGCGTGGCCGAGCCGGGAGAAGATCTCGACCTCGACGTCCCACCAGAAGCCCTCGGTGTCCACCAGGGTGCCGTCCATGTCGAGGAGCACAGCCTGAAGCGCCGAGCCTTCCGCCGTACGGGTACCGGGCACGGGGACCGTACTGGTCATCCGGGCGCACCTCCTTGAGGGACGACCAGGCCGGTTCCCATGCGGGGAACCGGCCTGCTGTGGACCGACCAGTGTACGACTTATCCGATCAGTGCGCTCTGTGGCACGCGTCTCGGCTCCGTGGCGCACGCGTACGGCCCAGCGCCGCGCACGTACGGCTCAGCGTGCGTTGAAGTACTTCGCCTCCGGGTGGTGGATCACGATGGCGTCGGTGGACTGCTCGGGGTGCAGCTGGAACTCCTCGGACAGCTGGACGCCGATCCGCTCGGGCTGGAGCAGGTCCGCGATCTTGGCGCGGTCCTCCAGGTTCGGGCACGCCCCGTAGCCGAGGGAGAACCGCGCGCCCCGGTACTTCAGGGCGAACATGTCCTCGATGTCGCCGGGGTCCTCGCCTGCGAAGCCCAGCTCCGAACGGACGCGTGCGTGCCAGTACTCGGCGAGAGCCTCGGCCAGCTGGACGGACAGGCCGTGCAGTTCGAGGTAGTCGCGGTAGGCGTTGGCCTCGAAGAGCTTGGCGGTCTGCTCGCCGATGCGGGAGCCGACGGTGACGACCTGCAGTCCGACCACGTCCGTCTCCCCCGACTCCTCAGGGCGGAAGAAGTCGGCCAGGCACAGCCGCCGGCCCCGGCGCTGGCGGGGGAAGGTGAACCGGGTGCGTTCGTTGCCGCTCTCGTCCAGGATGATCAGGTCGTCGTCCTTGGAGACGCAGCGGAAGTAGCCGTAGACCACGGCCGCCTCCAGCAGGTTCTCGGTCTGGAGCCGGTCCAGCAGACCGCGCAGCCGCGGGCGGCCGTCGGTCTCGACGAGCTCCTCGTACGTCGGCCCCTCGCCGGTGCGGGCCTGCTTGAGACCCCACTGGCCCTTGAAGAGGGCGCCCTCGTCGAGCCAGCTCGCGTACTCCTTGAGCTGGATGCCCTTGATGACGCGGGTGTCCCAGAACGGCGGAGTGGGCACCCGGTTGTCGACGGCGACGTCTGAGCGGACATGGCCCTCCTCGGGCCGTTCCTCGACCTCGGCGGTGGCGGCCGGCCGTACCCGGCGCTGCTTCAGCTCCGGCAGGCTGGCACCGGGTACGCCGCGCTTGACGCCGATGAGGGCGTCCATCAGGCGCAGGCCCTCGAAGGCGTCGCGGGCGTAGCGGACCTCGCCCTCGTAGATCTCGTGCAGGTCCTGCTCGACGTAGGCGCGGGTGAGGGCGGCGCCGCCCAGGATCACCGGGTAACTGGCCGCCAGGCCGCGCTGGTTGAGCTCCTCCAGGTTCTCCTTCATGATCACCGTGGACTTGACCAGGAGCCCGGACATGCCGATGACGTCGGCCCGGTGCTCGTCGGCGGCCTCCAGGATCGCGGAGACGGGCTGCTTGATGCCCAGGTTGACGACGTTGTAGCCGTTGTTGGACAGGATGATGTCGACGAGATTCTTGCCGATGTCGTGGACGTCCCCGCGCACGGTGGCCAGCACGATGGTGCCCTTGCCCTCGGTGTCCGACTTCTCCATGTGCGGTTCGAGGTAGGCGACCGCGGACTTCATGACCTCGGCGGACTGGAGGACGAACGGCAGCTGCATCTGGCCGGAGCCGAACAGCTCGCCGACGACCTTCATGCCGTCCAGGAGGGTCTCGTTGACGATGTCGAGGGCGGGGCGGTCCTGCAGGGCCGCGTCCAGGTCGGCCTCCAGGCCGTTCTTCTCACCGTCGATGATGCGGCGCTTGAGGCGCTCCTCCAGCGGGAGGGCGGCCAGTTCCTCGGCCTTGCCGGCCTTGAGGGACTTGGCCGTGGCGCCCTCGAAGAGCGCCATCAGCTTCTGGAGCGGGTCGTAGCCCTCGGCGCGGCGGTCGTACACGAGGTCGAGGGCGGTCCGCACCTCCTCCTCGGAGAACCGGGCGATCGGCAGGATCTTGCTCGCGTGCACGATCGCCGAGTCCAGGCCCGCCTTGACGCACTCGTCGAGGAAGACGGAGTTCAGCAGGATGCGGGCGGCCGGGTTGAGGCCGAAGGAGATGTTGGACAGACCCAGGGTGGTCTGGACGTCGGGGTGACGGCGCTTGAGTTCGCGGATCGCCTCGATGGTGGCGATGCCGTCGCCCCGGGACTCCTCCTGACCGGTGCAGATGGTGAAGGTCAGGGTGTCGATGAGGATGTCCGACTCGTGGATGCCCCAGTTCCCGGTCAGGTCCTCGATCAGCCGTTCGGCGATCTCGACCTTCTTCTCCGGGGTGCGGGCCTGGCCCTCCTCGTCGATGGTCAGCGCGATCAGCGCGGCCCCGTGCTCGCGCGCCAGGGTGGTGACCTTCGCGAAGCGGGACTCCGGGCCGTCGCCGTCCTCGTAGTTGACGGAGTTGATGACGGCGCGCCCGCCGAGCTTCTCCAGGCCCGCCTGGATGACCGGGACCTCGGTGGAGTCCAGGACGATCGGCAGGGTGGAGGCGGTGGCGAAGCGGCCGGCCAGCTCCTGCATGTCGGCGACGCCGTCCCGGCCGACGTAGTCCACGCAGAGGTCCAGCATGTGGGCGCCCTCGCGGATCTGCTCGCGGGCCATCTCCACGCAGTCGTCCCAGCGGGCGTCCAGCATGGCCTCGCGGAACTTCTTGGAACCGTTGGCGTTGGTGCGCTCACCGATGGCCAGGTACGAGGTGTCCTGGCGGAACGGGACGGTCTGGTAGAGGGAGGCGGCGCCGGGCTCGGGGCGCGGGCTGCGCTCGGGCGGGGTGACGCCCCGGACCCGTTCGACCACCTGGCGCAGGTGCTCGGGGGTGGTGCCGCAGCAGCCGCCGATGAGGGAGAGGCCGTAGTCCCGTACGAAGGCCTCGTGGGCGTCGGCCAGTTCGGAGGGGGTGAGCGGGTAGCTGGCGCCGTCCTTGCCGAGGACGGGCAGGCCGGCGTTGGGCATGCACGACAGCGCGATGCGGGAGTGCCGGGAGAGGTAGCGCAGGTGCTCGCTCATCTCGGCGGGTCCGGTGGCGCAGTTCATGCCGATCATGTCGATGCCGAGCGGTTCCAGCGCGGTGAGCGCGGCGCCGATCTCGGAGCCCAGCAGCATGGTGCCGGTCGTCTCGACGGTGACGGAGACGACGATCGGGACGTCCAGGCCGGCGATCTCGCGGGCGCGGTGGGCGCCGATCACGGCGGCCTTGGTCTGCAGCAGGTCCTGGGTGGTCTCCACGATCAGCGCGTCGGCGCCGCCCGCGATCAGGCCCTCGGCGTTCTGCTGGAAGGCGTCGCGGATGGTGGTGTACCCGATGTGGCCGAGGGTGGGCAGCTTGGTGCCGGGCCCGATGGAGCCGAGCACCCAGCGCCCGCGGCCGTCACGGGCGACGTAGCCGTCGGCGGTCTCCCGGGCGATCCGGGCGCCCGCCTCGGACAGTTCGTACACGCGCTCGGGGATGTCGTACTCGGCCATCGCCGCGTAGTTGGCGCCGAAGGTGTTGGTCTCGACACAGTCCACGCCCGCGTCGAAGTACGCCTCGTGGACCGAACGGACGATGTCCGGCCGGGTCACGTTCAGGATCTCGTTGCAGCCTTCCAGCTGCTGGAAGTCGTCGAGGGTCGGGTCCTGGGCCTGGAGCATGGTGCCCATCGCCCCGTCGGCGACCACCACACGGGTGGCGAGCGCCTCTCGGAGCGCGGACACACGGGTCCGGCTGTCGGTGGAAGGGGACGGCGACGACGAGGCCATGAAGGGCTCCCTTGGATGCGACGGCTGTCGGCTATGCGGTCCGCCGGGCCGGGCCCGGGCACGGACGCACTGCGCCAGCCTAACCGGGTGTCGCCCCGGATGGGCAGGCCGTCCATGTGGCGGACGAGTGAGGGAGCAGGTGAGGCGGCAGACGGGGCGGTGGATGGGCGAGTATGTCGCCCATCCACGGCGTCCGCGCCCGCGCTCGCGGACCGCGCCCGAGGTGAGCACCGGAACCGCGCCTCGGGCGGGGACGGGTCCTCACGCGGGGTGAGCGCGGACCACGCCTGGTGTAACGCGTGTCGACCAACCATTAGCGGAGAGTCGACATGGACCGGTAGTGTTCGACATTGCCGAACGACGGTTACGGCAGTCTTACGGCGAGGGTCGTAGGGGACGGAGGCAGGACTGCGATGGCACGGAACATCCAGTCGCTCGAACGGGCGGCCGCGATGCTGCGACTGCTCGCGGGCGGCGAGCGACGGCTCGGCCTGTCCGACATCGCCTCGTCACTGGGTCTGGCAAAGGGCACCGCGCACGGCATCCTGCGCACCCTCCAGCAGGAGGGGTTCGTCGAGCAGGACGAGACCTCCGGGCGCTACCAGCTGGGTGCCGAGCTGCTGCGGCTCGGCACCACCTATCTGGACGTGCACGAGCTGCGGGCCCGGGCGCTGGTGTGGACGGACGATCTGGCCCGCTCCAGCGGGGAGAGCGTCTACCTGGGCGTTCTCCATCAGCAGGGCGTCCTGATCGTGCACCACGTGTTCCGGCCCGACGACAGCCGGCAGGTGCTGGAGATCGGCGCGATGCAGCCGCTGCACTCCACGGCCCTCGGCAAGGTGCTGTCGGCCTACGACCCGGTGGCGCACAGCGAGGCCCTGGAGGCCGACCGCAAGCCCTTCACGGACCGTACGACCTGTGACCTCGACGCTTTCGAGCACATCCTCGACATCACCCGCGCGCGCGGGTACGCGGCGGACGTGGAGGAGACCTGGGAGGGCGTGGCCTCGGTCGCGGCGCCGATCCACGACCGGCGGCGCATGCCGGTGGGCGCGGTGGGCATCACCGGCGCGGTGGAACGGCTGTACAAGGACGGCGAGCTGCAGCCCGAGCTGATCGCAGCGGTGCGGGACTGCGCCCGCGCGGTGTCACGGGACCTCGGCGCGGGACGGTTCTGACCGCACGCCGCTGATCACCCCTGAGGCCGGTCCGCCTGTCGGCGGACCGGCCTCAGCCGTACCCCGATGTGGACAAAATTGAGCAAAAGCGCAGTTCAGTGGGGTTACCGCAGCGCATCCGGCCCACGATCCCGACAAAGATCGACAACTCGGCCACCTCAATAACGATCGCGCTTTCGATAACAGAACTCTTGACGCACACGTAACGCCGGGGCGAGACTCCCGTCCATCGGTCGGCATTGTCGAACACCTAACGGCAATACGCGCTAGAGTGTGGCAACGCCAAGGGCCGGCATCGCTCTCACCCCCGAGAGTCGCCAACACCCCGAAGGGACTCGGGGTTCGGCTTCCCTGGACGAAGGACAAAGGAGTCGCGGGTGTCCAGCTCCGACATCTTCATCGGCGAGACCATCGGTACCGCCATACTCATCCTGCTCGGCGGCGGTGTGTGCGCCGCCGTCACGCTCAAGGCCTCCAAGGCCCGTAACGCCGGCTGGCTCGCCATCGCCTTCGGTTGGGGCTTCGCCGTCATGACGGCGGTCTACATCTCCGGACCGCTGTCCGGCGCCCATCTCAACCCGGCCGTCACCGTGGCCCTCGCGATCAAGGACGACGACTGGAGCAACGTTCCGGTCTACTTCGCCGGCCAGCTGCTCGGCGCGCTGATCGGCGCGACCCTGGTGTGGGTCGCCTACTACGGCCAGTTCCAGGCGCACCTGACCGACAGGGAGATCGTCGGCGGTCCGGGCGCGCAGGCCACCACGGCCAAGGCCGTCGAGGCGCAGGAGAAGGGCGCCGGCCCGGTCCTCGGCATCTTCTCCACCGGCCCCGAGATCCGGAACGTGGCGCAGAACCTCGCCACGGAGATCATCGGCACCGTCGTGCTGATCCTGGCGGTCCTCACGCAGGGCCTCAACGACAAGGGCAACGGCCTCGGTGTGCTGGGCGGCCTGATCACCGCCCTGGTGGTCGTCTCCATCGGTCTCTCGCTCGGCGGCCCGACGGGCTACGCCATCAACCCGGCCCGTGACCTCGGCCCGCGTATCGTGCACGCGCTGCTCCCCCTGCCCAACAAGGGCGGCTCCGACTGGAGCTACGCCTGGATCCCGGTGGTCGGTCCCCTGATCGGCGGAGCGATAGCCGCGGGCATCTACAACGTCGCCTTTGCTTAGAAGCAGACCTCCGCTGGCAGCAGACCTCCGCTGAAGCACCAGACGTACCGCCACACACCACGGATCTTCGAGGAGCACACCGTGACCGACGCCCACACCGCAGGCCCGTTCATCGCCGCGATCGACCAGGGCACGACCTCCAGCCGCTGCATCGTCTTCGACAAGGACGGCCGTATCGTCTCGGTCGACCAGAAGGAGCACGAGCAGATCTTCCCCAAGCCGGGCTGGGTCGAACACAACGCCAACGAGATCTGGACCAACGTCCAGGAAGTCGTGGCCGGGGCCGTCCAGAAGGCCGGCATCACCCGGGACGACATCAAGGCCATCGGCATCACCAACCAGCGCGAGACCACCGTGCTGTGGGACAAGAACACCGGTGAGCCCGTCTACAACGCCATCGTCTGGCAGGACACCCGTACCGACGCCCTCTGCCGCGAGCTCGGCCGCAACGTCGGCCAGGACCGCTTCCGCCGCGAGACCGGCCTCCCGCTGGCCTCCTACTTCGCCGGCCCCAAGGCCCGCTGGCTGCTCGACAACGTCGACGGGCTCAAGGAGCGCGCCGAGGCGGGCGACATCCTCTTCGGCACCATGGACACCTGGGTCATCTGGAACCTGACCGGCGGTGTCGACGGCGGCAAGCACGTCACCGACGTGACCAACGCCTCCCGCACCATGCTGATGAACCTGCACACCATGCAGTGGGACGAGAAGATCGCCGAGTCCATCGGCGTGCCGCTGCAGATCCTGCCCGAGATCCGCTCCTCCGCCGAGGTCTACGGCGAGGTCACCGGCGGTCCCTTGGGCGAGCTGCTCGGCGGCATCCCGGTCGCCTCCGCGCTCGGCGACCAGCAGGCGGCCCTGTTCGGCCAGACCTGCTTCTCCGAGGGCGAGACCAAGTCCACCTACGGCACCGGCACCTTCATGGTGATGAACACCGGTGACAAGATCATCAACTCCTACGCGGGCCTGCTGACCACGGTCGGCTACAAGATCGGCGACCAGCCGACGGTGTACGCCCTCGAGGGCTCGATCGCCGTCACCGGTTCGCTGGTGCAGTGGATGCGCGACCAGATGGGCCTGATCTCCACCGCGGCCGAGATCGAGACGCTCGCGCTCTCGGTCGAGGACAACGGCGGCGCCTACTTCGTGCCGGCCTTCTCCGGCCTGTTCGCCCCGCACTGGCGCTCCGACGCCCGCGGTGTGATCGCCGGTCTGACCCGGTACGTCACCAAGGCGCACCTGGCCCGCGCCGTCCTGGAGGCCACCGCCTGGCAGACCCGAGAGATCGCCGACGCCATGGTGAAGGACTCCGGCGACGAGCTGATCGCGCTCAAGGTCGACGGTGGCATGACCGCCAACAACCTGCTGATGCAGCAGCTCGCCGACGTCCTCGACGCCCCGGTGGTGCGTCCGATGGTCGCCGAGACCACCTGCCTGGGCGCCGCCTACGCCGCCGGCCTCGCCGTCGGCTTCTGGTCCAGCACCGACGAACTGCGCGCCAACTGGCGCCGGGCCGCCGAGTGGACCCCCCGCATGGACGCGGAGACCCGCGACCGTGAGTACAAGAACTGGCTCAAGGCCGTCGACCGGACCATGGGCTGGATCGACGACGAGAGCTGACGAGAGCGCGCACGCTCTCACGATCGAGCTCTGACGAGGAGTAAGAACCCCACATGACCAGTCAGTCCACCCTGCAGTCCGTGCCTGCCCTGGGTACGCACCCGGCCTCCGGCTCACTGCCGAGCCGGGCCGAGACCAGGGACCAGCTCTCCAAGGCGTCGTACGACCTTCTTGTGATCGGCGGCGGCATCCTGGGCATCTCCACCGCCTGGCACGCCGCGCAGTCCGGTCTCAGGGTGGCCCTGGTCGACGCCGGCGACTTCGCCGGCGCCACCTCCTCCGCCTCCTCCAAGCTCCTCCACGGCGGTCTGCGCTACCTGCAGACCGGCGCGGTGAAGCTGGTGGCGGAGAACCACTTCGAACGCCGTGCGGTCTCCCGCCAGGTGGCTCCCCACCTGGCGAACCCGCTCACGTTCTACCTCCCCGTGTACAAGGGCGGTCCGCACGGCGCGGCGAAGCTCGGCGCGGGCGTCTTCGCCTACTCCGCGCTCTCCGCCTTCGGTGACGGCGTCGGCCACCTGCTCTCGCCCGGCCGGGCCCAGCGGGACGTGCCGGAGCTGCGTACCGAGAACCTCAAGGCCGTCGCGGTGTACGGCGACGACCAGATGAACGACGCGCGGATGGCGCTGATGACGGTCCGCGCGGCCGTCGAGGCGGGCGCGGTCGTCCTCAACCACGCCCAGGTCACCGGCCTGCGCTTCACCAAGGGCCGGGTGACGGGCGCCGACCTGAAGGACGCCGTCTCCGGCGAGGAGTTCGGCGTCAACGCCCGGCTGGTGCTCAACGCGACCGGCCCGTGGGTCGACCACCTGCGCCGGATGGAGGACCCGAACGCGGCCCCGTCCATCCGGCTCTCGAAGGGCGCGCACCTGGTCCTGAAGCGGACCGCGCCGTGGAAGGCCGCGCTCGCGACCCCCATCGACAAGTACCGGATCACCTTCGCCCTCCCCTGGGAGGACATGCTCCTGCTCGGCACCACCGACGAGGAGTACGAGGGCGACCCGGCGGACGTCTCCGTCACCGAGAAGGACATCGCCCAGATCCTGGACGAGGCCGCGTTCTCGGTCCGGGACCAGCAGCTCCGGCGTGACCTGATCACCTACGCCTTCGCGGGCCTGCGGGTGCTGCCGGGCGGTCCCGGCGACACCGCCAAGGCCAAGCGGGAGACCGTGGTGACCGAGGGCAGGGGCGGCATGCTGTCCGTCGCGGGCGGCAAGTGGACCACCTTCCGGCACATCGGCCGCACCGTGATGGAGAAGCTGGAGGCGTTGCCGGGCCACCCCCTGGGCGACGACTTCGAGCCGATCGCCTCGCTGCCGAAGAAGCTGCCGCTGCCCGGTGTGGCCAACCCCCGCGCCGTCGCCCATCGCCTGCTGGTGGACAACCCGGCCCCCGGCCCGCGCATGGCCGCCGACACGGCCAAGCACCTGGCCACCCACTACGGTTCGCTGGCCTTCGACATAGCCCGGATCGCCAACGAGCACCCGGAGCTGGCCGCGCGGGTCCACCCGGACGCCCCGGAGATCTGGGCGCAGGTCGTCTGGGCCCGCGACCACGAGTGGGCGGAGACCACGGACGACGTGCTGCGCCGGCGTACCACCCTGACCATCCGCGGCCTGGCCACGGACGACGTCAAGGCCAAGGTCCAGGACCTGCTCGACGAGAAGTGACAGCGCCCGCCCGCCGGTTTCGGCGGACGAGCGGCGCGCCAGGTACGCCCTGGCCGGCCCGGCGCCCCGGAACCCCCGGCCCCGCCGTACCGGTGCCGGGTCCTGGAGGGGCGGCTCCCCTCCCCTAGGGAGCCGCCCCTCTTCCGTGTGCGCGCCCCGGCGTACGCGCGTACCCCGCGGCCTTGTGCCCGGGTAGCGTGCCCGACCCGGGCCACCGCGCCACCAGCCGCTCCCCGAACGCTTCCACGCGCGAGTTCCGGCATGTGCGGTTGCAGTCGTACCTCGCGGGCCCGGGCAGCACGTCGCTCGCCCCACCGGGCCCGCGGGAGTCGCCGGAGACGAGCGCCCTGAACGAGCGGCCCCGCTGACCGGGGCCTGACCAGGTCGCATAATGTGACCCAGACATCGGAGGTCTAAGCCACCAGGAGGCCCGGTATGGCAGTCACCGACGAGGCGATCGAGAAGATCAAGGACATGATCGTCTCCGGTGCGCTGCGCCCCGGTGACCGGTTGCCGAAGGAGAGCGAACTCGCCGCCGAACTCGGGCTGTCCCGCAACTCGTTGCGGGAGGCGGTGCGGGCCCTGTCGCTGATCCGGATCCTGGACGTACGGCAGGGCGACGGCACCTACGTCACCAGCCTGGACCCGCAGCTGCTCCTGGAGGCGATGAGCTTCGTCGTGGACTTCCACCGCGACGACACGGTCCTGGAGTTCCTCGCGGTGCGCCGGATCCTGGAGCCGGCCGCCACCGCGATGGCCGCCTCCCGGATCAGCGAGCAGCAACTGGACGCGCTGGCGACCCAGTTGGACGCGCTGGGCGCCGCTCCCTCGGTGGAGGAACTGGTCGCCTGCGATCTGGAGTTCCACCGGGGCATCGTGCAGAGCTCCGGCAACTCGGTGCTCTGCTCGCTCCTTGACGGGCTGTCGGGGCCCACCACCCGGGCCCGGATCTGGCGCGGACTGACCCAGGAGGACGCGGTCGCCCGGACCCTGCGGGAACACCGGGCGATCCTGGCCGCGCTGCGCGACCGGGACGCGGAGGCGGCCCGCTCCTGGGCGACCGTGCACATCGCGAGCGTGGAGCAGTGGCTGCGCAGCAGTCTGTGAAGCGCTTGCCGTCCGTGGGCGGTTCCTCGCCTGATCGGGGTGTTCACGGGCGGCGAACGGGGCAGTGATCCGTTCACTCCCCCGTGCAAGGGGGCTGCGGGCGCCCCCGCCGGACGCCGTAAGGTTGGGGCGTACGCGAGGGTACGTCGGAAGGAGGCGCTGGGTGATCGAGCTGGAGGGGGTTCCCGAGCTGATCGACCCAGTGATGGTGGCCGCGTTCGAGGGCTGGAACGATGCCGGCGACGCCGCCTCCACCGCGGTCGCGCACCTGGAGCGGGAATGGAAGGGCGAGGTGTTCGCGGCCCTTGACGCCGAGGACTACTACGACTTCCAGGTCAACCGCCCCACGGTGTGGATGGACGCCGGCGTGCGCAAGATCACCTGGCCGACCACGCGGCTGTCCGTGGTCCGGGTCGGCGGCGACAAGCCGCGCGATCTGGTGCTGGTCCGGGGCATCGAGCCGTCCATGCGCTGGCGCTCGTTCTGCAACGAGCTGCTCGGCTTCGCCCACGAGCTGGGCGTGGAACTGGTGGTCGTCCTGGGCGCCCTGCTGGGCGACACCCCGCACACGCGTCCGGTGCCGGTCAGCGGGGTCACCTCCGACCCGGACCTGGCCCAGCGGATGGACCTGGAGGAGACCAAGTACGAGGGGCCGACGGGCATCGTCGGCGTCCTGCAGGAGGCCTGCACCCACGCGGGCGTCCCGGCGGTCTCGCTGTGGGCCGCCGTCCCGCACTACGTCTCCCAGCCGCCCAACCCGAAGGCCACGCTGGCGCTGCTGAACCGCCTGGAGGACCTGCTCGACCTGCGGATCCCGCTGGGTGAGCTGCCCGAGGACGCGCGCGCCTGGCAGGTCGGCGTGGACCAGCTGGCCGCCGAGGACAGCGAGGTCGCGGAGTACGTGCAGACGCTGGAGGAGGCCCGGGACACCGCCGAGCTGCCGGAGGCGTCGGGCGAGGCGATCGCGCGTGAGTTCGAGCGCTACCTGCGGCGCCGGGACGTGAACCCGCCGCCGGGCCCCGGCGGCCACGCCACGGCGGACGGCACCGACAGCGCGCCCTACCTGCGGGACAGCCCCGGCAACCCGGCCGGCAAGGCACGGCCGCCGCGTCCGCCGAGGCCCGACACGCCCGGGAGCGCCGGGGAGGGCGGGGATCCCGGGCCGGACGGCGAGGACACCTCCGAGGACTGAGACAGGGGCGGTACGCGTTATGCGTACCGCCCCTTCTCGACCGCCGCGAAGGTGAGCGCCGTGCGTGCGCGTCGTGGCGGGTCGCGCGGGGCACGGAGTCTCCTCAGAGGGCCACGCCGAGCAGCGCGTCCACCGCGCGTGACACGACGCCGGGCGCGCCCGTGTCCGTGCCGCCCCGCTCCTGCTGGAGCGCGGCCCAGCGATCCACCGCCGCCAGGGCGGCCGGGGCGTCCAGGTCGTTGCTCAGGGCCTCGCGGATCTCCTCCACCAGAGCCTCCGCCGCCGGGCCGTCCGGACGGGAGACCGCCGCGCGCCAGCGGTCCAGGCGCGCCACCGCGTCCGCCAGGACCTGGTCGGTCCACTCCCAGTCGGCTCGGTAGTGGTGGGAGAGCAGGGCGAGGCGGATGGCGGCCGGGTCGACGCCGTCCCGGCGCAGCTGCGAGACGAAGACCAGGTTGCCCTTGGACTTGGACATCTTCTCGCCGTCGAGGCCGACCATGCCGGCGTGGACGTACGCCTTGGCCATCGGGAACTCGCCGGTGAGCACCTGGGCGTGCGAGGCGCCCATCTCGTGGTGCGGGAAGGCGAGGTCGGAGCCGCCGCCCTGGACGTCGAAGGTCATGCCGAGGTGGTCGAGGGCGATGGCCACGCACTCGATGTGCCAGCCCGGGCGGCCGCGGCCGAGGGAGCCGCCGTCCCAGCTGGGTTCGCCCTCCCGGGCGGCCATCCACAGCATCGGGTCGAGCGGGTTCTTCTTGCCGGGACGCTCGGGGTCGCCGCCGCGCTCGGCGGACAGCAGCCGCATGGCGGCCGCGTCGAGGCCCGAGACCTTGCCGAAGTGGGGGTCGGACTCGACGGAGAAGTAGATGTCGCCTTCGAGTTCGTAGGCGGCGCCGAGATCGCGCAGCCGTTCGACGAGCGGCACGATGCCGGGTATCGCCTCGACCGCGCCTATGTAGTGCTGCGGGGGCAGCATCCGCAGGGCGGTCATGTCCTCGCGGAAGAGCGTCGTCTCCTGCTCGGCGAGGGCGACCCAGTCGACGCCGTCGCGCTCGGCGCGCTCCAGGAGCGGGTCGTCGACGTCCGTCACGTTCTGGACGTAGTGCACCTGCCGCTTGGAGTCGAGCCACACACGCTGAACCAGGTCGAACGCGTTGTAGGTCGCCGCGTGCCCCATGTGGGTGGCGTCGTACGGCGTGATGCCGCAGACATAGATTCGGGCGACGGGACCGGGGTCGAGGGTGACGAGGCCGCCGGTCGCGGTGTCGTGGATCCTCAGGTCGCGGCCCTGACCAGGCAGGGCGGGGACCTCGGAAGCGGGCCAGGCATGCATGTACATGAGCGTAACCGGACCTGAGTTCGGTATACGAACCGGACCAGGCCAGATGGCCGGGAAGGCGCTCTTGATCTTGCGTCCGCGATGTGCTGCGGGGCCCTCACACGGGCGGCCAGGGGATGGCCGGCCACTCTCCGCTCGGTTCCGGGTGCCTTCCGGTGGTGAGCAGCGCCTCGACACGCGCGCGCGTGGCGTCGAGCTCGACGGCGGTGATCAGCTCGGCCAGCCGGGTCCCCAGCGCCCCGTCGAGGCCCTCACGCAGCCTTGTGAGGGCCTCGACGGCCTCGGTGGTGAGAGATTCCCCCGCCCAGCCCCACAACAGCGTGCGCAGCTTGTTGTCGGCGTTGAAGGTGACCCCGTGGTCGATGCCGTACAGTCGTCCGTCGCCGGTGGGCAGCAGATGGCCGCCCTTGCGGTCGGCGTTGTTGATCACGGCGTCGAGGACGGCGAGCCGGCGCAGCCGTTCGTCGTCGGCGTGCACCAGCAGCGCGGTCTTCCCCTCGCCGACCTCGGCGAACCCGATCGCCTTCCAGCCCGGCTCCGGCTCCTCGGCGTCGACCAGCGCGAGCAGGTCGGCGCTCTCGGCGTCGACGTCGATCCAGAGCTGGCACATGCCCTCGCCGTAGGGGCCGTCGCGCAGCACGGTGGGCGGGACCAGGTCCCAGCCGGTGGCCACGGCGACCTCGTAGGCGGCGACCTCGCGCTGGGCGAGGGTGCCGTCGGGGAAGTCCCACAGCGGCCGTTCCCCGGCCACCGGCTTGTAGACGCAGGACGCTTCCTCGCCGTCGTACGCGACCGTGCAGAACAGCGCAGCGTTGGAGGCGTCGCGGATGCGTCCGCGTACCTTCAGCTCACCGTGGGCGAGCAGTTCGGCGGCGGTCACGCTCCGCGGCGGTATCCGTTCTGGCGCGGACATACGTGTCCTTCCGGGTCGAGCGGGAGGCTGCACAGCGGGCACGGCGGCCGCCCGGCGTTGACGACGTCAAGGGCGCGCTTGGCGAAGGCCCTGGCCTGCGCGCCGGTCAGCCGGACCCGCAGCATCGGGGGCCCGTTCTCCTCGTCCTGCAGGAGCCGCTCCTCGGCCTCGGCGAGGTCCTCCTCGGAGTCGGCGTCCAGCTCCACGAGCGCCTGCGCCTCGACGATCATGCGCTCTTCCTCGCCGTCCCAGGCGAGCGCCATGGTGCCGACGCGGAACTCCTCCTCGACGGGGGAGTCCAGCGGGGCGCTGTCGGCGATCTCGGTGGGTGCGACGGCGGGGACGGCCGCGTTGCCGCCGCTGCGCCGGACGACCTCGTCGAGGAGTTCGTCCATGCGTTCGGCGAGCGCGGCTACCTGGGTCTTCTCCAGGGCCACGCTGGTCGTCCGGGGGCCGGCCGTGGCCTGGAGGAAGAACGTACGGCGTCCGGGCAGTCCGACCGTACCCGCGACGAAGCGGTCCGGCGGATCATAGAGGAACACCTGACGGGACACGTCCTGTCTCCATGGGAATCGAGAGTGCGTGGGTTCGGAAGGGCGGCTGACCGTACGGGGTGCCGGTCGGCGACCAGGTGGGTCGCTTCACCCTACTGCGGTTGACGATCACGGCGCGCCGGCGCCGCCACCGACCGGGGCGTCCTCCCCCGCGGGTTCCTCGCGGGGGGCGAGGGAGGCAAAATCCCCGGTGTCCCCGAGACGAACGAGAAAAGGCCGCAGGCGGGTGTAACGGATCGCGGTGATGGAACACGGTTCGACGGAGATCCGCTGGAAGAGGTCGAGATGCAGCCCGAGCGCGTCCGCGACGAGCGACTTGATGATGTCGCCGTGCGAGCACATCAGGTACACGGCGTCGGCGCCGTGGTCGCGCTCCACGCGCGCGTTCCACTCGCGGACCGCCTCGGCGGCGCGGGTCTGCATGGCGCGCATGGACTCCCCGCCCGGGAAGGCGGCCGCCGACGGGTGCGCCTGCACCACCTCCATCAGCGGCTCGTCCCCCAGTTCGGCGAGCTTGCGGCCGGACCAGTCGCCGTAGTGGGCCTCGCCGATCCGGTCGTCGGTGTGGGCGGTGAGACCGGGACGGGCCTCCAGCAGCGGGCGGACGGTCTCCTGGCAGCGCTGCAGGGGGCTGGCGACGATCTCGGCGATCGGCAGCCCGGCGAGCCGGCCGGGCAGTGCGGCGGCCTGGGCGGTGCCGCGCTCGTCGAGGGCGACGCCGGGGGTCCAGCCGGCGAGCAGCCCGGAGGTGTTGGCGGTGGACCGTCCGTGCCTTACGAGGATCAGCGTGGGCATGCCGCCCAGGGTAGGCGTTCGCCGAAGTGCGCAGGCGGTGGGGCGACGGGAGAATACGCTCCGTGATCGTCGACTGCGCCATCTACTGCGACGGGAGGCGGACGGAGACCCCGCAGGACTTCTCCGACGCCCTCGCGGAGGCACGCGCGCGTGGCGACAGTTTCCTCTGGATCGGCCTGTACGAGCCGACGGAGCACGAGTTCGACCTGGTCACCGACGAGTTCGGGCTGCATCCGCTGGCCGTCGAGGACGCCCTGACCGCCCACCAGCGGCCCAAGCTGGAGGTGTACGACGACTCGCTGTTCGTCGTCCTGAAGCCGGTGACGTACGAGCCGAAGGGCGACACGGTGACCTCCGGCGAGCTGATGATCTTCATCGGGGACTCCTTCGTGGTGACGGTGCGCCACGGGACGCCCTCGCCCCTCGGGGACATCCGGCGCCACCTCGAGGAGCAGCACGAGCTGCTCAAGCACGGGCCGACGGGCGTGCTGTACTCGATCTCCGACGCGGTCGTCGACAACTACCTGGAAGTCTCGACCGAGCTGCAGAACGACCTGGAGGAGCTGGAGGCCGAGGTGTTCTCGCCGAGCGGCGGCGGCTCCCGGCACACCGCGTCGCGGATCTACACCTTCAAGCGGCAGATCCTGGAGTTCCGCCGGGCCACCGTGCCGCTGGCGATGCCCATGACCAAGCTGGCGGGGGTGGGCCCGTACGGCAGCGGCACGACGGTGCCCTTCGTGCGCGAGGACGCCCGCCCGTTCTTCCGGGACGTCAATGACCACCTGCTGCGCGTGAACGAGGGCGTGGAGGCCCTGGACCGGCTGGTGTCGGACGTCCTCAGCGCCCATCTCGCGCAGATGAGCGTGCGGCAGAACGACGACATGCGGAAGATCTCGGCGTGGGCGGCCATGGCGGCGGTCCCCACGCTGATCGCGGGGATCTACGGCATGAACTTCGATCACATGCCCGAGCTGCACTGGATCTGGGGGTACCCGGCGGTGATCCTGCTCATGGTCGCCCTGGAGCTGCTGCTGTACCGGACGTTCAAGCGCCGCGGCTGGATGTGAGGCACGCGGCGGCCGGGCGGCCCGCTGCCGCTCCCGCTCCCGCTCCCGCTCAGGCGAACTCGGGGGCGGTGGTCGTGGGGCCGCCCAGGGCGTTCCTGCGCTCCGGCATCCGCAGCGAGACCATCCGGCGCCATCCGGCGGCGCGCTCGTAGGCGTAGACGGCGTGGATGCCGAACGCGAGCAGGGCGGACCTGCCCTTCGGCCAGCCGAGGATGCGGCCCATGTGGGCCATGACGGCGAGGCTGACGTCCCGGTAGATCCTGATCTCGGCGAGCGCGCACTCGCGCAGGGTGCGCTGGATCGCGCGGCCGTGCCCGGCGGCGGCGAACCGCAGCAGTTCCTCATGGCAGTAGGCGAGGTGGTTGTCCTCGTCGTCGGAGATCATCCGCACCGCGCGGCCGAGGTCCGGGTGGTCGGCGAAGTACCTGCGCAGCAGCTCCATCTGCTCCGAGGCGCGCTGTTCGGTCACCCGGCTGTGGGCGAGGTAGGTGACGATGTCGTGCACGGTGAGCGCCCGGTCGGCCCTGAGCTTGTCGTGGGCGAGTCCGATGCCGTGCCGCTCCAGGAGCATCGTGTAGTCGGTGTCGGGCGGGACCGGCACGGGGGTGAGCCCGCGCTTCTTCATGAGAGCGTTGAAGATGCGCCCGTGCTTGTCCTCGTCGGCGCCGTGCCGGGTGATCTTGGGAGCGAGGTCGTGTTCGGTCTTCGGTACCAGCGCGGCGATCCGCGCGTTCTCCCAGCCGCCCTGCGCCTCTCCGCTGGCCGCGATGGAGCAGAAGAGCCGGAAGGACTCGTCGTTGTCGAGGATCTCCAGGAACAGACTCTTGGCCGAAAGCATCGTGGGCACCCCTCCGGAGGACTCACCAGACCCGCAGAGAACGAGTCAAATGCCCCATCCTGACTGCTGCAACAGCTGTGCGGACGAACTCGGCCGAAAGGAGGAGCAGCGGTGTCACACCGAGCGCGTAACCGCGCGGGCGCGGGCGCGTTGTTCCGCGTGACGGCCGTGGCGGGGAAGACCCCCGAGCCCCCACCACGGCCGCGGAATCCTCTCGCCGGTGCGCTTATGCGAGGCCGGCGCGCTCCAGGGCCTCGGCGCCGGCCCGCAGCGAGGCGAGCCGCTCGTCCAGGGCGAACCCGGCGGGCGCGAGGGACAGCGTGGTGACCCCCGCGGCCGCGTAGGCCTTCATCCGGTCGGCGATCCGCTCCACGGAACCCAGCAGCGTGGTCTTGTCGATCAGGTCGTGCGGAACGGCGGCCGCGGCCCCGTTCTTGTCCCCGGACAGGTACTTGTCCTGGATCTCGGCGGCCTCCTGCTCGTAGCCCATGCGCTGGGCGAGATGGTTGTAGAAGTTCTGCTTGCGGCTGCCCATGCCGCCGACGTACAGCGCGGTGTACGGGCGGAAGGTGTCGGCGAGGGTGTGCACGTCCTTGTCGTCGCCCACGGCGAGCGGCAGTGTCGGGCAGACGTCGAACCCGTCGAGGCTCTGACCGGCCTTCTGGCGGCCCGCGCGCAGGTACTTGACGGCCGTCTCCTCCAGGTGTTCGGCGGAGGGGAAGATCAGCAGCGCGCCGTCGGCGATCTCGCCGGTCTGCTCCAGGTTCTTCGGCCCGATGGCGGCGATGTAGACCGGGATGTGCTCACGCTCGGGGTGCACGGTCAGCTTGATCGGCTTGCCGGGACCGCCCGGCAGCGGCAGCGTCCAGTGCTCGCCCTCGAACGACAGCCGCTCACGGCTCATCGCCCGGCGCACGATCTCCACGTACTCGCGGGTGCGGGAGAGGGGCTTGTCGAACTTGACGCCGTACCAGCCCTCGGAGACCTGCGGGCCGGAGACGCCGAGGCCGAGCCGGAAGCGGCCCTTGGAGAGCGAGTCGAGCGTCGCGGCGGTCATCGCGGTCATCGCGGGCTGCCGGGCCGGGATCTGGAAGATGGCCGAACCGACGTCGATGCGCTCGGTCTGTGCGGCGACCCAGCTGAGCACGGTGGCGGCGTCGGAGCCGTACGCCTCGGCGGCCCAGCAGACGGCGTAACCGAGCCGCTCGGCCTCCTGCGCCACGGCCAGGTTGTCCCCGTCCATCCCGGCACCCCAGTAGCCGAGGTTGATCCCGAGCTTCATGGCCGATCCCCTTACCGATCAGTAACGTCGCTGTCGGAGAGACCATAGCGTGGGAATTTCGGCCGGGGGGACCGGTCCTGGTCCGACCGTGGACCGCGGCGGCCGACCACGCCGTCTTCCGGTGGAAACCGGTTATCCACAGGCAACCCAAGGCACCAGCTCTGGCCAGTAATCTCGCGGGCATGGAGCAGAGGCATCTCGGCCGTACCGGCCTGCGCGTGTCCCGGATCGGGCTCGGCACTCTCACGTGGGGCCGGGACGTCGACGAGCACGACGCCGCGGACATGCTGAAGGCGTTCTGGGAGGCCGGCGGAACCCTCGTCGACACCGCTGACGTGTACGGCGACGGAGAGGCCGAGTACCTGCTCGGCCAGCTCATAGAGGGGCTGGTGCCGCGCCGTGACCTGGTCATCTCGACGAAGGCGGGCAGCGTTCCCGACCCCGACCGCCGTTTCGACGGCTCCCGCGGCCATCTGCTCGCCGCGCTCGACGCCTCCCTGGCCCGCCTCGGCACCGACTACGTCGACGTCTGGCACGTGCACGCCTACGACCCGGACACCCCGCTGGAGGAGACGCTCCAGGCCCTCGACCTGGCCGTCAGCAGCGGCCGCGCCCGGTACGCCGGGGTCTCCAACTTCTGCGGCTGGCAGATCGCGAAAGCGGCCACCTGGCAGCTCGCGGCGCCGGGCACCCGTACCCGGCTGGCCAGCACCCAGCTGGAGTACTCGCTGCTCCAGCGGGGCATCGAGCGCGAGGTGCTGCCCGCCGCCCTCGACCTCGGCATCGGCCTGCTGCCGTCCTCGCCGCTGGGCCGGGGCGTGCTGACCGCGAAATACCGGCACTCCACTCCCCCGGACTCCAGAGGCGGCTCGGAGCATCTGGCGCCGTTCGTCGCGCCGTATCTCGACGACACCGCGACCCGGATCGTGGACGCGGTGCAGACGGCGGCGGACGGGCTCGCCGTGACACCGCTCCAGGTGGCCCTCGCCTGGGTGCGGGACCGGCCCGGAGTCGTCGCGCCGATCGTCGGCGCGCGCAACGCGCAGCAGCTCACGGGGGCGTTGTCAGTGGAGGCGCTTAGTCTTCCTGACGAGATCTGCCGGGCGCTCGACGACGTGTCGGCGCCCGTGCACCGCTATCCCGATCACGACTGGAGCACGCTGTGAGCACGGAGCCGGGGCTGGGCGCCACTCCCGAGGCCGACGAGGGCGAAGAGGGCACGACGGCCGGGGGGACACCGGGGGCCGACACCCGCACCGCCGACACCCGCACCGCCGGCACGGGCGACGACGACCCGGCAGGCGCGGCGAAGCAGTCCGAGGCCGAGGCCGAGCTGGCCGCCCAGCGGATCGAGCGGGAGCGGATCGAGCGCCGTAAGTCGGAGAAGAAGGGCCCCATCGAGAGCGGCGCCGGACTCAGCGGCAAGGCGGCCGACCTGCTCGCGGCGATCCGTGCGGTGGAGAGCGGCGACAAGCCGGCGGGCACCGTGTTCGCCGCCCCGGAGCCCGCACCGCGCCCGGCGGCCGCGCCGGAGCCGGTCCACCGGCCGCGGCCGGCGACCGTCACCGCCGCGCCCGCCGTGGCGACGGTCGCGTCGGTCCGGGCGGTGCTGGCCGAGGGCGGTGCCCCCGAGTCGCTGGCCCCCCAGGTCGCCGCGGCTCTCGGCGAGGGCGCCGACACGCTGCTGCGGGAGGATCCCTGGCAGCTGCTCCGGGTCACCGGCGTCCGGCCGGACCAGGCGGACGGGTTCGCGCGGGCGCTGCTGGGCGCGGAGTGCGCTCCCGACGACGAGCGGCGCGGCCGGGCGGTGACCGGCTGGCTCCTGGAACAGGCCGCCCTGGCCGGACACACCGCGCTGGAGATGCCGGCGCTCACGGCCGCCCTGGCCCAGCGGTCCGTGCCCGACCCGGAGGCGGCCGTGCGGGACGCGCTCGCCGAGGGGGACGCGCTGGTCTTCCATGACCTCCTGGACCCGGGCGCCCCCGAGCCCGAGGACGACGAGGAGGAGCGGCCGGTCCGGACCCTGGTCGCCCTGGAGCGGTACGCGCTGGCCGAGGAGAGCCTCGCCGACGGACTGGCCCGGTTGGTCAACTCGTTGTCCAAGGACGCCTCGGAGCCCTGGGAGACGGCCGCCGCGGCGGTCTCCGGCGGTGCCGCCGAGCTGGCGGCCGCGCTCGTCGGACACGGCCTGGTGCTGCACACGGGCGGCGAGGCGGCGCGCGACGAACCGGCGGCCCTGCTGACCGCCGCCCGGAGCGCCGGGCTGCGCGCCTTCGCCGCCGTGCACACCTCGGAGGGACAGCTCCGCCTGGCCGCGCGGTCGGCGGCCGCGGACACGGGCGTCGGCACGGTCGCCGGTCTGCTCTCCGGTGCCGAGGGACCGGGCCGGGACGCGGAGGGTGCCCTGGACCTCGACCTGCTGATCGTGCTGGACGCGCCCCAACTGGACGTGGAGGGCGCGGCGGTGCTCGTGGAGGCGCTGCCCGACGGGGCCCGGCTGGTGCTCAGCGGGGATCCGGCGGTGCTGTGGTCGGCGGGCCCCGGGCGGGTCTTCGCCGACCTGCTGGCGGCCCGGGTGTGCCCGCAGATCGCCTCGCGCACGCCCGACCCCGGCCCGCTCGGTGACCTGGTCTCCGGTATCGGTGCCGGTGAACTCGGCCAGGTCGAGGCACCCGGCAAGGAGATCGTGATCGTGCCGGTGCGGGACGCCGGCGAAGCGGTGCACCGGACGGTGCAGCTGGTCGCCGACTCCGTGCCGCGCGCCATCGGCGTCCCCGCCGAGCAGACCGTGGTGATCACCCCGGGCCATGGCGGCGCGGCCGGCACCCGCGCCCTCAACGCCGCCCTCAAGGAACGGCTCAATCCGGGCCCCGGCCGCTTCGGCGGCTTCGACCCCGGTGACCGGGTCGCCTACTCCCCCGCGCCGGGCCGTACGGTCACGGGCCAGGTGGTGGACGCCGACGCCGACGGGCTGCACCTGTCGTGCGCGGGCGCGCCCGTGGTCGTACCGCAGGAGCGGGTGGAGCAGGCCGTACGGCACGGCTGGGCGCTGACCGCCCACCAGGCGGTCGGCGGCCGCTGGCCGGCCGCGGTCGTGGTGCTCCCCGGCGACGCGGCCCAGTCCCTCAGCCGTCCTTGGGTGTACACGGCCTTCGGCCGGGCGGAGCGGCATCTGTCGGTGGTCCACGGAGTGGAACAAGCCCTGCCCAAGGCGGTGGCCGAGTCCCTCCCGAAGCCCCGCACGACCCGCCTGCCGCTCCTGCTCAAGACACAGGTGCCGCCGACGGCCGAGGCCTGACCCGGCCGGCGGTGCCCTACGTGCCCCGAGGCGCGCGGGACACCGCCGACCGGAAGGTCAGCGCTCCGCGTCCAGCGGCTCCAGGTCCTCGTCCTCATCCAGGTCGAGGTCGTCCAGCTCGTCCGCGCCCGCGCCGCGTGCGGTTTCCTCGTCGTCCTCGTCGTCCTCGTCGTCCTCGTCGTCGAACACCGCGCTGACGTCGAACCGGCACACCACCCGCTGCGGGTCGACCCCCTCGAACGGGGCCTCCAGCCACTCACCGGGCTCGGCCGCCTCGTCCGCGGCGGTCACCCACAGCGTGGAGTCGCCCTCTTCCAGGCCGAACTCCTTGTGCCGGGAGGCGATCTCGTCCGGCTCGAACTCGCCGAACAGGATCCCCAGCGCCCCGTGGATGGTGCCGGCGGCGTCCTCGTCCGCGCCCGGCCCGTCGCCGTACTCCGCCGCCTCGACCCGCTGTGCCTGCGCCAGCAGCCGCTGTGGTTCCGCCACGGCGTAGTCGCGGCGGATCAGCACGCTGATCGCGTTCGGCTCCTCGGGCCCCGCGTACGGCGGCAGCGAGTCCTCGGTGCCGGGGATCTCGAAGGGGGTGACCTCGTCGTAGCGGTCGTAGAGCAGCTCGTCGTAGACCTCGGCGGCCGCGGCCAGCTGGTTGAACGCCTCGTAGACAGCCGGGTCGTCCTCCCCCGACCTGCGTTCGACCGCGGCCAGATGGCGGTCGAGCGCGGTCTTGACCGCCTCGGCGGCGGCGCGTACCTCGGCAGCGGTGGGCTGCGCAGCATCAGACATAGTGCAGACGCTATCCGTACCGGGCACCAGCCCGCACAATAGATGCGATGCCGGAATACGAATTTGTCGACGTGTACGTACCTCGCGGGGTGTCCCGCAAGGAGGCGACGCGTCTGCTGACGGACCATGCCGAGTACGGACACTGGGAGTTGGACCGACTGAGCCTCATGCGCGACGGCAGCCGCAGGGTGCGGTTGCGCCGGCGGATCATCCGCCAGGTGCGTGCCACATGGTGAGACTCTCCGCATGACGGAAGGGGCCCCGCATCGACGGGGCCCGCTCCGTTCACGTACCGCCGCGGGGGCGTCACCGTCCGTGCGCTACACCGAGGCGCGCGCCTTGCGGTAGAGCACCGCGCCCGCGAGCAGCGCGCCGGCGCCCGCCGGGAGCGCGAGGCCGAGCGGCACGTCACCGCCGGTGTGCGCGAGCTGGGCGGCACCGGTACCGGGGTGGGTCACCGAGCTGCCGCCCAGTGGGCTGACGACGGAGGACCCGTGACCACCGGTCGGAACGGTCCCGCCTCCGGGGTGACCGGGGGTGCCAGGGTGACCGGGGGTGCCAGGGTGACCGGGGGTGCCAGGGTGCCCGGGGGTGCCAGGGTGCCCGGGAGTACCCGGAGTACCGGGGTTTCCCGGCTGTCCCGGGGTGCCGGGAGTGCCAGGGTTTCCCGGCTGTCCCGGATGACCAGGGTGCCCGGGAGTACCGGGGTTGCCCCCGTGGCCGCCGGAACCACCGTGACAGCCACCGTGGTGACCACCGCCACCGCCGTGGTCGCCGTACCCTCCGCCGTGGTCGCCGTTGGCGCAGTCGTTGCCGATGGCCGTGTTGCCGATGCCGATCACGTCGACGCTGTTGCCGCACACGTTGACCGGTACGTCGATCGGGGCCTGCACCGTGTTGCCCGAACCGACCCCGGGCGAGCCGCCGGTGCGGCCGACGGCATGCGAACCGCCGCCGTGACCTCCCGAGTCTCCGTAGCCCCCGGTCGCACCGCCCCCGCCGCCCCGGTCGGCGCACTTGTTGCCCATCGACGGGTTGAGGGCGCCGACGACGTTCACGGTGTTGCCGCAGACGTTCACCGGCACGTGCACCGGCGCCTGCACCGTGTTGCCTGACAGCACACCGGGCGAGTGGGTGGCCGAGCCTGTGGCCCCGGAGTCGGCGTGTGCGTAGCCGCTCGCCGCGGCGATCACTCCGGTCGCCGCGGCCACCGTCATAAGGCCCTTGCGAGTGCCCTGTCGCATTTTTGAATTCCCCCCTGCCTTGGATCCTGACCATTGCATTTCTCGCGGAAATTCCGCGGAAAAACCGGTCGGCCCCGGAGCGCATGGCGCGCACTCCGGGGCCGACGGAAAGACGCCCCTCAGGGAGTAGGCGTCACTTGTTGACGCAGGAGTTGCCGAAGGCGGGGTTCAGCAGCCCGATCACCGAGATCGTGTTGCCGCAGACGTTCACCGGGACGTGCACGGGAACCTGGATCACGTTGCCGGAGACGACACCCGGGGAACCCACGGCAGCGCCCTGAGCACCCGAGTCGGCGACGGCCAGGCCCGCACCCGCGAGAACCAGACCACCAGTGGCAGCCGCAGCAGCGACGACCTTCTTGAGCATTATTCCTCCTTGTTGGCAATGCGATCCCAAGTAGCGGATCGCATGAGATGTAACGAGGAGGGAGTAATGGAGCTACGAGCTTATCGTCGCATTCACTCTTTCCAGTCGATCTCGTACAGCCGCCCGAATACCTGAAGTCAGGAGTTCACGACGCGTACCGCTTCACGAGGCGTCGATGAACCGGTCGAGCACCCGCACTCCGAACCGCAGCCCGTCCACCGGCACCCGCTCGTCCACGCCGTGGAACATGCCCGCGAAGTCCAGCTCCGGCGGCAGCTTGAGCGGCGCGAAGCCGAAGCCGCGGATGCCGAGGTCGTCGAAGGACTTGGCGTCGGTGCCGCCGGAGAGCATGTAGGGGACCGCCTTGGCGGTCGGGTCCTCGGCGAGCAGCGAGGACTGCATGGCCTCCACCAGCGCCCCGTCGAAGGACGTCTCCAGCGCCTTGTCGGAGTGCACGTCCGCGCGGACCACGTTCGGACCGAGGAGCCGGTCGAGGTCGGCGAGGAACTCGTCCTCGTGGCCGGGCAGGAACCGGCCGTCGATGTGCGCGGTGGCCTCGCCGGGGATGACGTTGACCTTGTAACCGGCGTTCAGCTGGGTCGGGTTGGCGGTGCTGCTCAGGGTCGCGCCGATGAGCTTGGCGATGCCGCCGAGCCGGGCCAGCGTCGACTCCATGTCCTCCGGGTCCAGTTCGGTGCCGAGCGCGTCGCCCAGTTCGTCGAGGAAGGCCCGGGTGGTCTTGGTGACCCGCACCGGGAACCTGTGCCGGCCGACGCGGGCGACGGCCTCGGACAGTTCGGTGATCGCGTTGTCGCGGTGGATCATCGAGCCGTGCCCGGCGGTGCCGGCCACCTTCAGCTTCATCCAGTGCATGCCCTTCTCGGCCGTCTGGATCAGGTAGAGCCGGCGCTCCTCGTTCACCGTGAAGGAGAAACCGCCCACCTCGCTGATCGCCTCGGTGACACCCTCGAAGAGGTCCGGGTGGTGGTCGACGAGGTGCCGGGCGCCCCAGGTGCCGCCGGCCTCCTCGTCGGCGAGGAAGGCGAGCACGATGTCCCGGGGCGGCTTGCGGCCGCTGCGCAGCCGGTCCCGCACGACCGCCAGGGTCATCGCGTCCATGTCCTTCATGTCGACCGCGCCCCGGCCCCACACGCACCCGTCCGCGACCTCACCGGAGAACGGGTGGTGCGTCCAGTCGTCGGCGTTGGCCGGTACGACGTCGAGGTGGCCGTGGATCAGCAGGGCCGGACGGGTGGGGTCCGCGCCCTCGATGCGCGCCACCGTCGAGGCGCGGCCCGGGTGCGACTCGAAGATCTCCGGTTCGAGCCCGACCTCGGCGAGCTTCTCGGCCACCCACTCGGCGGCCTTGCGCTCGCCGGGCCCGGAGTGGTCGCCGTAGTTGCTGGTGTCGAAGCGGATCAGCTCGCGGCAGAGGTCCACGACCTCGTCCTCGCCGGTGACGCTCCTGGCCGTGTCCGTCTCGCTCACGCTGCTTCCTTCCGCTGTCACTGCCGGCCGGTCCCTGTCGTCCTTGTCGTCCTTTCCGTCATCCTCTCTCCCTTCCGGCCCGAGCCCAAGACCGGTCCCGGTCCGTCACACGCCGTTCACGCCCGTGCGTCCCGGGAACGGGGTGTGATCGGCCACCTCCGAAAGCCTGGTAATGTTTCCTTCGTCGCCGCGAGGGAAACCCCGCGCGACAGACACCTTGTCCGGGTGGCGGAATGGCAGACGCGCTAGCTTGAGGTGCTAGTGCCCTTTATCGGGCGTGGGGGTTCAAGTCCCCCCTCGGACACCACGAAGAAACCCCTGCTCAGCAGGGGTTTCTTGGTTTTCGGGGGGTGTGCGGGTCAGCCGAGGCGGCCTATTCGGCCGTTGCCGGGATTTCCGTGGGGCACGGCCGAGGTGAACGCGGAGAGCGCCGCCCGGCCCAGCAGCAGCGCGGGCCCGTGGGGCCGCTTGCTGTCGCGGACGGCCACCGTCGTCTCGTCGACGATCCCGCATTCCACGCAGTCGGACTGTGATGCGGACGCCGAGGACTTCCACCAGGTCACCGGCAGAGTCGACGCGTCGTCAACGTGCTTCATTCGCTATTCGTTCTTCCTTATCTGGGTGATCAGTTCCACCGACGCCTCGACGGACTCGGCGGCAGACGTGAGGCGTTGCCACGCGGCCCGGTGCGTGGAGACCCGATCACGTTCCTCGATGTACAGGGCGGAGGTCAGCCCTTCCTGGTGGACGACGTCCAGATCCGCGTGCGGACCGAAGCCCAGGATGCTGAAGGTGCCGGTCAGTCCGGCGTGCAGGGGGGCGTCCGAGCGCAACACCTGGATGTTGATGTTCGGGCGCCGCCCCATCGTAAGCAGGCGCCCCAACTGTTCGTACATCAGGGCGGGATCCTCGGTGGTGCAGCGCAGGGCCTGTTCGGAGATGATCGCCCAGAGCGCCAGCGGGTCGCTGTCGCGGGTGAGCACCGCCTGACGTGCCAGCCGTACCTCGACCAGCGCGTCGACCCGCGCCTCGACCGCCTCGGACATCGCGGTCGCCCGGATGATCTCGCGGGCGTACTCGGCGGTCTGGAGCAGGCCGGGGACCATCCCCAACTGCCAGGTGGAGACGGTCTCCGCCTCGGCCTCCAGACTGATCAGGTCCTCGTACACCGGCGTGAGGACACCCCGGTACGAGTGCCACCAGTCGCGGCGGCCGCCCTCCTTGGTGAGCGTGATCAGGGCCGCGCACAGTTCGTCGCTCACATCGCGGCCGAGTGCGGTGTACAGGTCGAGCAGCGCCTGGATGTCCGCTGCCTTGGGGGCGGTCTTGCCGGTCTCCATCCGGGACAGCTTCGAGGAGACGAACGCGCCCTCGGAGTGCTCCGCGACCTCGTCGAGGGTGAGTTCGCCGCGCAGTTCGCGCAACTTCGCACCGAGTCGTCGCCGGCGCACCGTGGGCGTGCTCACGGGTTCCCCCTTCTCTGCGGTGAACTGCCCGACAGTCTGCCGTGCCGCCCAGGCCCTCGCCACCGGCTGACGGCTTGTGCCGCAAGTCTCTCGCAGAGGCGCGCAATTTTTCACATCCCGTGGGACGTATTGCTATCGACTGTGCCGTGAAGGCACCATGAATCCGGGAAATACGAAAGTGACCGCACTCGCATGGCGAACTACCGTGCCTGCGTTGGGACATGCCCGTGAGGGGATCCACATGATCGAACGCCAGCGGAGCACCGCGACCGAAACACGTGCACTGCAAGTCGTCCCGTCGCCCGTCCTGTTACTGGCGAGCGAGCCCCAGTCGGCCCGGGCGGCACGGAGGTTCGTGAGCGACTTCATCACCCATCACACCCCGGACGCCTCCCGTGACCACATCGAGGCCGTCGCACTGGTCACCTGCGAGCTGGTCACCAACTCCCTGCGGTACGAGACCGACCCGGACGACCCGGTCCGCCTGCTGATCGACTCCGACGGCGCCCGGACCCGGGTCGAGGTGCACGATCCGCTCAACCACCGTCCACGGCTGCGGCCCATCTCCGTCGAGCGCGACCGCGGGCGCGGTCTGCTGATCCTGGACGCGCTGTGCTCGGGCCGCTGGGGTGTGGGCAATCTGCCCTGGGGCAAGTCCATCTGGGCCGAGGTCACCGCCGCCTGACCCGCACCGCCCCCCCGACGACGGCCGGTTCCGTGGCCTGCTCCCCTCCCTGCCACGGCACCGGCCGTCGCCGCGCGCCGCAGGACCGGCGGAGTCGGCCCGCCTCACGCCGCGTTGGCCTTTCTTACACTGTGTTGACCCGCCTCACGCTGTGTGTCACATCTCTCGTCACATCCGGAGAAGGCCTGGTCAGGGGTGCCTCAAAATTGAACTGACCGCTCCGAACGGGCGCTTCCAAGTGGCCACCGCAGGAGCGGGAGCCTAGCGTCGTACTAATATTTCCGGCTTGTTACCCAGCCGGAGCCGGACAACCCCAGGCAGACCTGAGGACCCGCCGGCGCCCCGGAGGTTCCGGGAACGAGACGCGAGGACCGGATGGCAGCGATTGACGAGAGCAGTGCTCTCGGCCTGCTCGACGAAGAGATCCGCGGGGAGTTCGGGGACACGGCACGGTTCTCCGCGGGAGCGGCGGCCTCGCCGCGCACGCTCGTAGACGTGTTCGAAGCAACGGTACGGAGCCATCCCGACGAGCCCGCACTGGACGACGGGACCGCCCAGCTCACCTACCGCGGCCTCGCGGTGGAGGTCGAGCGACTGCGGCGACGCCTCCACGAGGCCGGGGTGGGACTCGGCGACCGTGTGGGCGTAAGGGTGCCGTCCGGGACCAACGACCTGTACGTCGCCGTGCTCGGCACGCTCGCGGCCGGCGCCGCCTACGTCCCCGTCGACGCCGAGGACCCGGACGAGCGGGCCGCGCTGGTGTTCGGGGAGGCCGAGGTCGCCGCCGTCCTCGGCGCCGGGCTCTCGATCGACGTACGCGCCCCCGAGGCACACCACGCCGCACGGCGGCCCGGCGTCGAGGACGACGCCTGGATCATCTTCACCTCCGGTTCCACGGGCAGGCCCAAGGGCGTCGCCGTCACCCACCGCAGCGCCGCCGCCTTCGTGGACGCCGAGTCCGCGCTGTTCCTGACCGAGGACCCGATCGGCCCCGGCGACCGGGTCATGGCGGGCCTCTCGGTGGCCTTCGACGCCTCCTGCGAGGAGATGTGGCTGGCCTGGCGGTACGGCGCCTGCCTGGTGCCCGTACCGCGCTCCCAGGTCCGCAGCGGCGCCGACCTCGGCCCGTGGCTGGTCGAGCAGGAGATCACCGTCGTCTCGACCGTGCCGACCCTGGCCGCCCTCTGGGAGCCCGAGACCCTCAACGACGTCCGGCTCCTCATCTTCGGCGGCGAGGCCTGCCCGCCCGAGCTGGCGCAGCGCCTGGTCACCGAGGGCCGTGAGGTCTGGAACACCTACGGGCCCACCGAGGCCACCGTGGTGGCCTGCGCGGCCCTGATGAGCGGCGAGGAGCCGATCCGCATCGGGCTGCCGCTGAACGGCTGGGAACTTGCCGTCGTGGACGAGGCGGGCCTGCCCGTGGCGATGGGCGAGAGCGGGCAGCTGGTGATCGGCGGGGCCGGCCTGGCCCGCTACCTCGACGCCGAGAAGGACGCCGAGAAGTACGCGCCGCTGGAGTCCCTGGGCTGGGAGCGGGCCTACCGCAGCGGTGACCTGGTGCGTGCCGACCGCGAGGGGCTGGTGTTCCTCGGTCGCGCGGACGAGCAGATCAAGCTCGGCGGCCGCCGTATCGAGCTCGGCGAGGTCGACGCGGCCCTCCAGGCGCTCCCGGGCGTCGCGGGCGCCGCGGCGGCCGTCCGGACCGCGCGCGGCGGCAACCAGCTGCTCGTCGGCTATGTCGTCACCCAGGACGGCTGGGATCACGCGACCGCCGTCGAGAAGCTGCGCGCCGAGCTGCCCGCGGCCCTCGTCCCGCTGCTCGCGCCCGTGGGGGACCTGCCCACCCGTACCTCGGGCAAGGTCGACCGCAACGCCCTGCCCTGGCCCCTGGAGGGTCTGCAGACGGCCGGCAAGGCGGAGCAGCTCTACGGCACCGAGGCGTGGCTCGCCGAGCAGTGGACCGAGGTCCTCGGCATCCCGGTGAGCAGCGCCTCCGACGACTTCTTCGCGATCGGCGGCGGCAGCCTGTCCGCCGCCCAGCTCACCACCCGGCTGCGCACCCGCTACCCGAGCGCGGCCGTCCTCGACATCTACCAGCAGCCGGTGCTGCGCAAGCTGGCCCGCCGCCTGGCGGCGTCCGCGCAGGACGACAGCGCGCAGCGGACCATCGCGCCGGTGCCGCGCGTCGCCCAGCTGGTGCAGCTCATGGTGCTGCTCCCGCTGTTCACCCTGCTCGGGCTGCGCTGGACGGTCGTCCTGGCCGCGCTCGGCAACGTGCTGGGCGGCTACGACTGGCTGCCCACCGCGCCCTGGTGGCTGGTCGCCGTCGGCGCCCTGGTCCTGTACACCCCGCCCGGCCGGATCGCGGTCGCCGCAGGGGGCGCACGGCTGCTGCTGCGGGGCGTGAAGCCGGGCCGGTACCCGCGCGGCGGCTCCGTCCACCTGCGGCTGTGGGCCGCCGAGCGGCTGGCCGAGTTCACCGGGGCGACCGCGCTGACCGGGTCCTGGCTGGAGCGGTACGCGCGGGCGCTCGGCGCCAAGATCGGTCCCGAGGTGGACCTGCACTCGCTGCCGCCGGTCACCGGCCTGCTCAGGGTGGGACGCGGCGCGGCCGTGGAGTCGGAGGTGGACCTCTCCGGTCACTGGCTGGACGGCGACCGGCTGGTGATCGGCCCGGTCCGGATCGGTGCCCACGCGGTCGTCGGCACCCGCGGCATCCTCTTCCCGGGCGCCCGCGTGGGCAAGCGCGCCGAGGTGGCCCCCGGCTCCGCGGTCACCGGGCAGATCCCGACCGGCCAGCGCTGGGCCGGCGCCCCGGCGGTCAAGCTGGGCAAGGCCAAGCGGAACTGGCCCAAGGAGCGGCCGCAGCGCGGCACCTACTGGCGGATCATGTACGGTCTGACGGGCCTCGGGCTCAGCGCGCTGCCGGTGCTCGCGGGCGCCGTCGCGCTGCTGGTCGCCGGGCGTTTCGTGACCCCCGGTGACGGCCTCGGCGAGGCTCTGCGGGGCGCGGCGATCGCGCTGGTCCCGGCCACGCTGGGCTTCGGGCTGGCGTACGCGCTGCTGATCCTGGTCTCGGTACGGCTGCTCAGCCTGGGCCTCAGGGTCGGCACGCATCCGACGCACAGCCGGGTCGGCTGGCAGGCCTGGACGGTCTCCCAGCTGATGGACCGCTCCCGGGACACCTTGTTCCCGTTGTACGCCGGGCTGGTCACCCCCGTGTGGCTGCGGCTGCTCGGGATGCGGATCGGGCGCGGCGCCGAGGTGTCGACCGTGCTCGCGCTGCCGAGCCTGACGACGGTCGGCGAGGGCGCGTTCCTGGCCGACGACACGCTGACCGCGCCGTACGAGCTCGGTGGCGGCTATGTGCGGATCGGGCGCGCGGAGATCGGGCGGCGTGCCTTCCTCGGGAACTCCGGGATGACCGCGCCGGGCCGCAGCGTGCCGGAGGGCGGTCTGGTGGGCGTGCTGTCGGCGACGCCGAAGAAGGCGAAGAAGGGCACGTCGTACCTGGGCCTGCCGCCGGTGAAGCTGCCGCGCAGCACGTCGGACGGCGACCAGAGCCGGACCTACGAGCCGCCCGCGCGGCTGCTGTGGGCGCGCGGCCTGGTGGAGACGCTCAGGATCGTGCCGGTGCTGTGCTCGGTGGCGCTGGCCGGGCTGACGGTCGCGGCGCTGTGCGCGCTCGGCGCGTGGGCGCCGCTGCTGTCCGGCCCGGTGCTGCTCGCCGCCGGTGCGGCGGCGGGCCTGGTGTCGGTGCTGGCCAAGTGGCTGCTGGTCGGGCGGCACCGCAGCGGGGAGCACCCGCTGTGGAGCTCGTTCGTGTGGCGCAACGAGCTGGCGGACACCTTCGTCGAGGTGCTGGCGGTGCCGTGGCTGGCCGGCTCGGTTCCGGGTACTCCGGTGATGACCGCGTGGCTGCGCGGCCTGGGCGCGCGGATCGGCAAGGGGGTCTGGGTGGAGAGCTACTGGCTGCCGGAGACGGATCTGGTGACCCTGGAGGACGCCGCCACCGTGAATCGCGGCTGTGTCCTGCAGACTCACCTCTTCCACGACCGGATCTTGCGGACGGATACTGTGGTTCTCCGTGAGGGCGCCACACTGGGTCCTGGCGGGATCGTGCTGCCCGGCAGCACGATCGGGGCTCGTACCACCCTGGGTCCCGCGTCGCTCGTCATGGCGGCGGAGTCGGTTCCCGACGACACCCGCTGGCTCGGCAACCCGATCGAGGCATGGCGTCCCTGAGCGCGGACCGTTCGGTGGCCGCGGGCATCGGTGCGCCGAGAGACGGTTCGAGCACAGCGCAGGGAGCGAACGCGGAAGTGGCAGTTCAGCAGTCAGCGGGTCCGGACCCGTACTTCCCGGACAACGGCGACCCCCGGTACCGGGTGCATCGCTATGAGCTCACGCTGGACTACCGGCCCGGCCCCAACCGACTGGCCGGCTCGGTCCGGATCAACGCCATCGCGGGCCGGGCGGCCCTGCCCGAGTTCCAGCTGAACCTGGCCGACTTCAAGATCGGCCGGATCCGGGTGGACGGCCGCCAGCCGCACTGGACGCACCGGGGAGGCAGGCTTCGGGTGAAGCCGGCCAAGCCGCTGCGGGCCGGGGCCGCGTTCACCGTGGAGATCCACTGGTCGGGCAACCCCAAGCCGGTGAACAGCCCCTGGGGCGGGATCGGCTGGGAGGAGCTGACGGACGGCGCGCTGGTGGCGAGCCAGCCGGTCGGCGCGCCCTCCTGGTTCCCGTGCAACGACCGGCCGGCCGACAAGGCGTCCTACCTGATCTCGGTGACCTGCCCGTCCGCGTACTCGGTGGTGGCCGGCGGACGGCTGCTCACCCGTACCACGAAGGCGTCCACGACGACCTGGGTGTACGAGCAGGCGGCGCCGACCTCGAGTTACCTGGTGGGCCTCGCGATCGGCAAGTTCGAGACGGTGCTGCTGGGGGATCCCGGGTTCGGCGGGGTCCCGATGCACGGGCACATACCCGCGCAGCTGCTGCCGGAGTTCTCACGGGACTTCGCCCGGCAGCCCGCGATGATGGACCTCTTCCAACGGCTCTTCGGGCCCTACCCGTTCGAGGAGTACGCCGTCGTCGTCACCGACGAGGAGTTCGACGTCCCCGTCGAGGCACAGGGCTTGTCGCTGTTCGGCGTCAACCACGTGGACGGGGCCCGGGGTTCGGAACGGCTGGTGGCGCACGAACTCGCCCACCAGTGGTTCGGCAACAGCGTGTCCATCGCCGACTGGCGGCACATCTGGCTGAACGAGGGGCTCGCCAAGTACGCGGAGTGGCTGTGGTCGGAGCGGTCCGGCGGACGCAGCGCGCAGCAACTGGCGGCCGCCGCGCACCGGTTGCTGTCCGGGCTGCCGCAGGACATCCGGATCGCCAACCCGGGCCGCAAGGCGATGTTCGACGACCGGCTCTACGAACGCGGCGGGGTCGCGGTCCACGCGATCCGCTGCGCCCTCGGCGACGAGCGGTTCTTCCACATGCTGCGGGCGTGGGCGGGGCTGCACCGGGGCGGGTCCGTGACGACCGCGCTGTTCACCGCGCACGTCAACCGGTTCGCGGACGAGCCGCTCGACGCCCTCCTGGACGCATGGGTGCACGGCGCTCCGCTGCCCGCGCTGCCCACCCTGACCGTACCGGCCCGCCCGGTGCAGCCGCCCACCAACGCCGAGTCGGCGTAGAGGGGCGGACCCGTGGCGACGAAACGACCCCGACGGCAGGCCGTCTCCACCTGCCCGTGCGGCCTGGCGGAGACGTACGAGGGGTGCTGCGGCCGGTTCCATCGCGGTGAGGCGGCGGCGCCCACCGCCGAGGCCCTGATGCGTTCGCGGTACAGCGCCTTCGTCCGACGTGACGAGCCGTACCTGCTGCGCACCTGGCATCCCCGGACCCGCCCGGGCCGGCTCGATCTGGATCCCGGAATGCGGTGGACGGGCCTGGAGATCCTGGCGACGACCGACGGCACGCCCTTCCACACCACCGGCACGGTGACCTTCCGCGCCTCCTTCAGGGGCGGCACCCTGCACGAACGCAGCCGCTTCGAAAGGGTCGACGGGGCGTGGGTGTACGTGGACGGTGACTTCCCGGCCGCCTAAAGGCTGTCCCGTAATCCCCGGCGGGCACACGACGACAGCTACGGCACCTCGCAGCGTTGTCGGGCTCGCCCGAACACGCCCAGTATGAGGACGACCCTCCGCCTTGCGATGCACCGCATCTGACGCCGCGCGCTGATCCACCAGGGATTACGGGACAGCCCTTAGGGTGCCAGGACGTCCAGTTCCTGGAGGGCGCCTACCGTGATCTCGCGGGTCAGCCGTTCCGCGCGGGCCGCGTCGCCCTCGCGGACCGCCTCGGCCACCTGGACGTGCAGGGTGACGGCGGCCGGGTCGGGGTCCTCGAACATCACCTCGTGGTGGGTCCGGCCCGCGAGGACCTCCGCCACGACGTCGCCGAGCCGGGCGAACATCTCGTTGCCGGACGCCGTGAGGATCACCCGGTGGAAGGCCACGTCGTGGATCAGGTACTGCTCGAGCCGGTGGCCGCGTGAGTTGGCCACCATGCCGAGCGCGCACTCGGTGAGTTCGGCGCACTGCTCGGCCGTCGCGCTCTTCGCCGCCAGGTGCGCGGCCAGCGGTTCGACCGCCGAACGCAGCACGGTCAGCGAACGCAGCTGGTGGGGGCGGTCGGCACCGGCCAGCCGCCAGCGGATGACCTGCGGGTCGTAGACGTTCCACTCGGCCTTCGGGCGGACCGTCACGCCGACCCGGCGGCGGGACTCGACCAGGTGCATGGACTCCAGCACCCGGACCGCCTCGCGCATCACCGAGCGCGACACCTCGAACTGCTGGGCCAGCTCGTCCGTACGCAGGACGCTGCCCGGAGGGTACTCGCCGGCGGTGATCGCGGGGCCGAGGGAGTCAAGTACGCGGCCGTGCAGCCCGCGGCCCATGGTGCTCATGCACTCAGCGTACCGAGTGGATCACGGAGCCAAAAAGTCAGACTTATTTGTCACAGACTCTTGAACTCGTCGTACCTAATGGGTTTCAGTGAGGCCGACACCGGATGTCGTACGCCGGTGTCTCTCGTCGAGGAATCCCGAGGAAGACAGCGAGGCAGTGATGCGGACCCCCCACGTCGTCGTCGTGATGGGCGTCGCCGGCACCGGCAAGACCACCATCGGCCCTCTGCTCGCCGCCCGGCTCGGCGTCCCCTACGCCGAGGGCGACGACTTCCACCCGGCGGCCAACATCGCCAAGATGTCGGCCGGACACGCGCTGGAGGACGCCGACCGGTGGCCGTGGCTGGACGCCATCGGCTCCTGGGCGCACGGGCGGGAGGGCCTGGGCGGAGTGGTCAGCAGTTCCGCGCTGAAGCGGTCGTACCGCGACCGGCTCCGCGCCGCCGCCCCGGGCGTCGTCTTCGTGCACCTCACCGGCGACCGCAAGCTCATCGAGGACCGGATGGCGCACCGGCAGGGCCACTTCATGCCGACCGCGCTGCTGGACTCCCAGTTCGCCACGCTCCAGCCGCTCGAGGCGGACGAGGCGGGCGTCGCCGTGGACGTCGGCGGCAGCCCCGAGGAGATCACCGCACGGGCCGTGCGGGCCCTGGACGCGCTGCCCGACCTCACCCCGCAGTAACCCCCTCCCCTGTCCCCCGTTCCCCCGTATCTGCAAGGAACCCCCGTGACCAGACTCAGCGTCGAGATGCTGGCAGCGGACACCGTCGCGCCCATCACCTCGGCCGGACATGCCCAGCTCGGCATCGCCGTCCTTGCGGGCATCGCCGTCATCGTCCTGCTCATCACCAAGTTCAAGCTCCACGCCTTCCTGGCGCTCACCATCGGCTCGCTCGCGCTCGGCGCGTTCGCCGGGGCGCCGCTGGACAAGGTCATCACCAGCTTCACCGCCGGCCTCGGCTCCACCGTCGCCGGCGTGGGTGTCCTGATCGCGCTCGGGGCGATCCTGGGCAAGCTGCTGGCCGACTCCGGCGGTGCCGACCAGATCGTCGACACGATCCTCGCCAAGGCCGGCGGCCGGTCCATGCCGTGGGCGATGGTGCTGATCGCCTCCGTGATCGGTCTGCCGCTGTTCTTCGAGGTCGGCATCGTGCTGCTGATCCCGGTGGTGCTGATGGTCGCCAAGCGCGGCAACTACTCCCTGATGCGCATCGGCATCCCGGCGCTGGCCGGTCTGTCCGTGATGCACGGCCTGGTGCCGCCGCACCCCGGCCCGCTGGTCGCGATCGACGCGGTCGGCGCCAACCTGGGCGTGACCCTGGCCCTCGGCGTCCTGGTCGCCATCCCCACGGTGATCGTCGCCGGTCCGCTGTTCTCCAAGGTCGCCGCCCGCTGGGTGGACGTCCCGGCCCCCGACCGGATGCTCCCGCAGCGCCCCTCGGAGGAACTGGAGCGGCGTCCCGGCTTCGGTGCCACCCTCGCCACCATCCTGCTCCCGGTCGTGCTGATGCTGGCCAAGGCGCTGGTGGACATCGTCGTGGACGACCCGGCACACACCGTCCAGCGTGTCTTCGACGTCATCGGCTCCCCGCTGATCGCCCTGCTCGCGGCCGTGATCGTCGGCTTCTTCACGCTGGGCCGCCCGGCCGGGTTCTCCAAGGGACGGCTCCAGCAGACCGTCGAGAAGGGCCTGATGCCCATCGCGGGCATCCTGCTCATCGTCGGCGCCGGCGGCGGCTTCAAGCAGACGCTGATCGACTGCGGTGTCGGCCAGATGATCCTGGAGATCTCCAAGGACTGGTCGATCCCGGCACTGCTGCTGGCCTGGCTGATCGCGGTGGCGATCCGGCTGGCGACGGGCTCGGCGACGGTGGCGACCGTCTCGGCGGCGGGCCTGGTGGCTCCGCTGGCGGCGGACATGTCGACGGCCCACACGGCCCTGCTGGTGCTGGCCATCGGCGCCGGCTCGCTCTTCTTCAGCCATGTCAACGACGCCGGTTTCTGGCTGGTCAAGGAGTACTTCGGGCTGAGCGTCGGGCAGACCGTGAAGACCTGGTCGATCATGGAGACGATCATCTCGGTGGTCGCGGGCGGCCTGGTCCTCCTCCTCTCCCTCATCATCTAGGCAGCATCCAGGGGCTACGACGATGACGGCTCCTCCCTCTTCGACATCGCCGGCCGGACCGCCCCGGTCACCGGGTCCAGCCGGGGCATCGGCCTCACGCCGGGCCCGGGGCCGGCTGCACGGTGGTCCTCAACGGACGGGATGCCGGTGACCGGGGCGGGACCGAACGGCTGCCTGGTGGTGGCGGCACTGCGGGCTGCCGGGGCGGCCCGGGTCACGGCGACCGACCTGCTGCCGAACGCGTTGCGGCACGCGGCCGGCGCCGGCGCCGGCACGGGGTGGCCGGCCGAGGTGGACGCGGCCGTCGAGGCGGCGGGGGTGGTGGCGGGGCTCGACACCTGCCTGCGGCTGGTGCGGCGCGGGGGTGTCGTCGTCCGGCTGGGCATGCTGCCGCCGGGGCCGTCGCCGTTCGCCGGGAACCTGGTGGTGACCCGGGAGATCGAGCTGTGGGGCGCGTTCCGCTTCGACGGGGGGTTCGACGAGGCCCTGGCACTGCTGGCGCGGGAGCCGGTGTTCGACGAGCTGATCAGCGCGGTGGTGCCGGTGCGGGGGGCCGAGGGGGCGGTCGCGCTCGCCGCCGACCGGGGGCGGTCGTGCAAGGTGCTGCTCGACTTCGAGGGCTGAGGCCGCCCGGCCGGTCCGGTACTACGGCCGCCACAGCGGATGTTCGCGCTTGGCCCACTCCTTGCTCACCTTCCCGGTGCGCAGACCCTGCCTGGCCTCCGGGTCGGCCAGGGCCATGCCGATGTGGCCGGCCAGGACCACGCCGACCGTCAGGGCCAGCCAGTCGTGGACGAAGGTGGCCGAGGTGCGCCACATCAGCGGGGTGAGGTGGGTGAACCACATCAGCAGGCCGGTGGCGAGCATCACCAGCGTCGCGCCGGCGATCCAGTTCGCGTAGATCTTCTGGCCGGCGTTGAACTTGCCCGCCGGGCGGGAGGACGGGCGCTTGTCGCGGCTCAGGGCGGCCCGCAGCCAGAGCCGGTCGTGCGGGCCGAAGCGGTTCAGGAAGCCGAGGTCCCTGCGGAAGGCGCGGGAGGCGAGGCCGAGCAGGACCGGGACGGGCAGGGCCAGGCCCGCGCACTCGTGGATGCGGACGACCAGTTCACGGCGCCCGACCAGGACCGCCAGTTGCGGGATGTAGAGGCAGGCCGCCGTCAGGACGCAGATGCCCATCAGCGCCGCCGTCGTGCGGTGGATCCAGCGCTCGGCCGGGGTGAAGCGGTGCAGCCGGTCCGTGGCGGCCGGTGCCTCAGCTCGTAGGCTCATCGTCGCGTCCGTTCGAGCGGCCGACCCAGGCGTCGACGTCGTAGCCGAGGTGCTCCCAGTAGCCCGGCTGCACCTTGTCGGTCACCGTGATGCCGGAGAGCCATTTGGCCGATTTGTAGAAGTACATGGGGGCGACGTAGAGGCGGACCGGGCCGCCGTGGTCGTGGCCGATGGCCTTGTCCTGCATGCGCAGCGCGACAAGGATGTCCGGCCGGCGCGCCTGGTCGAGGGTGAGGCTCTCGGAGTACGCGCCGTCGAAGCAGGTGAAGCGGATCGCCTTCGCGTCGTCGCGCACGCCGGCCAGCTCCAGCAGGTGCGACAGGCGCACCCCCTCGAACGGGGTGTCCGGCACCCGCCACCCGGTCACGCACTGGACGTCCTTGACCAGCCGGGTCTGCGGCAGCGCGCGCAGGTCGGCCAGGCTGTAGGTGCGTGGTGTGTCGACCAGGCCGTCGATCTTCAGCTGGTAGTCGGCCGCGGTCCTGTTCGGCACCGACCCGGTCACCGAGTAGTAGCGGAAGCCGCCGCCGTTCGGGAGCAGCCCGGTCAGGCCGGTGGGGTCCTTGCCGGAGAAGGTACCGAGGACCGACTCGGTGACGCGTTGCAGTACCGGCGCGGTCACGACACCGAGGGCGCCCAGGCCCACGGTGCCGAGGAACACCCGTCGGCCGATCGGCCGACCCTCCTCGGGTCGTTCAGAGTTCACGTACTCATTCGAACACCCGCGGGGCGGGCCCGGCCAGGAAATCCGGCCGCCGTAAGAAATCCACAACCTCTTCTCATCAACCTCTTCTCATCGACCGCTTCGGGTCAGCCGCTTCGCCTCAGCCGCCGAGCGCGCGCTCCCGGGCCGCCCGGAACGCCTCGCACGGGTCGCGGTCCGGGTAGCACCAGGGTGCCGGGGTGGCATGCCGGCCGATGCGCTGGAACAGGGCCGCGGCCTCGGCGTACCGGCCGGCGCCCCAGGTGGCGTGGGCGAGGTGGTTGAGGTCGACATGGCGGCGCGGGTGCTCCTCGATCCCCCACTCCAGCCACCAGTCGAAGGCCGCGCTCAGGGCTCGCCGGGCGGCCGGCTCGGCCCAGTGGCCGGCCTCGGCCGGGTCGGCGGGCGCCCGGCCGGTGGCGGCGAGCACCCGGTGCCGCTCTGCGTACGCGACGACGGGGAGGACGGCGAGCGGGGAGTCGGCCGGGGCCGCGGCGGCCGAGCGTTCCGCGAAGGCGCGCAGTCCGTACGCCCCCTCGTCCTCGGTCTCCGCGATCCGGGCGGCCATCAGGTGGTGGGCGTGGTGGTGCTCACGGTGGCGGTCGCACACCTCGTGGAACATGCGGCGCGTCTCGCCTTCGGTGCCGAGCCGGCGGGCGAGCAGCAGGCGGCCGAGCCACGGAGTGGGGTCCGCGGGGGCGAGCTCGGCGGCGCCGGCGCAGGCCTGACGGGCCCGGTCGGGGGGTTCCTTGCCGCGCAGCGCACGCCGGACCAGGGTCAGGGCGTAGAGGGTGGCGGCGCCCGCGGAGCCCGGCTCGGCGAGCAGCCACTCGCGGGCCCAGGCTACGGCGTAGGGCTCGCGGGCGAGGACGGTGGCCCGGTGGCCCCTGCGGTCCCAGTCGTCACCCGTGTGGAGCAGCAGGGAGCGGGCGGCCTGCCAGCGGCCCTGGGCCAACGCGGCTCGCGCGGAGATGAGTTCGGCGTCGCCGAGGGCGCCGTCGGGACAGTGTCCGCACTCGTGGGGCGCTGCCGCGCGGGGACCTGCGGCGACGGCCGGGCCTGGGCCTAAGAGGGGCGGGGTTGGGGGCACCGCGGAACTTCCTGGTTGTCGGGCTGCCATCGGCCGATCACGCACAGCAAACCCCCAGCCAAGACTTTGCGTCAAGCCGAACGGGGCTGGTACCCCGTTCAACTACCCGGAACACAACGGAACTTGACGCGCGCCCGGGCCCGTTGGGCGTACCGTGGCCGTGGGGCTCCGCGTTCCGGCTGTGGCGTACGCCATGGCACAGGCCGCCCGGGCATCGGACCATGGCCGTACCGGTCCCGCCGCCGCCCTGATCCACCCGCCGTGTCCGGCTCGGGCCCGTGACCGAGTCAATCGCCCGGTTCCGGGTACTCCCGGAGCATCACCCATCCGCGAGCGCTACAGTCGGCCACTACGCACCCCGTAGCCCGGCCGCATGATCGAGGTACGCAGCGTGTCCGTTCTGGTTCTGATTCTCGCCGTGAGTGCGGCCTGTTGCCTCGGCTTCGGGTTCGTGCTCCAGCAGAACGTCGCCCAGAAAGCCCCGCTCAGCGACTTCCTCTCGTTCCGGCTGCTGATCGACCTGATGAGGGTGCCGCGCTGGCTCGGCGGGATCGGCCTGATGGTGACCGGCATGGTGCTCGGCGCGATCGCCCTCGGCAAGGGCGAGATCTCCCTGGTCGAGCCGCTGCTGGCGACGAACCTGCTCTTCGCCCTGGCGCTCTCCCGCCACCAGACCAAGCATCCCCTGAGCCACCAGGGCTGGGCCGGACTCGGCCTGCTCGCGGGCGGGGTGACCGCGTTCATCCTGGCGGGCCAGCCACGCGGCGGCGACGCCATCGCCAACCCGCTGCGGCACTGGCTGATCATCGGCGTGGTGGTCGGCCTCGCCCTGGTGCTCACCACCTGCGCCAAGCGGTCCCGGCTCAGCGCCGGGCCCACCCTGCTCGCCCTCGCCGCCGGGCTGCTGTACGGCGTACAGGACGCCCTGACCCGGGTGACCAGCACCCGGTTCTCCGAGGGCGGCATCACCGAGGTGGTGACCGGCTGGCAGCCGTACGGCGTGCTGGTGCTCGGGGTCAGCGGGCTGGTCCTCGTCCAGAGCGCGTTCGAGACGGCGGAGCTGCGCAACTCGCTGCCGGCGCTCACCGCCGCCCAGCCGCTCGCCGGGATCCTGTGCGGCGTCGGCTTCCTCGGGGACCGCCTGCGCACCGACACCGGGGCGCTGGCCTGGGAGGCGGCCGGGCTCGCCGCGATCGTGGCGGGCATCGTGCTGCTCGGACTGCATCCCGCGATGCCTCGCGGTCCGGCACCGAAGGAGCCCTCGCTGGACCTCCAGCCGCGCTGAGGCCACGCCCCGCCGGCCTGCTTGGATGGCGCCATGAAGCCTGCTGACGAAATCCTCGACATCGTCGACGAGCACGACCGGGTGATCGGACAGGCCCCCCGCGGTGAGGCGTACGCCCGGGGCCTGCGGCACCGCTGCGCCTTCATCCTGGCGCGCGACGCCGCCGGCCGTGTCTTCGTCCACCGCCGCACCGCGACCAAGCTGGTCTTTCCCTCCCTGTACGACATGTTCGTCGGGGGCGTGGTCGGCGCGGGCGAGTCCTACGACGACGCAGCGCTGCGCGAGGCCGAGGAGGAACTGGGCGTGTCCGGGCTGCCCCGTCCCACGTACCTCTTCAAGTTCCGGTACGACGACGGCGGCGGCCACAGCTGGTGGTCTGCGGTGTACGAGGTCCGCTGCGAGCTGCCGGTACGGCCGCAGGTGGAGGAGGTGGCCTGGCACGACTTCCTGACGGAGGAGGACCTGACGGCCCGCCTCGGCGCGTGGGAGTGGGTTCCGGACGGCCTGGCGGCGTGGGAGCGGCTGCGGGAGTGGCGGGCCCGCAAGGAGCGCTGAGGCTCCCCCCGGCCGAGGACTGGGGGAACCACGCGGGCGCCCTCATCCACACCCACCCCCCACACCCACCCGCACCCGAACGACCCCGTCCCACCCCGGTAGGGTCCATGCACGTGATCGAATTCGCGCGGAACGTCCGCTTGTGGTTCGCCCCCGAAGTGGTGCGCGAAGAGGGAACGACCCCCGACTACCGCTTCTCCCTCGCCAACGAGCGGACCTTCCTGGCCTGGCTGCGTACCGCCCTGGCCCTGATCGGCGGCGGTTTCGCGGTGGACCAGTTCCTGCCCGACCTCCGCTGGGCCTGGCGGGTCGGTCTCGCGCTCGCGCTCCTCGCCGCCGGCGTGCTCTGCTCGCTGCGGGCCGTGAACCACTGGATGCGCTGCGAGCTGGCCATGCGGCGCGGTGAGGACCTGCCGGTCTCCCGGTTCCCGGCCATGCTCGGCGTGGTCGTGGCGGTGGTCGCCGTCGCCATGGTCGTCGTGGTGCTCGTCGGGTGGGAGGGATGACGACGCCGCCCCGCGACCCGGGACTCCAGCCGGAACGGACCCGGCTGGCCTGGCGCCGTACGACGCTGTCGGCGACCGTCGCCGCGGTCCTCGCCGCCAGGACCGCCCTGCACGGCGGCACCTCGGCCGGCGGGGTGCTCGCCTGCGCGGCCTGCTGCGTCCTGTGGCTGGGTTTCCTCCTGGTCGCCAACCGCCGGATCCGCGCCCTCGCGGCCACCGGCCGCCCCTCGGCACTGGCGCCGCGGCAGGCGACCGCGGCGGTCGTGTGCACGGTCGCCGTAGCGCTCTGCGCGGCCGCGCTGGTCGTCTAGGGCCCAGCCCCGGAGCCTGTCCGCGCCCGCCAGAGGGAGGAACCCAGCGGCGCTGTCGTCTCTCGTCGACGCCCCCGGCCTCGGGCCGGAAGGCGCCCCACCGCGTCGCACCCCTCCTCCCCTGGCAGCCGGACGCACCGGACCCCGCCCACCGGCGCCGACGAGGCGCCACTGCCTTCCCGCGACCTCCTCCGCCGGTCAGGCCCTAGCCCTCCTCCTCCGGCCACTCCACCGTGACGACCAGCTTGCCGCGGGTCCGTCCCTCCTGGCTGCGCCGCTGCGCGTCGGCCGTCCGCTTCAGCGGAAACGTCTCGGCGACATGGACGCTCACCGCTCCCTGTTCCGCGAGCGCGACGAGCCGGGTCAGGTCCTCGGCGTCGGGACGCGCCCAGCAGTAGCGTCCCCCGAAGTCGACGACGTCCGGGTCGGCGATCGAGGCCATCCGGCCCTCGGGGGCGAGCAGGTTCGCCGAGACGACCAGCGCCTCCCCGCCGACGGTGTCGAAGACGGCGGCCACCCCCTCCGGTGCCAGCCCCCGGACACGTTCGGCCAGGCCGGGACCGTAGGTCACCGGCTCGCCGCCGATACCCCGTACGAAGTCGTGGTTGCGCTCACTCGCCGTGCCGATGACCCGGGCGCCGAGATGGGCCGCGATCTGGACGGCGAGGGAACCGACCCCGCCGGCCGCGGCGTGCACCAGGACCGTCTCGCCGCGTTTGACCTCCAGGGCGTGGACCAGCACCTGGTAGGCGGTGAGCCCGGCCAGCGGCAGCCCCGCGGCCTCCTCGAAGGAGAGGTTGCGCGGCTTGCGGGCCAGGGTGCGCACCGGGGCAGCGACGTACTCGGCGAAGGTGCCCCGGGAGAGGAAGTCCTCGCGGACGTAGCCGATCACCTCGTCGCCGACCGCGAACTCGGGGACGGCCGGGCCCGGCTGGACGACCACGCCGCAGACGTCCCACCCGGGGATCACCGGGAAGACGGTGTCCATGACGCCGTGCAGATCGCCCTCACGGCATTTCCAGTCGACCGGGTTGACGGACACCGCCCGGACCTTCACCAGGACCGAGTCGGGGCCGACCTTCGGGTCCTTGACCTCGCCGTACTCCAGCACATCGGGTCCGCCGTACCGGCTGTAACTGATGCCCTTCATGCAACCGACCCTCCGGGGTACTCGGACGCCACGCAACCGGGATGCCCGCATATGTGCGTTTCGCGTGGCAGCCTGTCCGTCGGCAGCACGCCACCCTCCCGAACCCGTACCGCTGAAGGCGAACACCATGACCACCACCCTTCACCAGGAACACACCGCACACGGCCACAGCCACGGACCGGACTGCGGACACGACCAGGTACCGCACGGCGACCACGTCGACTACGCGCACAACGGGCATCTGCACCGCGAGCACGGCGGCCACTGGGACGAGTGCGAGCCCGACGGCCACATCACCCACGACGCCCACGACCACCGGCACGGCAACGGCTGCGGTCACACCGGCGTCCTGCACGGCGACCACATCGACTACCTGCACGACGGCCACCGGCACGCCGAGCACAACGGCCACTGGGACGACCACTGAGTCGGACCCGGTCCTGACGGCGGCTCCCCGCTCCGCGTGCGCGGGGAGCCGTCACGTCACGGCCGGACCGTAAGGTGGTCCCGGTCACGTTTGGCTCACCCGCTGGACGACATACCGACTGGTCGGCATCATGAGTGGGGTCCTGTTCACTCGTTCGTAGGAGCGATGCATGAGCCCCGATCACCCGCCCGGACTGGATCTCGACCGGCTGCGCGGACTGCTCGACCGCGAGCGCCCCGGCCTGGTGACAGGTCCGCTGACCGGAAGGCTGATCGAGGGCGGGCGGTCGAACCTCACCTACGCGGTCTCCGACCCCACCTCGAAGTGGGTCGTACGGCGGCCGCCGCTGGGCCATGTCCTGGCCACCGCGCACGACATGAAGCGCGAGCACCGGGTGATCAGCGCGCTGTACCCGACCGAGGTGCCAGTGCCGCGGCCGGTGCTGCTGTGCGAGGACACGGAGGTCCTGGGCGCGCCGTTCTACGTGATGGAGTTCGTGGCGGGCACCCCGTACCGCACAGCCGAGCAACTGGTCCCGCTCGGCCCCGAACGCACCCGCAACGCCGTGCTGTCCCTCGTCGACACCCTCGTCGAGCTGCACGCGGTGGACCCCGAGGAGGTCGGCCTCGCCGACTTCGGGCGGCCGGAGGGCTTCCTGGACCGGCAACTGCGCCGCTGGGGCAAGCAGCTGGACGCCTCCCGCAACCGTGAGCTGGCCGGCATCGACGAGCTGCACGCCACCCTGGGCCGCCGGCTGCCCGGCTCCGCCGCGCCCACCGTGGTCCACGGCGACTACCGGCTCGACAACGTCCTGATCGGCGACGACGACCAGATCAAGGCGATCCTCGACTGGGAGATGTCCACGCTCGGCGACCCGCTGACCGACCTGGGCCTGCTGGTCATGTACAGCCTGCCACTGGGCACGCCCGACTCCCCGGTGTCGACGACCGCCGAGGCCCCCGGCCACCCGGACCCGCGAGAGCTGGTCGAGCGCTACGCGGCCCGCTCGGGGCGGGACGTCTCGCACATCTCCTGGTACACGGCGTTCGCCTGGTTCAAGCTCGCCGTGATCCTGGAGGGCATCCACTACCGGTACACACAGGGCCAGACGCTGGGACAGGGCTTCGACCGCATCGGCGAACTCGTCCCCGTCTTCATCGACCACGGACTGACCACACTCCAGGAAGGCTGACCGGCCATGGAATTCGCGTTCGACGCGCGCACCGAGGAGCTGCGCGCCAAGCTGCTCGCCTTCATGGACGAGTACGTCTACCCGGCCGAGGCGGTCGCCGAGGAGCAGCGGGCGGCGCTCGCCTCACCGTGGGACACCCCGGCCGTGGTCGGGGAGCTGAAGGCGGAGGCGCGCAGGCAGGGCCTGTGGAACCTCTTCCTCCCCGACGCCGAACACGGCGCCGGCCTCACCAACCTCCAGTACGCACCCCTCGCCGAGATCACCGGCCGCTCCCCGCACCTGGCGCCCACCGCGCTGAACTGCGCGGCCCCGGACACCGGCAACATGGAGGTGCTGGCCCAGTTCGCCGACGACGCGCAGAAGAAGCAGTGGCTGGAGCCGCTCCTCGCCGGTGAGATCCGCTCCGCGTTCGCCATGACCGAGCCGGAGGTGGCCTCCTCCGACGCCACCAACATCACCACGCACATCGAGCGGGACGGCGACGACTACGTCATCACCGGCCGCAAGTGGTACATCTCCGGGGCGATGAACCCGGACTGCAAGATCTTCATCGTGATGGGCAAGACCGACCCGGACGGCGCCGACATCCGGCGCCAGCAGTCCATGGTCCTGGTCCCGCGCGACACCCCGGGTGTCACCGTGAAGCGGGCGATGCAGGTCTTCGGTTACGAGGACCACGCGCACGGCGGCCACGCCGAGGTGGTCTTCGACCACGCGCGCGTGCCGGTGTCGAACCTGGTCGGCGAGGAGGGCGGCGGCTTCGCCATCGCCCAGGCCCGGCTCGGCCCCGGCCGGATCCACCACTGCATGCGGCTGATCGGCATGGCCGAGCGGGCGATCGAGCTGATGTGTCGGCGGGCCGTGTCCCGTACCGCCTTCGGCAAGGAGCTGGCGCGGCAGGGCGTGGTCCACAACTGGATCGCGGACGCCCGGGTGACCGTCGAACAGCTGCGGCTGCTGGTCCTGAAGACCGCCTGGCTGATGGACACCGTCGGCAACCGGGGCGCCCACACCGAGATCCAGTCCATCAAGATCGCCACTCCGCGGGCGGTCGTCGGCATCATCGACCGCGCGATCCAGCTGCACGGCGCGGGCGGCGTCAGCCAGGACTTCCCGCTGGCCGACCTGTACGCCGGGGCCCGCACACTGATGATCGCCGACGGCCCGGACGAGGTGCACCAGCGCTCGCTGGCCCGCCGGGAGCTGATGAAGTACATGTAGACGACGCGCGGCCCGGGCCGGTGCGGGCGTCAGGGACGCCCGCACCGGCCTCCCGCCGTCCGCCTCGGCCCGTCCGGCCGGCCGGCCACATCGCCTACTTGAGGATCTGGAGGAGGTGATCGGCCAGGATCGCCGCCGAATGGGGGTTCTGACCGGTGACGAGGTTGCGGTCCTCGACCATGTAGGGCTCCCACATCGGGCCGCGGCTGAAGTCGATGCCGACCTTCTCCTTCAGTTCCGTCTCCAGCAGCCACGGTGCCCGCGAGGCCAGGCCGACGGCTTCCTCCTCCTCGTCGGTGAAGCAGGTGATGCGGTATCCCTCGAAGGGCGACCTGCCGTGGATCCTGGTGGCGAGGATGGAGGCGGGGGCGTGGCAGACGATCGCGAGCGGCCTGCCGGAGGCGAGCTGTGCGGTGAGCAGGCGGCCCACGTCGGCGTCGAACGCCAGGTCCGCCATGGGGCCGTGGCCGCCGGGCAGGTACACCGCGTCGTAGTCCTCCAGGCGGACGTCCGAGAGCTGGAGGGGCCGCCGCATCACCTCGGCGGAGCGGATGATCGCCTCCAGTTCGAGGGCCATCTCCTCACCTCCGGCCATCGACGGACGCAGGCTCATCATGTCGACGTTCGGGACCACGCCGCCGGGGGTGCCGACCACGACCTCGTGGCCGGATTCCGTGAGCTTCTTGTAGGGCATCGCGAACTCTTCGGCCCAGTAACCGGTCGCGTACCTGGTGCCGTCCTTGAGCACCCAGTAGGTCGCTCCGCTGACGATGAAAAGTACTTTCGCCATCGCGCTCGGTCTCCTTCCCCCCGAGTCGACTCGTGGAGGAATTCAGCCGTCTCAGCCTAGACACACACATGGCCGGATGCATGTGCCCAGGTCCTTCGGACCCTGCCGGTCAGGGGCGCAGCGCTCGCAGCAGCAGGTCGGCCAGCTGGTCGGCGACCTCCTGCGGGGTCATGGGGCCGTCCGGCCGGTACCAGGTCGACAGGTGGTGGATGGAGCCGAAGTGGTAGTCCACGACCAGGTCGGCCGGGGTCGCGGCGGAGAAGACGCCCTCCCGCTGGCCCTCCTCGATCAGCGCACGGAAGCGTTCGTGGTAGCGCCGGCGCTCGGCGCGCACCTGCTTGTTCTTCTCCGGGCTCAGATGGTGCATGGACCGGAAGAAGATCGACGCGTCGTCGAGGTTCTCGATCGTCGTCACGACGACGTCGGCGGCGGCCCCCCGCAGCCGCTTCTCGATCGGCTCGTCCGCGTTCGCGAAGGCGTCCAGGCGCTCCTGCTGCACCCGCAGCACGCGCGCGTACACCTCGTGCAGCAGGTCGTCCTTGGAGCCGAAGTAGTGGTACAGCGCTCCCTTGGTGACGCCGGCCGCCTCCACGATCTCCTGCACGGAGGTGCGATCGTAACCCTGCTCCGCGAAGAGCCGGGTGGCGGCGGCCAGGAGCCGCTGCGGAACAGGAGCTCCGTCGCCGTCCGTCGTCCTGGCCACTGCCGCCACCTGCCTCTCTGGTATGTCTGCTAACCCTGTTGCGGCCGGGAACGAAGTTCCCGTCGGAGGATCTTCCCACTTGCGGTCTTCGGCAGATCGGGCAGGATCTCCACCAGCCGCGGATATTTGTAGGCGGCCAGTCTTTCCTTGCAATAGAGGGCCAGATCGTCCGGATCGGTTGCAGCGCCGGGGCGAAGACTGATGTACGCCTTGACGGTCTCCCCGCGGTAGCCGTCGGGCACCCCGACCACGGCCGCCTCGCGCACCGCCGGATGGGTGTACAGCACGTCCTCGACCTCGCGCGGCCAGACCTTGAAGCCGGACGCGTTGATCATGTCCTTCTTGCGGTCGACGACGTACAGCCAGCCCTGCGGGTCCATGAAGCCGATGTCGCCGGTGCGCAGCTCGCCGTCCGGGAAGGTCTCGGCGGTGGCCTCGGGCCGCCGCCAGTACCCGGGCACGACCTGCGGCCCGCGCACGAGGATCTCGCCCTGCTCGCCGAAGGGCACCTCGTCGCCCGCCTCGTCGACGATGCGGACGATGGTGTCGGGACCGGGCACCCCGACCGCCAGGGTCCCGGAGACCGGGTCCACGGGCGCCTCCAGGACCGGCGGCACGGACGCGCAGGGCGCGGTGCACTCGGTGAGCCCGTAGCCGTTCCTGATGTACGGCCCGTACCCGGCACGGAACTTCTCGACCAGGGCCGGCGGCAGGGGCGCGCCGCCGGAGGAGATGTTCACGAAGGAGGCGAAGTGCTCCGGGGTGACGTCCGGGTGGGCGGCCAGGGCCATGAAGGCGGTGGAGGGGCCGACCGTGTAGTGCGGCCGGTGCTCGGTGAACGCCTCGAGGACCAGGCCCGGTTCGAAGCGGTACGTCAGCACCAGCGTGCCCGCGCTGTTCAGACAGGCGCCGAGCTGGCAGACCATGCCGGTGATGTGGAAGAGCGGCGCGAGGGCGTAGTAGACCGGCGCGTCGGGCAGCCCGAGCCCGGTCTTCTGCCGCTCGGCGTTGTACATGATGTTGCCGTGCAGGTTGGTGGCGCCCTTGGGGGTACCGCTCGTCCCCGAGGTGTAGCTGATCAGCGCGATGTCGGACGGTACCGGGTCGCGCCCCTGGGGTGCCTTGCCACCCCGGCGCGCGACCGCCACCAGGTCCTCGGCGTCGGCGGCCTGCGGCAGCCGCTCGAAGGCCAGCACGCGCGCGTCGTCGCGCGTCTGGAAGTCCAGCTCGCTGGCCGTCAGCACGATCCGCACCGGCGAGTCGGCGGCCGTGTCGCGCAGGTACGACTCCCAGGCCCGCTGCGAGCAGACCAGCGCGGCCACCTCGCCGTCCCGCAGGACGTGGGAGACCTCCCCCGACTTGTACATGGGGTTGACGGGTACGACGGTCGCGCCCGCCTTCCAGGCGCCGAGCAGCGCGATCACGAAGTGCGGGGAGTTCTGCAGGATCACGGCGACCCGGTCCCCGCGCTCCAGGCCGCGCTCGGCGAGGTGCGCGGCGACGGAGTCGGTCAGCTCGTCGACCTCGCGGAAGCCGAGCCGGGCGTCGAAGTAGGCGAGGAAGGTACGGTCGGGCGCCTCGGCGGCGGCGGTGCGCAGGGCGTGCACCATCGAGGCGGGAGGATCGACGGGGCCGCGCTGGGCCTCGTCGAGGAGCGCCACCCAGGGCCGGGTGGCGTAGAGGGACTCGGTCCGCGACTGGGTCACCGGGTGGCCTCCCACTTCTGCTGGATGTGGTTCATGCTCGTCAGCCAGGTGTCCGGGTCGGCGGCCCGCGCCCGGTAGTACCCTGCGGCCTCCGGATGCGGCAGGATCAGGAACCGGTCCTCGGCCATGCCCTCGAACAGCGCGTCGGCGACGGCGTCCGGTTCGATCGCGGTCGGCTGGAGCACCAGGTCGCCCGCGCTGCCGGTGGCGGCGAGCATGTCGGTGCGGACGCCCTGCGGGCAGATCGCGTGCACCTTGAGTCCGCGGTGCCGGTAGGTCAGCGACAGCCACTCGGCGAAGGCGTAGGCGGCGTGCTTGGTCACGCTGTACGGCGCGGCCCCGATCATGGTGAGCAGCCCGGCGGCGGACACGGTGGACACGAACCGGCCGCTGCCCCGCTCCAGCCATGCGGGCAGCAGTTCCTGGGCGGCCCGCACATGGGCCATGACGTTGACGTCCCAGGCCGAGGCCCACACGGCCGCGTCGGCCGCCTCGGACCCGCCGGAGCCGAGCCCGGCGTTGGCGCAGAAGACGTCCACGCGCCCGCCGAGCGCGTCCCGGGCGGCGGCGACGCCGGACGCGTCCCCCGGCACGGCGATCCCGCCGATCTCCTCGGCGACGGCGCCCGCCTTCCCGGCGTCCAGGTCGTTCACGACGACGCGGGCACCCTCGGCGGCGAATCTCCGGGCAAGGGCGGCACCGATGCCGCCTCCCGCCCCGGTGACGACGACTCCCGCATCCTGCACGGCTCCCACCATCGGTCTCCTTCGACACGGCGCGAAACAACACGGCCCAGTCACGACACACTAACCGGTCGGTATGTTTGAGAAAAGGGCGACGGTCACACCCCCTTTAAGGGCGCAGGGCCACGGCCCGACACACCAGGACCGCCGTCCCCAGGGGCACTGGGGGCACCCCCGGCCGCCGGCTGGGGGAGGAACTGCGCGACCAGCCACGCACGATCCGCACCCGGACGACGACGGAGGCCTCTCATGCGGCGCCCTTCCCGACGCAGTGTGCTCGCCGCGGCCACGGCGGCAGCCGTGACACCCGTACCCGCGGCGTCCCTGGCCGACGCCCCCGGCCGCGTCGGGGCGCACTTCGAGACCGGCTTCGACCGCCTCTCCGCCGACGGCTACGCCCTCCTGGCCCGCCAGAAGGTCGGCATCGTCACCAACCCCACCGGCGTGACCGCCGACGTCCGCCACATCGTCGACGTCATGCACGCCGACCCGCGGGTCGAGCTGACGGCGGTCTTCGGCCCCGAGCACGGCTTCCGCGGCACCGCCCAGGCGGGCGGCTCCGAGGGCCGCTACGACGACCCGGCGACCGGCCTGCCCGTCTACGACACCTATCTCAAGAGCGGCCGGCCCCTCGCCGACGTCTTCACCGCCTCCGGCGTGGACACGGTCGTCTTCGACATCCAGGACGTCGGCGCCCGCTTCTACACGTACATCTGGACGCTGTACGACTGCATGGAGGCCGCCCAGCTGGCGGGCAGGCGCTTCGTCGTGCTCGACCGCCCCAACCCGGTGACCGGACGCACGGCCCAGGGCCCGGTCCTGCACCGGGAGTTCGCCAGTTTCGTCGGCCGGCAGCCGATCGCGCAGGCGCACGGGATGACGGTCGCCGAGCTCGCGAAACTGTTCAACGCGCAGTTCCTGACCTCCCCGGTCGAGCTGGACGTCGTGCGGATGACGGGCTGGCGGCGGGACCGCTTCTACGACGCCTACGGACTGCCCTGGGTGCCGCCGAGCCCCAACATGCCCACCCCCGACACCGCCCTCGTGTACTCGGGAACCTGTCTGTTCGAGGGCACGAACCTCTCCGAGGGGCGCGGCACGACCCGCCCCTTCGAACTGCTGGGCGCGGAGGGCGTCGACGCACGGTGGGCGGCCTCCGCCAACCAGCTGGGTCTGCCGGGCGTGCGGTTCAGGGAGGCGTACTTCGCGCCGACGTTCTCCAAGTTCCAGGGCAAGACGGTGGGCGGGGTGCAGATCCACGTGCACGACCGGGCCGCCTACGACCCGGTACGCACCGGGATCGCGCTCCTGGTGACCGCCAAGAAGGTGTGGAGCGACTTCGCCTGGCGGTCCGACGACTGGATCGACAGGCTCACCGGATCCACGACCGTGCGCACGATGACCGACGCGGGCGCCGGAACGGACGAGATCGTCGGCGCCTGGCGGGACGAACTCGCCGCGTTCCGCCGGATCCGAAAGGAATTTCTGCTCTACGGGTGAGGCGCGCTGTATGGCCAACCTTGCCCGGCAGCGGGACGATGCGCGCACATCGCACCGGTTCGGGGCACGAGGAGCCTGGCATGGCGGATTCCGGGATGAGCGTGGCTCCCTACTGGGAGCTGACCTTCGACGCCGACGGCGACCCGGACGGCGCCGAACGCGACCGGCTGCTGGGCGAGGTGACGGCGCACGGCGTCCGCGACCTGATCGTCTTCGCGCACGGCTGGAACAACGACCGTTCGGGCGCGACCGCCCTGTACCGGCGGTTCTTCGCACCGATCCCGAAACTGGCGCCGAAGGCGCGGATCGGGTACGTCGGGGTGGTGTGGCCGTCGATGCGGTTCTGCGACGAGCCGATCCCGGACTTCCCGAAGTCGGTGGTGGCCACGGAGGCGGAGGAGAGACCGGCCCCCGTCCTCGACAAGGACACCCGGCACGCGCTCCTCGACACGTTCCCGGGCCGGGCCACCGTGGTCGACCAGATCGCCCGGATGCTGGAGCAGCGCCCCGCGGCCGAGCTGGAGGAGTTCGGGCGGCTGGTACGGCTCCTCGTCGAGGTCCTGCCCGGCGGCCCCCAGCCGCTGTTCGCGGCGGACACCCTCGCGGAGGGCGTCCCGCAGAACGACCCGGTGCTGTTCACCGGGGACACGACGGCTCTGTGCGAGGAGTTCGCGCAGACGCTGGCTTCCGTCCGGCCGGGGACCGGCACGGCGGAGTTCGCGCTGCCCAATCCCTGGGACGGCGCGAAGGAGTTGCTGCGGCAGGCGACGTACTACGCGATGAAGCGCCGCGCCGGGACCGTCGGGGAGCGCGGGCTGGGCCGGGTCGTGGGGCAGTTGGCCGGTGTCGCGCCAGGGCTGCGGGTGCATCTGGTGGGGCACAGTTTCGGCGGCCGGCTGGTGTCGTTCGCGCTGCGCGGGCTGCCGGACGGGGTGCACACGGTGAAGTCCGTGACGTTGCTGCAAGGGGCCTTCTCGCACTACGCGTTCGCCCCCCGGCTGCCCCACGACGCGCGTGCGGGCGGGGTGCTGCAGGGCCAGGAGAACCGGATCGACGGTCCCCTGGTGTGCTGCTACTCCCACTTCGACGGGGCGCTCGGCACGATGTATCCGCTGGCCTCGCGGATGGCGGACGACGACGAGTCGGTACTGGGCCTGAACGTGGGCGGGGCGCTGGGCGCCCGGTGGGGCGCGATGGGTCACGACGGTGTGCAGGCGGTACCGGGCACCCGGTCACTGGACCTGGCGGCGGCCCTGCGCGGCCCGCTCGCCGCGCCCGGTTGCGTGAACGTGGACGCGGCGGCGGTCGTCAGCAGGGGCGGCCCGCCGTGCGGGGCGCACAGTGACATCGTGCACCCCGAACTGGCGAGGGTGGTGCTGGCGGCGGGGCGGATCGGCTGACCCCGCCGCCGTGGAACTGCCTGCTCAGCGGTGCGAGGTGAACTCCACGACCTGCTGGAAGGTCGGGCGGTTCTGCCAGCTGATGTTGTAGTGCTTGATGCCGCCCAGGGTGCGCTGGACGATCGAGTCGGCACACCACTGGTCGCCGGCCGAGCAGAGGGAGTCCCCGGGGTAGACCGTGGACGCGCTCGTGCCGGCCGCCGTCTTCAGCGTGCTGATCAGGATGTCCCGGCAGGCGCTGAGGCTGCCGCCGCCGCAGTACTGCGCGGCCAGCGGACCCGACACGCTCTGCCCGAGCACCGACCGGATGTCCTTGTCGACATAGCTCCACCAGCCGTACTGGAAGGAGCTTCCGGCGTGGGCCCCGGTCGGACCGTGCGCGGCCGACGGGGTCTCGTCGATGTACAGGTTGTTGGTGAACGCGGTGTACAGGCTGTCACCGAGGCCGGGCTGGAACTCGGCCTTCACCAGCAGCGGCCACCATGCGTCCAGGATCCGGACGGCGTCGGCGTTGGCGTAGGTCTTCGAACCGGCCGAGGTCTCGGTGCGTTTGCCGCCCGCGGTCAGCCAGGTCTGGAGCTTGGTGACGGCCGCGGCGGCCGTGGAGTCGGTCACCGTACTGCTGTTGACGACCTTCAGCAGGTCCGGCAGCACGTCCTCGGCCCGCAGGTCGGTGAGCGACGCGTCCGACATGGCCTTCACGAGCGAGGAGCGGGTGACTCCCCCGGCCGCGACGAGTTTCTTCACCCGGTCGTCGAGGAGGTTGCCGCGATGGACGGATCCGTCGCCCCAGCTCGCCGTCGTGTAGTTCAGTGCCTGTTTGTTGTTCCAGGAGATGTAGTAGTCCTGGTCGATGGAGTTGGGGTGCTGCGAGGCCGGGGTGTAGTCGGACGTGTTGGTGGCCGGGTTCCAGTTCTGCCACTCGTAGGCCGCCTGCGCCCAGACCGGGAACTCGGGGTCGACGCCGGTCGCCCGTACCGGGTTGTTGCCGCTGTTGTAGTACGCGGTGTGCGAGGAGTCGGCGTAGAACCAGTTGAAGGTGAAGTTGATGTGCTGCGCCGCGCTCTGGAAGGTCTCCGGGCTCTTCACGTAGTCGGGGTCGTTGAGCATCTGGAAGCCGATGATCGAGTCGGCCTCGTGCATGTAGGAGGAGCGCAGGGTGGTGTAGGCCACCTTCTTCCCGCCGACGGTCGCGCGGTATTCGACGGGTCCGTACTTCGTCTTCCACACGCGCATGGTGTACGAGCCGGCGGCCGTGCCGTCGGCGGTCGTCGGCTTCCAGGAGTTCTTCTGCTCGACCTCGTCCATGGCCGTACAGGTGCCGTGGTACAGGTAGTGGTGGTCGTCCTGGCAGAGCTCGACGGCGTAGCTGTCGATGATGTCCTGGCCGGAGGTGGTGGCGGACCAGGCGTAGTCCTGGCCGCGGCCGAGTTCGACGTACATGCTCAGACCCGCGAAGGAGGCGCCGCGGGCGCTGATGCCCGGGCCCTGGATCTCCTGGAGCATGAGCAGCTGCGGGGCGAAGTAGCCGGTCTGCGGTCCGAAGACGGCGACCGGGTGTCCGCTCGCGGTGTGCCTGCCGCTGACCACGAGCGCGTTGGACATCCCGCGCCTGGCCGAGCTGAGGGCGGTCGCGGTCGCCGCGGCGGAGGCGGCGGAGGCGCTCTGGTCGGCGCCGGTGCCGGTGGCGTCGTAGACCAGTGGCTCGGTCGCCACCGAACCGGAGTCCGGCAGTGCCTCGCCCTGCGGGCTGGACGGCTTGGTGCCGTAGGGGAAGCTCTCGCCGTTGTGGACGGTGAGCGCGGCCTCGGGGTCGTTGCGTTCGCGGAACGACTCCCAGACCTTGGTGCCCTGCTCCACGCCGTACTTCTGCTGGGCGGCGAGCAGTGAGAGGGCGTTGTTGACCTCGCCTCCGCCGCCGGAACCGAACAGCGAGCCGACCACGGAGGCCAGGGCCACCAGGTCGGTGATCTTGAAGTGGTCGATGGTGCCGGCGTTGGTGATCGAGTCCTTGTGACCGGTCAGGACGTACTCGCCGGGGAAGTAACGGCCGCTGTCGGAGGCGTCTATGTAGGAGTTGACGCCGGCGAGGTAGGCGTTGGCGTCGGCGAGGGCCTGCTGGCCGCGGGTGCCGTTGTTGGCGACGGCGTTGTCGATCTGCGCCTGGAGGTCGGCCTCGGTGTAGGGGGCGTTGCGGTAGAACTCCTGCTCAAGGCCCTGGTTGGAGGCGGCGCCGCCGGCGAAGGTGGTGAGCTGGCCGCGGCCGACGTGCCGGAACACGTCCATCAGCCACAGCCGGTCCTCAGCCGCGGCATAGCCGGCGCCGAACTCCGTGCCGTATCTGGTGGTACCGGTGATGTGCGGGACGCCCGTCTTCTTGTCGCGGACGATCGTCACGTCGCTGCGCCCCGCCGGGCTCTCCGTGGAGGCGACCTGATCGGAGGCGACCCCGAACGAGGAGTCGTTGAAGAACGTGTTGATCTTCGCGTCGGTGAGGGTGGAGTAACCCGTGGCCAGGTTGCTGTAGGGGCCCAACTGGTCCTCGGCGTGCGCGGGCTGGGTGCCGAAGACCTGGTTGAGCAGGACCTGGGCGAGAGTGGCGTTGCCGTTCTCACCGGGCGGAAGGATGTCCGAACACTGGCCGCCGCAGTAGTCGTTGGAGGCCGTGGCCGCCGCGGCCGGAGTGGCCTGGGCCAGCGGGGAGAGCAGACCGGCGACGAGGACGCATACAGATGCCGCTTTCAGGAACCCGGGGAGCTTGCGGGGAGTTCTCAGTCTGTCGAACAACGCGTGATGTCTGGTGCGCCGGGGCATGGCGACTCCTCACGACGGGGGTGGTGCCGGACGTTACCGCCGGTATCCCCGGGATTGAAGATGAACATGCGTCAAGTTTTGGAGTGGTGGCCCGAGTCGGCGGCGTCACCGGCCGTCGGTCAAGGCGGGCGGCCTTATGGACGGCATCGGAAATCCGATGGAGCCGATTCGAGTGTCGATACGTCTATACGGCAACGCCGCGCGACGTCCGTGCGACGCCGCCGAAGTGACCGGAGTACAGGTGCAGGTGTGACGGAGGTGCAGGGCGATGGCCGGTTTCCGGAGTCTGGCGAGACAGGTGCGAGACCCACGGTGTGATCTGGCGCTGCGGCGCTACTCGCTGCGCAAGTGCCTGGAGCGGTTCGCTCCCTACGGGCACCGTGCGACCTGGGACCATCTCTGCTCGCGGGCCGGGTTCGGTCCTGAGGACCGGTCCCCCGATCCAGCGCGTCTCGTGGGCGCACTGGAGGAGCTGGAAGAGGCACGGGCGGTCTGGCTGGCCTACGAGGTCGAGTTCGCGGAGCGCCGCAAGAAGGAGAAGCACGACGGGCTGCGCCGCCCGGGCAGCGTGGACGACTGGCATCGGCTGACCTGGGGCGGATTCGGAGTGGCCTGGTGCGACGACCCACGGGTCCACCCCGACGAACCACTGGCCGAGGTGCTGCGACGGCTGATCGCCGCCCTGGAGCGCGAACCGGGCGCGGTCTGCCCGGTGTGCGCCGGGGAGCGCCTCATCTGGAAGTACGACCTGGACCACGAGCCCTCCGCCGGTCCGGTCTGCACGGACTGCGGGATCCTGGTGCCGCGTCCGGTGCTCACCTCCGAGGCCCTGGCCTACGCCAGGCGCGGACGGCTGCTCATGTCGGCCTGACCCCCTGGGGTGCGTCGGGGGCGCACCCCCCCAACTGGCGTCGGGACCGGCCGCGTCGACGCCGGCCGCCGTCCCCGCGTGTGCTCGCCGCCGGCCGGGTTCAGGGGCGCTCCGGCAACAGGCTCGAGCCCGCCCGGCGTTGACCGAAGGCGTCGTCCGGGTTGGACAGCACGCAGGTGTCCAGCGAGAGACAGCCGCAGCCGATGCAGTCGGTGAGGTGATCGCGCAGCCGGTTGAGCTGCCTGATGCGTTCGTCCAGTTCGGCGCGCCAGGCGCGCGAGAGACGGGCCCAGTCCTCCCGGGTCGGGGTGCGTTCCTCGGGAAGTTCGCTCAGGGCCTCTCGGATGGTGGCGAGGGGGATGCCGACGCGTTGTGCCGCCCGGACGAAGGCCACCCTGCGTAGTGTGTCGCGGGTGTAGCGGCGCTGGTTGCCGGTGGTGCGCCGACTGCTGATGAGCCCCTTGGCCTCGTAGAAGTGGAGTGCGGAGACGGCGGCGCCGCTGCGCGCGGACAACTGGCCCACGCTCAGCTCTTGGATCTTGTCGGGAATCTGCGGCACCCCGCAGAGCCTACCGACCCGCGCGGGCCGCGCTCCGTTGACAGGGAGCCCGCTCCCGACCATGCTAAGCAGTCGCTTAGGTATGGACGTGCGATCGCGAGAGGGCCGGGAACATGGCAGAACCGAGGATCTTCACCTCCCCCGACGAGCTGAAGGCGGCCGTGGGCGAGCAACTTGGCCACACCGACTGGCTGGAGGTCGACCAGAAGCGGATCGATCTGTTCGCGGAGGCGACGGGCGACCACCAGTGGATTCACGTCGACCCGGAGAAGGCCGCCGCGGGACCGTTCGGGACGACCATCGCGCACGGCTACCTGACGCTGTCGCTGCTCCCGCTCTTCGGCCCCCAGCTGATCTCGGTCGAGGGCGTCAGGATGGGCGTGAACTACGGCACCAACAAGGTCCGTTTCCCTGCCCCTGTCCCCGTCGGTTCCCGGCTGCGCGCCACCGCCACGATCACCGACGTGACGGACGTCACGGGCGGTGTCCAGGTGAGTGTCGCCTTCACCGTGGAGCGCGAGGGCGGCGACAAGCCGGTCTGCGTGGCGGAGTCGGTGTCCCGGTACTACCTGTAGGAGCGGCCGCCCGCGAGGCCGTCCGGTCCGCAGGGCTACCTGGCCCCGACCATCCGGAGCACGAGGTCGGCGTAGAGCGCGCCGACCTGCTCGGGTGTGCGGGGGCCGTCCACGTTGAACCAGCGGGCGACGTCGATGCAGAGGGAGAGCACCGCGAGGGTGGTGCCGTGGATGTCGATGACGTCGAACTCCCCCGACGCGACGCCGTCCTCGATGATCCCGCGCACCTCGGCGTCGACCTGGCGGCGCAGCGCGAGGATCTCGGCGCGCGCGTCGGGGCCGAGAGCGTCCAGTTCGTACTGCACGACCCGGGCGGTGGTGCGCCGTCCGGCGTGCCAGCGGACGAAGGAGCTGACGCCGTCGGCGAGCCGCTCGGCGGCGGTGCCCTCGCGCCGGGCCGCCGTCTGGAGGATCTCCAGGGCCTTGTCGTGACCGATGCGGCTGATCCGGTGGAGCAGCTCTTCCTTGGTCTTGTAGTGGATGTAGAGCGCGGCCGGGCTCATGCCGGCGCGGCCCGCGATGTCGCGGGTGGTGGTGGCGTGGTAGCCGCGCTCGGCGAAGGCCTCCACGGCGGCGACCAGCAGCCGCCGGGCCGCGTCAGGGGTGACCTCGTCCCACGGCTCGACCTCGCCGCCGGTCGTCTCCTCCGCCGTACTCATCGCTCGCTCGCCCCTCTCGGTACCGGAGCACCACCATACCGCCGAAGCTGAGCGAGCGCTTAGCATGCCCGCTCAGAGCTTGTCCCACGACTCAGAGCTTCTCGAAGGGGTCGTGTTCGGCGAGCAGCTTCTCCAGCCGGGCCTGGTCGACGCGGCTGACGATCTGCCCGGCCTCCTGACGGTCGCGGACGACCTTCGCGAGGGTGAAGGCGGAGGTGACCAAGTAGAGGACGGCGATGCCGAGGAAGGCGCGCACCCAGGCGTCTGCGTGCAGCCGGAAGATGCCGATGGCGGTGGCCGTGACGGCGATGGCGAAGGAGGCGACGGCCTGGCCGTAGTAGGCGGCCGTGTTCTGCTGTCTGACCGGTGTGTCATTCATGGTCCGATGATCGGCGGACGTGGCCCGCGCCACATCCGTCGGGATACTCAGAGACCTACTCAGAACGCCGAAACGCCTGTCAGTGCCCGCCCGATGAGCAGTTTCTGGATCTGGCTGGTGCCCTCGTAAAGGGTCATCACCCGCGCGTCGCGCAGGAGTTTGCCGACCGGGTACTCGTCGATGTAGCCGTAGCCGCCGAAGACCTGGAGGGCGTTGTTGGCGGCGCGCACGGCGGCCTCGGAGGCGAAGAGCTTGGCCTTGGAGGACTCGGTGGCGAACGGCAGGCCGCGGTCGACCAGGTCGGCGACCCGCCAGGTCAGCAGCCGGGCCGCGTCCACGTCGACGGCGATGTCGCTGATGAGCTCCTGGACCAGCTGGTGGCCGGCGATCGGGGTGCCGAACTGCTCGCGCTCCCCCGCATACCCCACGGCCGCCTCCAGCGCGGCCTGGGCGATCCCGACGCAGCCGGCGGCGACCGACATCCGCCCCTTGGCCAGCGCCGACATGGCCACCGAGAAGCCCTTGCCCTCGGGACCGAGCATCGCGGCGGCGGGCACCCGGACGTCCTCCAGGACGAGTTCCGCGGTGGCCTGGCCGCGCAGGCCGAGCTTGCCGTGCACGGCCCGGCGGGTCAGGCCGGGGGTGTCGGCGGGCACCAGGAAGGCGGAGACGCCCTTGTGGCCGGGCGCGTCGGTGGAGCGGGCGAAGAGCAGGACCACGTCGGCCCAGGTGCCGTTGGTGATGAACATCTTGGCGCCGTTGACGACGTAGTCGTCGCCGTCGCGAACGGCGCGGGTGGTGAGGCTGCCCGCGTCGGAGCCGGTGCCGGGTTCGGTGAGACCGAAGCAGCCGACGTACCCGCCGGAGGTCAGCCCCGGCAGCCACCGCCGTTTCTGCTCCTCGCTGCCCCAGGCGGCGACGGTCTTGGCGACCAGGCCCAGGGAGACCGAGACGATTCCGCGCACCGAGGAGTCACCGCGGCCGAGTTCCTCGGTGACCAGGCAGTACGACAGGTGATCGCCGCCCGAGCCGCCGTACTCCTCGTCGACGGTCAGGCCGAGGAAACCGACCTCGCCGAGCTTCTTCACGATCCCCCGGTCCACCTCCTCGGCGCGATCCCAGGCGATCACGTGCGGGGCGATCTCGCGCTCGACGAAGTCCCGCGCGAGCTGCCGTACGGCGGTCTGCTCCTCGCTGAGTCCCAGGTCCACCATGCGATCACCCCACATTTAAATTAGCAGTGCTAGTTTACTGGTGCAGCCCTACTATGTGCGCCATGGCCCGACCGCGCAAGCCCCTCCTCAGCACCGACCGGATCGTCCGGGTGGCACGGGAACTCGTGGACGCGGAGGGCCTGGCGGCCGTCTCCACCCGCCGGCTCGCGGCCGAGCTGGGGGTGAGCGGGCCCTCGCTCTACAACCACTTCCGCACCAAGGACGAGATCCTGGAGGCCGTCGCGGACTCGGTGAGCGCGCAGGTCGACCTGTCGATGTTCGGGCGCGGCGACGGGCGGGACTGGCGGACCGCGCTGCACGACTGGGCGGTGTCGTACCGGGCCGCGCTGCGCGACCACCCGAACATCGTCCCGGTCCTGGCCCGCGGTCCCGGACGCCGCCCCGCCGGGCTGCGGCTCGCCGACGCGGTCTACGGCGCGATGGTGGACGCGGGGTGGCCGCCGGCGCAGGCGACGTCGATCGGGGCGCTGATGCGCTACTTCGTCATGGGATCGGCGCTGGGATCGTTCGCCGGGGGCTTCGTGGACGACGCGAGCGCCTACGATCCGGCCGACTATCCGCATCTGGGCCAGGCGCACCTGCTGGCGGACCAGCAGGAGAAGATCGACGAACGGGCCTTCGAGACGGGGGTGCGGGCGCTGCTGGACGGGCTGGCCCAGCAGTTCACCCAGGTGAAGGAGACGGCGGGGTAGGCCGCGCCCCGGTCCCGGCCGGCCGTCCGAAATCCGCCAGCCCCGCCCCCGCCTCCCTCTCTAACCTCAATGTCATGACGAATCCCGCGCCCCGGTCCCTCCCCCGTGCCCCCGCCGTCTCCGCCCTCCCCGCCGTAGCCGCCGTCGTCACCGTCGTGCTGTGGGCCTCCGCCTTCGTGGCCATCCGGAGTGCGGGGGACTCCTACTCCCCCGGTGCCCTCGCCCTCGGCCGGCTGTTCTCCGGGTCGGTCGCGCTCGGGCTGCTCTGCCTGGTGCGGCGCGAAGGGCTGCCGCCCCGGTCCGCGTGGCGGGGTGTCGGGATATCAGGCGTGCTCTGGTTCGGCTTCTACATGGTCGCCCTGAACTGGGGCGAGCAGCAGGTCGACGCGGGGACGGCCGCCCTCGTGGTGAACGTCGGCCCCCTGCTGATCGCCCTGCTCGGGGCCCGGCTGCTCGGCGACCCCATGCCGCCCCGGCTGCTCGCCGGGATGGCGGTGTCGTTCGCGGGTGCCGTGACCGTGGGTCTTTCGATGGCCGGCGGGGGCGGTTCCTCGGTCCTGGGCGTGGTGCTGTGCCTGCTCGCGGCGGTCGCCTACGCGGCCGGTGTGGTCTCCCAGAAACCCGCCCTGGCCCGGGCGAGCGCGCTCCAGGTGACGACGTACGGGTGTCTCGTGGGCACCGTGGCCACCCTCCCGTTCGCCGGGCAGCTGGTGCACCAGGTCGCGGGCGCACCACTGTCCGCGACCCTCGACATGGTGTATCTCGGGATCTTCCCGACCGCCCTCGCCTTCACGACCTGGGCATACGCCCTCGCCCGGACCACGGCGAGCCGGATGGGCGCGACGACGTACGCCGTGCCGGCGCTGGTCGTGCTGATGTCCTGGCTGGCCCTGGGCGAGGTGCCGGGGCCGGTCACCCTGGCGGGCGGGGTGCTGTGCCTGGCCGGTGTGGCGGTGTCCCGGTCCCGGGCCCGGACGCGGGCCCCCCGTACCGTGCCGACGGCCGGGGAGCCGCACCCCGAACGGGTGCCGTGACCCTCCTCGGGGTCAGAAGACGACCAGGGCCCGGCCGCCCTTGCCCACCAGCATGTTCTCGAACGCCGAGGGGATGCCCTCCAGGGCGATCCGTTCCGTCACCAGCGCGCCCAGGTCCAGGCGGCCGGCCCGGACGTGCTCGGCGAGCACCGGCAGGTCGCGGGCCGGGTCGGAGTTGCCGTAGACGCAGCCGGAGAGGGTGCGGCCCCAGTGGAAGAGCTCCAGGGCGTTGAAGGTGACCTGCTCGCCCCTGCCACCGATGCCGACCACCGTCGTACGGCCGCCCCGGCGGGTGGACTCCCAGGCCGCGCGGATGCTGACCGCGCGGCCGGCGCACTCCACGGAGACGTCGACGCCCTGTTTCCCGGTGAGCCCCCGGATCGCCCGGGGTGTGGCGTCGGAGGCGACCACGTAGTCGGTGGCCCCGGCGGCCCGGGCCAGTTCCTCCTTGGCCGCGGAGACGTCCACCGCGACGATCCGGGACGCGCCCGCGATCCGGGCGGCCTGCACCGCGGCCAGGCCCACCCCGCCGACGCCGAACACCGCGACGGTCTCGCCCTCCCGGACCCGCGCCGAGTTGTGGACGGCGCCGTAGCCCGTGAGCACCGCGCAGCCCAGCAGGGCCGCGTCGGTGAGCGGGATGCCGCCCGGCAGCGGCAGGACGCAGGACTCGGCGACCACCGTCTCCTCCGCGAACGCGGCGACGTTCAGGCCGGGGTGCAGGTCGGTGCCGTCCGCCGTGCGGGCGTGGACGTCGGCGGCGCCGGCCAGCGCGTCGGCGCACAGCCAGACCTCGCCGAGCGCGCAGGCGTGGCACCTTCCGCAGGAGGGCGCCCAGTTGAGGACGACCGGGTCACCGGGCGCCAGCCGGGTGACGCCCTCCCCCACGGCGGCCACCGTGCCCGCGCCCTCGTGTCCGAGGACGGCGGGGACCGGCACCCGCATGGTGCCGTCGGACAGGGAGAGGTCGGAGTGACAGACGCCGGCGGCGGCGAGGCGGATCCGGACCTGGCCCGGTCCGGGGTCCGGGAGGACGATCTCGGTGACCGCGAGGGGAGCGCCCACGGCGGGCAGTACGGCGGCTCGGACTGTGGCAGCCATCAGAGCGGCCTCCTCAGAACTGAAGGGACTTGGTCTGGAGGTACTCGGCGAGGCCGTGCGCGCCGAGTTCCCGGCCGACGCCCGACTGCTTGTAACCGCCGAACGGCGCCAGCGGGTTGAAGCGTCCGCCGTTGATGTCGACCTGCCCGGTCTCCATGCGCCGGGCGAAGGCCACCGCCTCCGCCTCCTCCCCCGCCCAGACGGCGCCCGCGAGGCCGTAGACCGTGCCGTTGGCGATCCGGAGCGCGTCCTCCTCGTCCACGTAACGCAGGATCGACAGCACCGGGCCGAAGATCTCCTCCTGCGCGATCGTCATGTCCGGGGTGACATCGGCGAACACGGTCGGGCTGACGAAATAGCCCTGCTCGCGCGGGGCTTCGGGGCCCCCGGCGACCAGCCGGGCGCCCTCCGCGACACCCTGCTCGATGTAACCCCGCACCCGGGTACGCTGCTTGGCGCTGACGACCGGTCCGATCCGCTCCGCGTACTTGGCGGCGGCTGCCGCGGCCAGCTCCACCGCCTGCGCGTACTGGTCGGTGTGTACCAGCATCCGCGTCCAGGCGCTGCACGTCTGCCCGGAGTTGGACATCACGTTGGCCACGCCGACGTTGACGGCCTTGGCGAGGTCGGCGCTCGGCAGGATGACGTTGGCGGACTTGCCGCCCAGCTCCAGGGCCACCTTCTTCACGGCCGCCCCGGCCACCGCGCCGATCCGCTTGCCGACGGCCGTCGAGCCGGTGAAGGAGACCAGATCCACCCCCGGATGCTCGGCGAGGGCCTGCCCGGCCACCGGACCGAGGCCGGTGACCAGGTTGAACACACCGGCCGGGAAGCCCGCGTCGGCCACCGCCTCCGCGAACAGCTGGGCGGTGAGCGGGGTGTCCTCGGCGGGTTTGAGGACGACCGTGCAGCCGGCCGCGAGCGCCGGGGCGACCTTGGCGACGATCTGGTGCAGCGGGTAGTTCCAGGGCGTGATCGCGCCGACCACGCCGACCGGCTCCTGGTGGACGGTCGAGTTGCCGACCTTCTCCTCGAACGGATGGACCGCGGCCAGTTCGGCGTACGAGCCGGCGACCGCGATCGGCAGCCCCGCGTGCACGGCCTGCGAGAACTGCGGCGGGGCGCCCAGCTCCGCGGTGACCGTCTCGGCGATCTCGTCCTTGCGTGCCGCCAGCGCGTCGCGGAGCGCGCCGAGCCGGGCGGCCCGCCCGGCGGGCGGGGTGGCGGCCCAGACCGGGAGGGCGGCACGTGCGGCGCGCACGGCGGTGTCGACGTCCAGCGCGCCGCCCGCCGGGACCCGGCCGATGACCTGCTCGTCGACCGGGTTCACGACCTCGATCACGTCCTGGCTCTCGGCGGCGCGCCAGGCGCCGTCGATGTACAGGCCGTCGTGTGCCTTCATGCTGCTTCCTCCCGGCGGGCAGGGTCTGAGGCCTCACAAACTAGCGGCGATAGTTTTTCGGCGCCAGAGACGGACGGACGGCGGGATCGTCAGAAGTCGACCCGGGCCTGTTCGTCCACCCGCCCCACGCTCTCCTGCGCGAAGGCCTTCTCGTAGGCCCGCCGGATCTCCTCGATCTTCCGGTCGCCGCTCTTCGCCGCCGGCTCCGGATACAGCAGGATCAGTTCGTACGACCGCTCCTTCTCGATCGTGCCGTGCGCGTCCCGCCACTGCCCGCGCCCGCTCTGCACGGTCAGCCCGTCGGGGAAGTCCGGGGTGACCTCCTTGTCGACGAAGGCCGTGAACTGCCGGTCGGTGACGGCGGGGCCGCCGTCCGGCCGTGCGGTACCGAAGAAGAGCCGGGTCTCGACGTAGGCCTTGCCGCGCGCCGGCACGGCGGCGGGCCGGCCGTCGGCCAGGGCGGTGTACGCGGCCGGCGTGCCGGCGAACAGCACTCCGGCCAGGGCGAGCGCCGAGCGGTTACGGAGCCAACGAGTACGCATGTGACCTTCTTAGGCGGTTTGTCCCTCCCTGGTCCCGGCTTCCCGTCGGGATTCACTCGTCCAGGTCGGAACCGCCACGTCCCCTCGGCGGCGCGGGAAACCGACGACCGGCCGCGACGGCCGCACACCGCGCGCCGGCGGTGCGGGCCGCCGCCCGGTCACTGCGTCGCGGTCAGATGGGCGAAGACCACCACGTTGCTGGTGTAGCCCGTCCTCCGGCTGAAGAGACCACCGCAGGTGATGACGCGGAGTTCGGGACGCCGGGTCTGGCCGTACACCTCCTCGCTCGGGAAGCCGGCCTTGTCGTAGACCTTCACCCGGTCCACGGTGTACACGGCGGTACGGCCGTCCGCGCGCCCGGCCTCGATCCGTTTGCCGGGCTTGACCTGCGCGAGCGCCGCGAAAACGGCGGGCCCCGTCCTGGTGTCCCGGTGGCCGACGGCCACCGCGAGCCCGGACTCGCCCGGCGTGGCGCCGCCCTCGAACCAGCCGATCAGCTTCGGGTCGTCGACCGGCGGTGTCTCCAACTGCCGCCCCTGGTCGAGCCGGACCCCGATGACCGGCGCGTCGACGCCCAGGACGGGGATGCGCATCGACGTCGGCCGGGACCGGGGCAGCGGGCGGGGCGGGGGCCCCTCGGCCCCGGGCCGGCCCGCGCCCGGGCCGGCCGCCGCCGAGGCGTCCGAACCGCCCGGACCCCCGCACCGGACCACGGCCACCAGGACGATCGCCAGCAGGGCGGTCCTGGCGAGGCGGAAGGCGCGGGTCCGGTACCAGGGCCTGCGTCTGCGCCTACGCGGCGCCATGGGGGCGACGGCGGATCAGCCGGACGTACACCACACCGCTGGCCGCGACCAGACCCACGGCCGTCGCCGCCGCCAGCGGCGAGAACGCGGCCGCAGTGTCGGCGAGGCCGCCGCCGCCCGCGTGCACACCGCCCTGCGGGCCGCCGCGGTCCCCGCCCTGCACCCAGGAGTCGCCCCGCTGGTTGTCCTCGATCTGCCCGTTGGGACCACCCTGGCCGTTCTGACCGTTCTCGCCGTTGGGGCCGTTGGGGCCGTTCTGGCCCGGCGCCCCGTCCTGCTTGCCGTCGCGGCAGTTGACCCGGAAGACCTTCTCCTTCAACGCGCCGGACACCGTCCACGAGAGCTTGTACTGCCCGTCGGCCAGCCCCAGCGGGTCGGTGTGACCGGCACCTCCGGCGAGCTGGATGGTGCCGGCGACGGTGGCCGCGGTGGGCAGCGGGGGCTGTGGCGTGATGGTGTAGGCGATGGCGGGGAGGACGTCGAAGTTGACGGCGTCGAGATAGAACCTGCAGACCACCGGGTCGTCCTTGGACACGCCGAAGGGCACGCCCACCCGGTGGATCCTGATGTCGCCGTTCTCTCCTACGGCCGCCGCGTTCGGCGCCGCCACCCACGACGCACCCGCCGCGGCGATGGCGGTGAGGACGACGGTGGCGCCCGCTCGGGAACCGGCGGCGCGGGGCAGTGTGAGCGTGGGCATGCAAGCTCCTCCAAGTTAGACGATTTTCATACAAATCGACCTTTCGTTTGGACTGTCACCCATGCACTCCACGGCCCGTGGCACCGACATCCGACGCGCCGTCAGATATCGCTCGTGCGGCGCAACGCCGGGCCCCCGCGCCGCGTCCGCGGCTCCGGGCCGGCGCCCCCTGACCGCCCCGACGCCCCCGGCGAGCGCACCGCCACACCCGCGGAGACCAGCAGCAACGCGCCCAGCATCACGAACGGCGCGGCCACTCCGGCCACCCCCGCCACCAGCCCCGCTCCGGCCGGCGCGGCCACCTGGCCCAGGCGGTTGCCGGTCAGCCGCAGGGCGAGCGCCGTGGACCGGGCGCCCTCGGGAGCGGCCTGGACGACCGTCGTCATAGACAGCGGCTGCCCGACCCCCAGGCAGAAGCCGAGCGCGGCGAGCAGCAGGGCCAGCGCCCACACCGGGGCCGGCAGCGCGATCGCGGCGCACAGCACGGCCGCCAGGAAACACGTCAGGGTCAGCAGAAGCGGCCGGCCGAGCAGCCGCAGCAACGGCGTGAGGACCAGCCGGCAGGCGATCGTCGCCCCCGCACGGATGCTGAGCAGGACTCCGATCACGGCCGGCGCGATGCCGCGGTGCTCGCCGACCACCGGGAGATACGCGGTCAGGATGTCGGTCGCGGACAGGACCGACAGGCTGATCAGCATGCCCGCCGGGACCCCCCGGGCCCGCAGGATGCCGCCCACCGGGACGCGGACGCCCCGCTCGTGACGGCACGTCACCGCCGTACGGTCCTCGATGTGCCACAGCGAGCCGACCGCGACCGCCGCCCCCGCACCCGCCACCACGAGGGCCAGCGCGCTGCTGCCGGCCATGTCGGGCCCGCCGATCAGCGCACCCGCGGCGATCGGTCCGACCAGCTGCCCGAGCGACGCGCCGATGGTGAAGTGGCCGAAGTTGCGGTCCTGTTCGTGCGGGGCCGACTGGCGGGCCACCAGCGACTGCGCGCCGATCACGAAGCAGAGGTGGCCGAGGCCCATCACCCCGCTCCACAGGGCCATCGCCCAGAGGGAGTTCGCGAGGCCGCTGAGCGCGCAGCCGCCGGCTATCAGCACCACGCCGACCGGCAGCAGGGGCGCGCAGCGGCCGTGGTCGGTACGGCGGCCGAGCGGGACGGCGGCGAAGAGCGGGAGCAGGGCGTAGACGCCGGCGATGACACCGACGGCCCGTTCGTCGGCGCCGAGCGCGAGCGCCCGGTACGAGACGGCGGGTCGGGCCATCGACACCGCGCCCTGCGCGAAGCCGAAGGCGATGACGAGGCGGAGCAGCCAGCCGCGGTTCCTGCCGGGCGCCATGGTGAAGTCCTCCGTGGAGCAGGTCAGATGATGCCGAACAGGATTCCTGCCCCCAGCACCACGAGTGAGGTGAGGGCGGCCCACTTGACGACGAAGCGGGTGTGGTCGCCGAACTCGACCTTGGCCATGCCTACCAGGACGTAGACGGCGGGTACCAGCGGGCTCGACATGTGCAGGGGCTGGCCGACGATCGAGGCGCGGGCGATCTCCACGGAGGAGACTCCGTGCGCCTGGCCGGCCTCGGCGAGGACCGGGAGGATCCCGAAGTAGAAGCCGTCGTTCGACATGAAGTACGTGAGCGGGATGCTGAGCACGCCGGTGACGAGGGCCAGGTGCGGGCCCATGGCGTCGGGGATGTTGCCGACGAGCCAGCCGGCCATGTGGTCCACCATGCCGGTGCCCTGGAGGACCCCGGTGAAGACGGCGGCGGCGAAGACCATGCCGGAGACGTTGAGGACGTTCTCGGCGTGCGCGCCGAGGCGGGCCTTCTGGGCGCGCATCTGCGGGAAGTTGACCGTCAGCGCGAGCGCGGCGCCGAGCAGGAACAGCACCGGGATCGGCAGCCACTCCATGATCATCGAAGCGAGAAGGGCGACCGTGAGCAGCGCGTTGAACCAGTACAGCCCGGGACGCAGGGTCTCGCGGTGCGGGTCCAGGCCCTGGAAGTCCTCGTCGGCCGGGGGCTGCCCGGCGGGCATGGGGCCCGGACCGCCGCCGGTACGCGCGAGCGGCCCGGCGGCCCCCACCAGGACGGTCTCGGTCTCCTCCACCAGCGCCTCGTCCAGGGTCAGCACGCCGAGCCGTTTGCGCTCACGGCGGCCGAGGACGTACGCGAGGGCGATCACGAAGAGGAGTCCGACGGCGAGCGCGGGGATCATCGGCACGAAGATGTCGCTCGCGTCCAGCTTGAGGGCGGTCGCCGCGCGTGCCGTCGGTCCGCCCCAGGGCAGCGTGTTCATCACGCCGTTGGCCATCGCGGCCACCCCGGTCATCACGACCAGGCTCATCTTCAGGCGCTTGTACAGCGGGTACATCGCCGAGACGGTGATCATGAAGGTGGTGGAGCCGTCGCCGTCGAGGGAGACGATCGCGGCGAGCAGAGCCGTACCGACGACGATCCGCAGCGGGTCGGCCTTGCAGAACTTCAAGATCCCCTTGACGATCGGGTCGAACAGACCGACGTCGATCATCACACCGAAGTAGACGATCGCGAACATGAGCATCGCCGCGGTGGGCGCGAGGCTGGTGACGCCGTCGATGACGTAGTCGCCGAGCTCGGCCCCCTTGCCGACGAACACGCAGAACAGCGCGGGTATCAGGACGAGCGCCGCGATCGGCGACATCTTCTTCAGCATGATCAGGACCAGGAAGGTCGCGATCATGGTGAAGCCGAGGATGGTCAGCATGAGTGGAACACCTAACGTTCGCCCTTGAACTCCCGCCAGGGCCGGCGGTGCGATGACGTTAGGTCGCGCCAAACGTCGTTAACAAGACGTTGACACGCGAGCAATAAGCGCAAAAGTCCAGGTCACGAGGGTCTCGTCTCAGTCCAGCACCCGCGCCAGATAGGCCCGCAGCAGTTCCCGCGTCTCCGCGATGATCGTCTCCTCGCCCTCCGGGTCCATCCGGAAGGACAGGTGGACCAGGGTGTCGGCGGTCTCCACGGCCACCAGGAACGTGCGGCGCAGGGCCTCGTCCGGGGTGCGGCCGATGTAGCCGGAGAGCAGGTCGGTGAGGCGGTCGGCGACCCTGCGGTTGGGTTCCGCGTGGCGGGCGCCGACGGGTATCTGGTTGCCGAAGTCGACGAGCGAGAATCCGGGGGCGGTGCGCTTCATGGCCAGGTACTCGTCCAGCACCGCGTCCATCGCCGCACGCCAGTCGCCCTTCGGCGCGTCCTTCAGCCGCTCGGCGACCCGCTCGGTGTAGCGCTCCAGGTTGCGCTGGGCGAGGGCGTCCACCATCTGCCGCTTGTTGCCGAAGAAGCGGTAGACCGAGCCGATGGGCACCGCCGCGCGCACCGCGACGGCCCGGGTGCTCAGCTCTTCGTAGCCCACCTCGTCGAGGAGGTCGGCGCAGGCGTCGAGAATCCTGGTCAGCCGTTCCGCACTGCGGCGCTGGACAGGAGCTTTACGAAGCGGGGGCGCTGGGGGCACGGGCTTCATGATGCCTTTCCGCGGGGATCAGGTGAACCTCGCCCCCCAGTACGGAGACGGATGGCCCATGCACTCATCCGGGCGGGGGTCCGTCCGTCCCCGTCGGCGTGACCGTCTCCGCCCCCGATGCCGTGACGTCCGCCGTGCTCTCGACCGGCTTGCCGTGGACGACCCACACCGTGCCGTCGTCCGCGTAGAGGCGGACGGTGACGTGGTGGGTGCCCTGCGGGACGAGCCTGGCGGGGAGGTGGTAGACGGGGGTGCGCAGTCGGGTCACCAGGTCGCCGTCCACGAAGAGGTAGGCGAGGCCGTGCCCGTCGACCGCCCGGGCCGCGGTACCGGCCGGGGAGAGGTGGAAGCGGTGCACGTCGAGCCGTACGTCCCAGCCTCCGGCGGTGTCCGGCGTGACCACCGTGCCCACCTCGGGCGCCTGCTTCCCGCCGGCCTCCCGGTAGTGGCGTCCGCCCTCGTCCGTGTCGTCGAGGATCTTGCCCACCGGTGAGGGCGCCCCCGTCTCCCGCTGCTCGTGCGCCTCCCCGGTCCCGCAAGCCGCCGCAGCGACCAGCAGCAGCGCGCCGGCCGCGAGCGCGCCCGGCAGTCCACGCGTCCACGACATGCCCGGGAGCGTAGAACAGCGCGCCGTGGACCGGATCCCCCTGGAGTCGGGTTCTCGCCGTCCCTCGCAGGGATGATCCCGGCCCTCTTGCACCCGCCCCCACTCAATCCTACGGTGATACATAGGAATCAGGCACTCACCGGTCCAGGGAGCGATCATGAGCGATGGGGGCACCTCCCGCGCGAGCGTGTTCGAGCGTGAGGGAGCGCGGAAGACCGCGGAAGGGCTGGCGTACCTGTCGGGGTTCGGCAACGAACACGCCTCGGAGGCGGTGCCGGGCGCCCTGCCCGAGGGCCGCAACTCCCCGCAGCGCGCCCCTCTCGGCCTGTACGCGGAGCAGCTCAGCGGTACGGCCTTCACCGAGCCGAGGGTCAACAACCGCCGCTCCTGGCTGTACCGGATCCGCCCCTCCGCCGCCCACCCGGCGTTCACCCGGGCCGCGGGCGACGGGGCGCTGCGCACCGCGCCCTTCACCGACGTCGCCCCGGACCCGAACCGGCTGCGCTGGAACCCGCTGCCCGAGCCGGCCCCCGGTACGGACTTCCTCGCGGGCCTGTGGACCCTCGGCGGCAACGGCGACGCGACCCAGCGCACCGGCATGGCCGTGCACCTGTACCACGCCAACTCCTCGATGGAGCGGGTCTTCTCGGACGCGGACGGTGAACTGCTGATCGTCCCGGAGCGCGGCGGGCTGCTGCTGCGCACCGAGTTCGGCCTGCTGCACGTGGAGCCGGGACACATGGCGCTGATCCCCCGTGGGGTCCGCTTCCGGGTGGACCTGCTGGAGGCCACGGCCCGCGGCTATGTGTGCGAGAACTACGGCTCGCCCTTCCGCCTCCCCGACCTCGGCCCGATCGGCGCCAACGGCCTCGCCAACGCCCGCGACTTCCAGGCCCCCGTGGCCGCCTACGAGGACGTTGAGGGTCCGGTGGAGGTGGTCAACAAGTTCTGCGGCAGCCTGTGGACCAGCACATATGACCACTCCCCACTGGACGTCGTCGCCTGGCACGGCACACATGTGCCCTACCTCTACGATCTCCGCCGCTTCAACGTGATCGGCAGCATCTCGTACGACCACCCCGATCCGTCGATCTTCACGGTGCTGACGTCCCCGTCGGACACTCCCGGCCTGGCGGGGGTCGACTTCGTGGTCTTCGCCCCGCGCTGGCTGGTGGGCGAGAACACCTTCCGGCCGCCGTACTTCCACCGGAACGTGATGAGCGAGTACATGGGCCTGGTGGAGGGCGCCTACGACGCGAAGGCGGAGGGGTTCGTGCCGGGCGGCGGCTCCCTGCACAACATGATGTCCGCGCACGGTCCGGACCGGGAGACGTTCGACCGGGCGAGCGCGGCCGAACTGCGTCCGCAGAAGGTCGACGACGGCCTCGCCTTCATGTTCGAGACCCGCTGGCCGGTCACGCTCACCCCGCAGGCGGCGACCGCCGAGCATCTGCAACAGCGCTACGACGACGTGTGGCAGGGCCTGGAGCGCCACTTCCGGCCCTTGCACTGAAGATCCCCCGACGGTACGGATGCCCTGTGACCTCCTTCGCCCCGGACTCGATCGTCCTGAACCGCAAGCTGCCGCTCTGGTATCAGGTGTCGCAGTCACTGCGCGCCTCGATACTCGGGCGCTCGCCCCGGGATCCGCTCCGGCTGCCCACCGAGGAACAGCTCGCGGAGCACTACGGCGTGAGCGTGCTGACCATGCGGCAGGCGCTGAAGGAACTGGAGGACGAGGGCCTGATCAGCCGGCACCGCCGCCGGGGCACCTTCATCGAACCGGACGTGCGGCGGGGCACCCCGGTACGGCTCCTCGGCTCGGTGGACGCGATCGTGGCCCAGCAGTCCGGCATGACGGCCGAACTGCTGGACCACGGCACGGCACCCGTGGCGGGTGAACTCACCGAGTACTTCCCGGATCTCGACGAGGTGGCGACGTACCACCGGCTGCGCAGTGACGAGCAGACCGGCGAGCCCACCAACCACGCCCGCAACCACGTCCGTCCCGAACTGGCCGAGCGCATCGATCCGCAGGACCTGGCCCGACGGCCCATGACCAAGGTGCTCCGCGACGTGGTCGGCGCGGACATCAGCCGTATCACGGACACGGTCGAGGCCCGGCTGGCCGACCCGGAGACGGCCCGGCTGCTCCAGGTCCCCCTCCTCAGCCCGATCCTGCACTACACCGGAGTCACCTACGACACCGCCGGCCGGGTCCTGGACCTGGCGGTCATCCACTACCGGGGCGACCGTTTCTCCTTCACGGTCACCCTCGACGCCACCTGAACTCGTCGTACGATGCCGGGCGTGACGCACGACGACGCTCCGCCGCTGGCGGACCTCATGCCGTGGTCCGTCGCACCACTACGGCTCGGCCGGGGGTGGCCGACGGCCCCCGATCCGGCGACCCTCAGGGCCCGCTGGGACGCGCTCCTGAAGGCCGAGGGCCCGGAGCGCGAGGCCCTGTTCGAACCGACGCGCGCCCGGACCCTCCATTCGGCCGTGCCCCAGCTGCCGGGGCAGCCGACCGGCACGGAGCGGCTGGCGGGGGCCTCGGGCCCGTGCGCGGACCCGGTCCGCGTGCTGTCCGCCCCCTTCGACGAGGAATGGCTCCTTCCGGACCACCGCCTCATCGACGCGGCCCGCCCGGAGTTGTGGCGGGTGGCCGACGGCCACCAGATCTTCGCGGTGGAGTCGGCCGAGGGCATGCCGCTGCTGGCGACCTCCCTGCTGCCCACGCTCCGTGCCGGTCGTGTCCGCCCGCTGTACCGCCGCCCGGGCGGCGGCGAACCGAACCTGGCACCGGGCCTGCTGGCACACCTCGCCGACCGCCTGGGCCATGCCCTCGCCCCGCCGGACGTGCTGGCCTGGGCCCTGGCGGTGATCCGCCCGGACCACACGGTCCCGCTCACCGAGGACCCCGACCTGTGGTCCCGGGGCGTGCGGCTGGGCCGGCGGGCCCTGTGGCTGCTCCGCCGGGACGGCGAACGCCCGAAGCTCCCCGGCGGCCGCCGCCCCTACGTCCGCGCCCCGCTCCCCTCCCGCCCCCTCACGATCCGCTACGACCCGGAGGAGGAGACCCTGCACATCGACGAGGGCCGCGTCTCACCGGTACCGCCGCAGGCCTGGGAGTTCGCGGCGGGTGAGGTGCGGGTCCTGGAGGCATGGTTCGCGGCCCGGACCGCCCCGGCACGACCGGGGACGCTGGCGGCGATCGTTCCGCAGTCCTGGCCCCAGGCGTGGACGTCGGATCTGCTGGAGCTCATCACGGTCCTGACCCTGCTCGCGGACGTACGGTCCCAGCGGGCCGCCCTGGAGATCGAGACCCGGATCACGGCGGCGGAGCTGACGGCGGCGGGCGTGCTCCCGCCCCCGGAGGCAGCCCGCAGACCGGCGTCGATCCTGGAGCACACGGAAGAGGGCCCGGCAGGTCAACTGACGCTGCTGTGACTCGTCCGCACGGGCTACGACGGTGTGAACGCGCCCAGCACCCGTCCGGTCCCCTTCCGCCGCCCGCCAAGCCCCACGATGCCGGGCCGAGGGGCTCCGGGTCCTCCGCGAACGCCGCGGGTCCTCCGCGGATACGCACCCGAGGCGGTCCGCCTCCGGGCCGGGCGGTCCGCGAGCGCCACCTGTTCGGCGACGCGCCGCCGCCACGGGTCCGCTCGGCCGGCGCCCCATCCGGTCGCGGGTCCGCGCGCCCGGAGCGCGCTCCTGGTCGCCGTCCTCCTGCTGACAGGACCGCCGGTGGCGGGACATGATCCAGGCCATGGACCGTCTCCCTCTGCCCCTGGAGGGCATCACCGTCGTCGCCGTCGAACAGGCCGTCGCGGCACCGTTCGCCACCCGGCAGCTCGCCGATCTGGGCGCCCGGGTGGTCAAGGTCGAGCGGATCGACGGCGGCGACTTCGCGCGCGGCTACGACACCGCCGCCAAGGGGCTCGCCTCGCACTTCGTGTGGTGCAACCGGGGCAAGGAGTCCATCGCGCTGGACCTGAAGGACCCGCGCGGACTGGACGTCGTGAGACGACTCGTCGCGGGCGCCGACGTCTTCGTGCAGAACCTCGCGCAGGGAGCCGCCGCCCGGCTCGGCCTGGACGCGGCCACGCTGTGCGCCGCGCACCCCCGCCTGGTCGCCGTGGACGTCTCCGGATACGGCGCGTCGGGTCCGTACGCCGGCAAACGCGCGTACGACATGCTCGTGCAGTGCGAGGCGGGGCTGGTGTCGGTCACCGGCACGCCTCAGCAGCCGGTGAAGGCCGGGATCCCGGCGGCGGACATCGCGGCGGGCATGTACGCCTTCTCCGGCGTCCTCGCGGCGCTGGTGCGGCGCGGCACGACCGGCCGGGGCGGGCCGGTGGAGGTGTCCATGCTGGACGCGCTGGCCGAGTGGATGGGGCATCCGCTGCACCACACCCTGCACGGCGGGACCCCGCCGGAGCGCACCGGTCTGGCGCACGCGGTGATCGCGCCGTACGACGCCTATCCGACCGGGGACGGCGGGCGGGTGCTGCTGTCGGTGCAGAACGACCGGGAGTGGCGACGGCTTGCCGAACAGGTGATCGGGCGGCCGGAGTTGGGTTCGGATCCGGCGTTCGCGACGAACGCGGCGCGGGCGGCGAACCGGGCACGGACCGACGAGCTGGTCGCGGCCGCTCTCGGATCGGTCGGCGCGGACGAGGCGGTGGCACGCCTGGAAGCCGCGGGCATCGCGTGCGCGCGGCTGCGGGACCTGTCCGAGCTGGCGGAACATCCGCAGCTGGCCGCCCGGGAACGGTGGCGGGAGGTGGGGTCGCCGGTCGGACCGCTGCGTGCGTTGCTGCCGCCCATCACGCTGCCGGGCGGGGACGAGGCGCGGATGGGGGACGTACCCGCGCTCGGACAGCACACCGACGCGCTGCTGCGTGCCGTGGGGATGACGGACGCCGAGACAGCAGCGCTGCGCCGGGACGGTGTGGCTGCCTGAGCGCGAGCCTGACGGTCAGTGCTTGTCGCTGCCGCCGAACAGCGAACGGCGTAGCCGACGAAGCGGCGCGAAGAGGGAGACGCGGCTGACCCGCGCACCCCGGTCGCTGCGGCGTGCGGGCTCACGCGCGGTCAGCTCACGCATCAGTGACGTCGCCTCGATCGCCTGCTGCTGCGGTATGGCGGGACCCGCCAGTACCGACAGATGGCGGTCGAGGCGCGAACTGGTCGCGCTGCTCCCGCAGGTGATCGCAGGAACCCTCGCCCTGCTGCGTGTTATCTGTTCCATGTCACTCCCCACCCGTACGAGTCCACCCGGCCCGGGCAGGGTAACCCTATCGCCCCGATGGGGCACTCGTGTATCGCGGTCACAGGATTCACCTTTCCCGCAAGGCTGTTGACGACCCCTCTTAGGCTACTCTCCGAATCCGACCGATTTCAGGGCGAGTTGGACAATCGGCTGGCTGGTGGGCTGCGGAGAGCCACCGGCGGGCTCGACGGTTACGGCGAGTGACGTGGCGGACGTGTCGAGACCGGTCGCGACCAAGGGCGTGTCGGTCTTGAAAAGCCCGAGGGAGCGCGGTTGCGCATGGGGGCGCATGAGCCAGAGCTGGTGCACGCGCCCCTTCGACAGCGCGCCGTATCCGCTGAGCGTGACGACGGCCTGCCGCTCCGAAGCGGAGACCACGGCTCCGATGCTTCGGCCCTGGGCGTCCTTGCCGCTGGCCGCACGGGCGTCGGTCGCGGCCAGGACGTGGGCGATCTCACTCGACTGGGCTCGCGCCGCGTCGAGTTGGTCCTGGGTCCGGCCGGCCTGCACCGCGAACAGGGAGGCGACGACCAGCGCGGCCGCCGCGGTGGCGGTGGCGAACGGCACGAACAGCGGGCGCTGCCGTCTGCGCGGCGGCGGGGGCTGCGCACCCCAGACGTGCGGCGGCAGATTGGGAACGCGCTCCCGGGCGGGAACCGCCGCCTGCGGGGTGGCACGTACGGCGGCCAGGACCCGGTCGCGCATCGCGTGGGGCGGCGGGGCCGCCGTGGACCAGGCCAGCCGTACCGCGTCCTCGGTCAGCGCCCGGACCTCGGCAGCGCACCGGTCGCAGCCCCCCAGGTGCTTCTCGAAGCGGCGCCGTTCGCCGGGCTCCAGGGCGTCCAGGGCGTAGGGCGCGGCCAGCGAGTGCAGGTCCTCGCGGTGCAACAGGCGGCCGACCAGGCTCATACGGCACCTCCCAGGCAGTCACGCAGCCGGGTGAGTCCGTCGCGCATCCGTGTCTTGACCGTGCCCAGCGGCAGTTTGAGCCGCTCGGCAACCTCGCGGTAGGTGTAGCCGTCGTAGTAGGCGAGGGTGACCGACTGGCGCTGCAGGGCGGTGAGGCGGTCCAGGCACCGGCGTACCCATTCGCGCTCCAGCCCGGCCTCCACCTCCTCGGCGACCTGGTCGAAGGCAGGTTCGCCCGCGCGCAGCGCCTCGCGCTGCTCGCGTTCGCCGGCCGCGCGGGCGCTGCGCACCCTGTCGACGGCGCGGCGGTGGGCGAGGGTGAGGATCCAGGACAGGGCACTGCCACGGGCCGGATCGAACTTGGGTGCGGAGCGCCAGAGTTCGAGGAGCACCTCCTGGGCCACCTCCTCGGACTGGGCGGGGTCCCGGACCACGCGTCGCACAAGTCCGAACACCGGACCGGACACCAGTCCGTAGAGGTCCTCGAACGCCTTCTGGTCGCCGGCCGCGACGAGCACCAGCAGTTCGTCCGCCTCCACCCCGTTCCCCCTTCTGTGGCCGCACCCGGCCCGTCCTCCCACACCAGGCATTCGCAACTGACGCACCTCCGGCAGAAGTACGTACGCACGGGCCGAAAACGCGGGTCGAGCAGGAAGAAAAGATTTTTTTCTTCCGACCAATCCAAACGGCCGTCCCGTTCCGTATACCCGTCCGTCAAGCAAGTTGGGACCGAGGGACGGACGGCATGACACCTCTAATCTCCAGGAGTGGCGCGGGGCGCAAGGGCCTTGTCTCGCTCATCTGTGGGGCACTGGCCACCGGCGGGATCACAGCCGCCAGCGTCGCCGCGCTGGAACCGGGAGCGGCCTCCGCCTCCTCCCACCGGGAAGCCCCGCTCATCTCGGGCACCCCGCAGTACGACAACACGGACCTGTACGCGTTCGTCAGCCCGGACAAGCCCGACACCACGACCATCGTGTCGGACTACATCCCCTTCGAGGAACCGGCGGGCGGCCCGAACTTCTACCAGTTCGCCGACGACGCCCAGTACGACATCCACATCGACAACAACGGTGACGCGAAGGACGACCTGATCTTCCGTTACACCTTCCGCACCCAGATCAAGAACAAGAAGACGTTCCTCTACAACACGGGTGTGGTCGACAACCTGACCGACCCCGACCTGAACGTCACGCAGGCGTACAACCTCGACCTGATCAAGTTCAGGAACGGCAGGCAGCAGCACACGACGAGGATCGCCAGCGACGTGCCGGCGGCCCCCTCGGACGTCGGCAAGGCGTCGATGCCGGACTACGGGAAGCTGCGCTCCCAGGCCATCTACAAGACGGTCAACGGCGGCGCGACCTTCGCCGGCCAGGCGGACGACCCGTTCTTCGCCGACCTGCGCGTCTTCGACCTGCTGTACGGCGGCAACCTCTCCGAGGTCGGCCGGGACACCCTGAAGGGCTACAACGTCAACACGATCGCCCTCCAGGTGCCGAACTCGCTGATCCGGCAGTCGGCGTCGCGTCCCACCGTCGGCATCTACGCGACGACCCAGCGCCGGAACGCGCAGGGCTACTACGCCCAGGTCTCGCGCCTCGGCAACCCGCTGGTCAACGAGGTCGTCAACCCGCAGAAGGACAAGGACAAGTTCAACGCGTCCCAGCCCAAGGACGACGCGCAGTTCCTCAAGAACGTGACCAACCCGGAACTGCCGAAGCTCATCGAGGCGATCTACAACATCAAGGCGCCGAAGGAACCGCGCAACGACCTCGTCGACGTGTTCCTCAAGGGCGTCAAGGGCCTCAACCAGGAGCAGCCGTACGCGACGCCGTCGGAGATGCTCCGCCTGAACACGTCCATCAAGCCCACCGCCAAGCCCAAGCGGCTCGGTGTCCTCGACGGCGACAACGCGGGCTTCCCGAACGGGCGCCGGCTCACCGACGACGTGATCGACGAGGCGCTGCAGGTCGTCGAGGGCGAACTGGTCGGTTCGAAGAACGACCTGGGCGACGCGGTCGACAAGAACGACAAGGGCTTCGAGAAGTACTTCCCGTACGTGGCCGAGCCGACGTCCGGCTCCCGCGGAGCGCTCGCCAAGGCTGCCGGGAGCAGCACGAAGAGCGCGCTGGGTGACGCCCTGACCAGTTCCGACAGCAGCAACACGACGCTTATCGCCGGGTCCGCGGCCGCGGGTGCCGCGGGCGTCCTGCTGATCGGCACGGCGTTCGGCTGGTGGCGCCGCCGGATGCAGCGGCCGTACTGAACGCCGTCGCGAGGAAGACAAGGGGGCGGTCCCCCGCCCCTTCCGGGGCGCTCAACGCCCCCCAGTGACCGGCGCGGCCCGCTTCCCACCCAATCCCCCACGGCAGCGGGCCGCGCCACCGTGCGACATCTACGAGGAGAGGGCATGGCCCCGGGTACGAACGACAAGCAGACCGCCGGCCCGAAGGACGACGAGCGGGTCACCGCCCTGCGCCGCTTCGCCGCCGCGGGGCGGAACTGGCGGCGCGCGCAACTCGCGGGTTCCGCCGTGCTGCTGGCCATCGCGTTGACCGGTGGTGCGATCGCCGTCGGGGCGTCGGGGGACGGCGGTACGCCGATGGCCGCGTCGAGTGCCGTGTCACCGGCGATGCTGGCGAGCGGGGACCTCGACAGCAGCATCGCCTCCCTCCAGGCCCATCTCCGCACCCAGCCGAAGGACTCGGACAGCTGGGCCACCCTGGGCCTCGCCTACGTCGAGCAGGCGCGCACCAAGGGCGATCCGTCCCGCTACCCGCAGGCGGAGAAGTCCCTCAGGCGCGCGCTCCGGATCACCCCGGACAACGACCAGGCACTGGCCGGCCAGGCCGCGCTCGCAGCCGCCCGGCACCAGTTCGCGCAGGCGCTCACCTACGCGGACCGGGCCCTCGCACAGAATCCCTACAACGCCGGCGCCCTGTCCTCCCGTATCGACGCCCTGGTCGAACTCGGCCGCTACGGCGATGCGGCGAAGGCCGCCGATCTGGCCGACCGGCGCAAGCCGGGCGTACCGGTGTTCACCCGGTACGCGTATGTGCGGGAGCTGCGGGGCGACGTGCGGACGGCCCGGCAGGTGCTCCAGCAGGCGCTGTCCACGGCCACCTCGAAGGGCGACATCGCCTACGTGGCCGCGCAGCTCGGCCTGCTCGCCTGGAACCAGGGCGACTACAGGAGCGCGCTGGACTACTACGCCCGCGCGCTGACCGCCGACGAGAACTACCTCCCCGCGCTGGAGGGCCGGGCCCGCGCCCAGGCGGCGACCGGCGACCGGGCCGACGCCATCAAGGGCATGGAACTGGTCGTCTCCCGCTACCCCCTGCCCCAGCCCCTCGTCGAACTCGGTGAGCTGTACGAGGACCGTAACGCCAAGGGCGACCGGGCGAAGGCGGCGGACCAGTACGCGCTCGTCGAGGCCTGGATCGCGCTCGCCCGCGCCAACGGCGTCAACGCCGACCTCGACACCGCGCTCGCCGCCGCCGACCACGGCGACAAGGCCGAGGCACTGAAGGCGGCCCGCGCCGAGTGGGCCCGCCGCCGCACGGTGCACACGGCGGACGCGCTGGCCTGGGCCCTGCACGTCAACGGCAAGGACGAGGAAGCGCTGCCGTACGCCCGCCGGGCCACCGCCACCGGCTACCGCAACGCCTCCTTCGGCTACCACCTGGGCATGATCGAGCTGGCCGACGGCGACCGGACGGCCGGCCGGACCGCCCTCACCAAGGCCCTCGCGCTCAACCCCGGCTTCTCCCCGCTGGGCGCGCGTACGGCCCGCAAGGCGCTGGAGGACTCGAAGTGAACCTCCGCCGCGCCGCCGCCCTGTTCGTCATGGCCGGCGGCCTCACGCTCCTGCCGGCCACGGCCGCGAGCGCCCACCCGCTCGGCAACTTCACGGTCAACAAGTACGACGGTCTGGTCGCCGCCCCCGGGCAGCTCCGCGTCGACCATGTCGAGGACCTGGCCGAGATCCCGGCGACGCAGGCCAAACCGGACCTGAAGCGGCTGGGCACGGCCAGGTGGGCCGAGCAGCGCTGCGCGACCGCGGCCGACGGCAGCAGACTCACCGTCGGCGGCAGGGCGACCGCGCTCACCGTCGCGGCCGGCCACGCGGAACTGCGGCCCGGCCAGGCCGGTCTGCACACCCTCCGTGTAGAGTGCCGGTTCACCGCGCCCCTGCCCGAGGGCGGCACGGCCGACCTCTCCTTCCACAGCGCGGGCGCCGACACGGGTCCCGGCTGGCGGGAGATCACGGCGCGCGGCGACCGGATGACACTGACCGCGACGGACGTACCGAGGACCTCCGTCTCCCACGAACTCACCAGCTACCCCAAGGACCTGCTCTCCTCCCCGGCCGACGTCACGTCCGCCGCGGTGCGCGTGCGGCCGGGCGGCCCGGCCCTCGCCGAGGAACGCCAGGACGCCCCGGGTGCCGCGATCCTTCCCCGGGGCGTCGACCGCTGGACCCAGGCCCTGACCGACCTGGTCGCCCGCAACCACCTCACCGTCGGCTTCGCGGCGATCGCGCTGTTCATCGCGATCGGACTCGGGGCGATGCACGCGCTCGCACCGGGCCACGGCAAGACGTTGATGGCGGCGACGGCGGCGGCCCGCGGCGGCCGCGCGCGCCTGCGCGACGTCCTCCCGCTGGCGGCGTCGGTCACGGTCACCCACACCCTGGGCGTGGTGGCCCTCGGCATCCTGGTCACGGCGGGCTCGGCGGCCACTCCGTCGGTGATCGCCTGGCTGGGCATCGCGAGCGGCCTCATGGTCCTGGCGGCCGGCGCGAACCTGACCCGCAGGGCATGGCGGAACCGGGAGCACCGGCACACACCCGCACCCACACCCACACCCACACCCGACCACGGCCACCACCATCATCACGATCACCAGCACGAGGTGTCCGAGGTGCGGGAGCCGGCCCTGGTCGGGGCGCAGGAACACACGCGCGCCCACACGCACGGACCCGACCACGGGCATGACCACCTTCATGGCCACGGCCACGACCACGACCACGGCCACACCGGCCTGGCGCACAGTCACGGCGGGTTCACCCACACCCACTCCACGGCCCCCACCCTGCGCGGCACCCTCCTCCTCGGCTTCGCCGGGGGCATGGTCCCGAGCCCCTCCGCCGTGGTCGTGCTCGTCGGCGCCGCCGCCCTCGGGCAGGCCTGGTTCGGACTGCTGCTCGTCGTCGCCTACGGCGTCGGTCTCGCACTGACCCTGACCGCCGCCGGATTCGCCGTCGTCAAGCTGGGTACGGAAATGACCCGGGTGCTGGACAAACGCCCACGGTGGACCACCCACCCCATGGCCACACTGGTCCGCAGGACCACCCCGCTCGCCTCGGCGCTCGTGGTAGTGGCCCTGGGCGCCGGACTGGTCCTCAAGGGCGCCGCATCCGCACTGCTCTGAGTTACGTTTGTGATGAATCAGCGCGAGCTGCCGTGGGGAGCACCCGTGACCGAAGAGCCGGGCCGTGAGCGAGTGATCGCGGGCCGCTACAGACTGCTGTCCCCGCTCGGTGAGGGTGGCATGGGCACCGTGTGGCGGGCCCGGGACGAGGTGCTGGGCCGCGAGGTCGCCGTCAAGGAGGTGCGGGCGCCGGCCGGGCTGCCCGGCTCCGACGTCGAGCGGATGTACGCCCGTCTGGAGCGCGAGGCCTGGGCCGCGGCCCGGGTCGCGAACCGCAACGTGGTGACGGTGTACGACGTGGCGATGGAGGGCGGGCGGCCCTGGATCGTCATGGAGCTGATCCGCGGGGTGTCCCTCGCGGACGTACTGGACTCCGAGGGCCCGATGTCCCCGCAGCGGGCGGCCGGCATCGGCGCCGAGGTGCTGTCCGCGCTGCGGGCCGCGCACGCCGCCGGGGTGCTGCACCGGGACGTGAAACCGGGCAACGTGCTGTTGTCGAACGACGGGCGGGTGGTGCTCACCGACTTCGGGATCGCCACCGTCGAGGGCAGCTCGGCGCTGACCATGACCGGCGAGGTGATCGGTTCACCCGAGTATCTGGCCCCGGAGCGGGCGTTGGGGCGCGCGTTCGGCCCCGAGTCGGACCTCTGGTCGCTCGGAGTGCTGCTGTACGCGGCGGTGGAGGGCACCTCCCCGTTCCGGCTGGACACCCCGCTGAACACGCTCCGTGCCGTGGTGGACGAGGAGCTGCCCCCGCCCCACCGTGCGGGTGCCCTTGCTCCGGTCATCGAGGGGCTGCTCCGCAAGGATCCGGCCGGGCGGCTGCCGGCCGAACAGGCCGAGCAGGACCTGCGGCTGATCGCGTCGGGCGGCACGCCCTCGTTCGGGGGCACCCCCGGCCCCGCCGCCACCGTGCCGATACCGGGGCGGTACGACGCCCCGACACGTGTCGCCCGTCAGCAGCAACCGCCGTCCCCCACCACGCCGTTGCCCGCTCCCACGGACACCCGGCCGCCCGCGTCCGACCGCGACGGAAACCGCAGGGCCGGTACCGTGCTGATCATCGGGCTGGTGCTGGTCGTCCTCGCGCTCGGCGGGCTCACGTACGCCCTGCTCAACGGTGGCAACGGCGAGAAGGGCGACGGCAACGCCGGTCCCAGCCAGTCGGCCGGCAGCCTCAGCTCCCCGGCGCCCAGCCGGAGCGGCAGGACGGAGTCCACGACGCCGTCGCCGTCGCCGTCGGCGAGCAGCAGTGCGGCGGCGCAGAGCGTGAGGGTCGGCGTGACCGGGTCCGGCACCGACTACTCGGGGAGCTGCCCTCCGCCGACCGGGCAGGCCCCCGCCTTCACGGCGACGTTCACGGTCGGCAGGGTGCCCGCGGAGGTGCAGTACCGCTGGGTGCTGAAGAAGGGGTCGCTCGACGACCAGGGGTGGAAGACGCTGTCCTTCCCGGACGGCGGCGGGAAGACCCGGCAGACCAAGGTGACCGTGACGACCTGGTCCGACAGCGGGACGCTGAAGGACGCGATCGCCGTCGAGGTGCGCAGCCCGGTGACGGTGACGTCCGACTCGGTGCCGTTCTCCGTGACCTGCACCAGGACGACGGAGACCCCGTCCGACGGGGCCTCCTCTTCGCCTTCGCCTTCAGGTTCGGACTGACGTACCGAAGCTCACGCGTTGTTGGTCAGGGCCGGCAGATAGCCGCCGGAGTGGCCGGACGCGGTGGGGTGGTACGACTCGCCGATGTCCAGCCAGTTGACGCTGTGCAGCCAGGAGCTGCTGGAGCAGATCTCGTGGCCGGTGAACGTGGTGCGGACGTCGCCGAAGACGAAGCCGTGGTCGGCGGCGCGCTTGGCGATCGCGGCGTCGATGTAGTCGGCGGCGTTGTTGATGGCGGAGCGCTTGGTCGAGGAGAGGCCGAGGCAGGTGGTGCCCAGCTTGTAGAAGCGGGGATAGCCGAGCACGACGACCCTGGCGTGGGGAGCCCTGGCGGTGATGGCGTCGTACACGGTGTCGAGCTTGCCGGGGAGTGTGGAGTCGACGTAGGCCTCGGCGGTGTCGATCCGGGACAGGCAGGTGCTGTCGGAGCTGAGCACACAGGTCGTCATGACGTCCGCGAAACCGGCGTCGTTGCCGCCGATGGTGATCGAGACCAGGGTGGTGGCGGAGCTGAGCGTGGCGAGCTGGCCGGAGAGCACGTCGTCCGTGGTGGCGCCCGAACAGGCCAGGAACGAGAACGAGGACGGGCTGTGGGCGGCGTTCCACAGATACGGGTAGGCCTTCGTGCTGCGGTCGCAGCTGCCGCTCGAACTGATGTAGCTGCCGGCGCCGACCCCGGACGAGTACGAGTCACCGAGCGCCACATAACCACCGGTCGCCGCCTGCGCCTCGGTTGCGGCTCCGGCGAGTGCGAGGCCGGATGCGAGGAGGAGCGAAGTCACGTATGCCGTAATTCGGGAACGTCTCATGGAACCTCCCTTTAGCAGGATCTCTGCCACAACCGTCGTACCAATGACGCGTGTTGACGGGAAGTGTCCATGCCAAGACTTTTCGGCGCCTCAACCGGTCCGCACCGGGCCGATGCCGTAAAGGAATTGGGCGACTTGCCCCCAGGAGACATCAGGTGTCCCCGGGGAACGGTCATGTCCGCAGCCCGCCTGACGCTCCGCGTTCGCCTGCGCGAGTCGGCCATGCGGACCATGCGGCTCAGGACACCGTCACCCCAGGGCGGCGCACGGCAACGACCAGGACCGGGGAGGGACCTGGGACCGCTGCTCACGGGCGCCGCGACCGCCGTCGCCGGGACCGGCGCGCTGCTCGCACGGACCGACTCGGGCACGGCCGGCGGCATGATGCTGTTCGCCGTCCGGGACTGGTGGCGGCGGCGCTTGCACCGGTACCGCGACGTACGGCGGCGAGATGGCCCTGCAGGTCTTCATGTTCACGCTGCCGGGCGCTGCCCTGCCGGCGGGTCTCGCCCTGTTCCCGCGTACCGGTGCCACGGCGAAGGAGCGTGCGGAGGACAGGGGCAGCCTGGCCCCGGTGGCCGCGCTGCTGCTCATGGGTGGCTTCCTGGTGGCCCGTTGGGGCGACGAGTCCTTCGAGCGGGCCCGGCCCGGCGAGGCCGCCGCGATGGACTGGGTCTACGCCCACGACAGGCCGACCGTACGGCTGCTGTGGCTGAGCAACGGCACGGTCGCCGACGTGACCCCGGCGATCCCGTGGGGCGCGAAGGACATGGAGCGGGTCGACCACCTGCCGACGCAGGCGCCTACCGACCCGGCGCTGGTGTCGGGCCTGGTCAACCCCCGGGGAGCGTGTCGACCACTGTCACGATCAGGGCGAGCGCGGCCACGCCCACACCGAGCAGGGCGGTGAGTCGCCACCGCCGAGCCCCCGAATGCCACTCATGACGCCCCATCAGGGACGACAGTAAGGGCGGAAATCACCCCCGGGGCAGGTATCCGGGATCGGCGGCGCGCAGCAGGGCCGGGGGGACACTCCGGATACTCCGGAAGCTCGGCGCACACCCGACACTCTCCGCCCACTTCGGAAAACGGGTGCGCGGCGGGTCCCGTTGCCGGATCATGGCGGCATGTCTGCCAAGCCGCACGAGACGCTGCCGATCCGGCTCAACGTCGACGACTCCGACTCGCCGTCCGACGTCGTCGACGCGCTGTTCCTCGGCCGCTTCGCGACGGGTGAGCAGCCGTATTCGCACGCGGCCAACATCGACCGGGTGCGCACCGGGGCGACCCTGCTGCCGAAGGAGGCGCGGGTGCTTCGGGTGGCCCGCGACGACGACCGCAGCGCGACGCTGGCGGAGGGGGATGGCTGGACCCTCCTCGTCTCCCGCTGGAACCGGGGCGCGGACGTCACGGTCACCGCGACCACCGCCGAGCTGGCCTCGAAGGTGCTGAACGAGGCGACGGACGGCGCCGCGGACGAGCCGGAGCCCCAGCCGGACAACGTGACCATGGGGTTCTGGTACGTCTCCCCCAGGCGCGGCCCGCACCGCACCACCCGCCAGATCTCCGCCGGCACCTGGGACGAGGTCCGCGCCAACTACACGGCGCCGGTGGCGGAGGCGATGGACCGCCTGATGAAGACGACGCCCGAGGACATCGCCGGCCGTCTCCTGCTGCTGCACGGCCCGCCGGGCACCGGCAAGACCTCCGCGCTGCGGACGCTCGCCCGGTCCTGGCGGGACTGGTGCCAGGTGGACTGCGTCCTCGACCCCGAGCGGCTCTTCTCCGACGTCGGCTATCTGATGGACATCGCGATCGGCGAGGAGGACGGCGCCGGCAAGGGCCGCTGGCGGCTGCTCCTGCTGGAGGACTGTGACGAGCTGATCCGCGGCGAGGCCAAGCACACCGCGGGCCAGGCGCTGTCGAGGCTGCTGAACCTCACCGACGGGCTGCTCGGCCAGGGCCGCAACGTCCTGGTGGGCGTCACCACCAACGAGGACCTGGAACGTCTGCACCCCGCCGTGGTCCGCCCCGGCCGCTGCCTGGCCCGTATCGAGGTGGGCGCGCTGACCCGCCCCGAGGCGGTGAACTGGCTCGGCACGGACGAGGGGGTGGGCCGCGACGGAGCGACCCTGGCGGAGCTGTACGCACTACGCCGCGGCACGGCGCCGACCTCGGTACCGGGCGCGCGGGAGGACGCGGACGCGGGGCTGTACCTGTAGTGCTTTGATAGGGACATGCCCCTGTTCATCGGGACCTCGGGCTGGCAGTACAAGGACTGGCGGGACGTCCTGTACCCGGCCGGCACACCCGTGCGCCGGTGGCTGGAGGAGTACGCGGCGCACTTCACGACCGTCGAACTGAACAACGCGTTCTACCGTCTGCCGAGCCGCGAGAACTTCGAGTCCTGGCGGGACCGGGTCCCCGCGGACTTCGTGATCGCCGTCAAGGCGAGCCGCTATCTCACGCACATCAAACGCCTGAAGGATCCCGCCGAGCCGGTCGACCGTCTGATGAACCGTGCGGCCGGCCTCGGCGACCGGCTGGGCCCGGTCCTCCTCCAGCTCCCGCCGACCCTCCGGGCCGACCCGGCCCTGCTGGACGCCTGCCTGGCGTGCTTCCCGTCCGGCACGAGGGTGGCGGTGGAACCCCGCCACGACTCCTGGTGGACGCGGCAGACGCGCGCGGTCCTGGAATCCCGGGCAGCGGCTCTGTGCTGGGCCGACATCCAGGCCCACCCCATGACCCCGCTCTGGCGTACCGCCGACTGGGGCTACGTCCGCTTCCACGAGGGCCGGGCCACGCCCTGGCCCCGCTACGGCCGGCGCGCTCTGGAGACCTGGATCGACCGCATCGCCACGGCGTATCCCAGGAGGGCCGATGTCTACACGTACTTCAACAACGATCCGGGCGGAGCGGCGGTGCGGGACGCCGCGGCTTTCGGGAGAGCGGCGAGGAGGGCGGGGCTGCCGGTGGCACGGGCACCGCACCCGAGCGTCAGCGGCTGACCACCCCTCACTCTCCGTAGGCCGCCCGCAGGGCGTCCCGCACCGCGGCCAGCGCCGCCTTCTCGCCCAGCCCCAGCCGGCGCACCCGCTCCGCGTACGCCTGTGCGGCCGACGACGCCTCACGTTCGGCGGCCGAGCCGGCGGCCGCCACGAACGTGCCGTTGCGCCCCCGCGTCTCGATCACGCCGTCCGTCTCCAGCGCCCGGTACGCCTTGGCCACCGTGTTCACCGCCAGCCCGAGCGACTCGGCCAGCCCCCGTACCGTCGGCAGCCGGTACCCCACCGGCAGCACCCCGCCCCGCGCCTGCTCGGAGATCTGCGCCCTTACCTGCTCGTACGGCGGCGCGCTGTCATCGATGTGGATCTTCAGAGTCACGGCCCGATTCTCCCGTATCCGCCGGAAAATGAGAGGCATCACGTGTTCGCCCCCGCATAGCGTGCGCCCCATGACAGTGATCGTGCGCGATCTGCGCCCCGATGTCCGGTCGGACGCCGAAGGCTTCGTCCGGGTGCGGCAGCTCGCCCTGCCCTACTTGCTGTTCACCCCGGAGTCCCTGGTCCACGACCTGACGCACACCCACCCCGACGCCCGTTTCCGCCAGCTGGTCGCGGAGGAGGACGGCGAGATCATCGGCACGGCCCAGGCCGGCCTCGCCCACGAGAGCACCGAGCCGGGCCAGGGGTTCGCCAACGTGTACGTCCATCCGCGGCGCACCGGCCGGGGCGCCGGCACCCTCCTGGTCCGTACGGCGGAGGCGCACCTGTCGCAGGCCGGGGCGAGAACCTCGTACGCCTGGGTCCTGGACGCCCCGGCCCACCGCGCCTTCGCCGAGCGTCGCGGGTACGCGGCGAGCCGCTCCGCCCACTTCCTCCGTCTCGACCTCGCGCACGGCACCCTCCCCCCGCTGCGGACTCCCCCGCCCGGCGTCGAACTCCGCTCCGCCGCCGACTTCGCCGAGGACCCGCGTCCGCTCTTCACCCTCGACGCGGAGACGACGCTGGACGAACCGAGCGACATCGACACCGAGTTCGCCGACTACGAGGCGTGGCTGGAGACGACCTGGCGGCATCCCCTGTTCAGCCCCGAGCTGACCTCGGTCGTCCTGGTGGAGGGACGTCCGGCGGCGTTCAGCGCGGCGCGCACCGACGGCGGCCCACGTTATGGCACGGTCATGACCGGCACGGCCCGTGCCTTCCGCGGCCGGGGCCTGGCCAAGCTCGCCAAGAACCACTCCCTGCACCGCGCCCGCGCCGCCGGTTGCACGGAGGCGTTCACGGGCAACGACAGCGGCAACGGCCCGATGCTGGCGATCAACAAGTGGTTCGGCTACGACATCTGCGCGACGGAGGTCAGATATGTCCGTGAACTCGGCTGAGCCACCGGTCACGGTGGACGTCGTCCTGGTCAAGGCGGGCCGCACGAAGATCCGTTATCCCGCCGAGCTGCTGCACGACGACGGCATCCGGATCGCCGTACGCGCGCCGTGGGCCGGTGACGTCGCCCGCGACTTCGGCTTCGTCCGTTTCGAACAGGGCGATGTCTTCACCGAGTTCTACTGGCGCGACCGCTGGTACGCGGTCAAGGAGGTCCGTGCCGCCGACGGCACGCTCAAGGGCTGGTACTGCGACGTCACCCGACCGGCGACGCTCACCGGCGGTGAACTGGTCGTCGAGGATCTCGACCTGGACCTGTGGCGGTCCGCCGACGGCACGGACGTACGCCGGCTGGACGAGGACGAGTTCGCCGAGAGCGGGCTGGCGCAGCGGGACCCGGCCGCCGCCGCGGCCGCCGTGACGGCGCTCGACACGCTGGAGACGCTGGCCCGCGAGGCCGGCTTCGAGACCCTGCTGTCCTGACGTCCCCTACCGGCCGTCACGCCCTGTCACACCGTCGCCACCACCGCGTACCGCTCGTCGTCCACCTCCTTGCCCCACAGATCCGCCTGCCCCGACAGCCGCTCCAGGCGCACGTCCGCGGCGAGCGGTGTCAGCAGGGCGATGAGCCGCCCGGCGGGTATACCGACCGGCGCCGCCGTCCCCCACACCCCCTCCACCAGCACGAACCGCCCGCCGGGACGCAGCAGGCCGCGCCAGTGCCGCAGCACGCGCGCGGGGTCGGGCAGCGCCCACAGCACATGCCGTACGAGCACGGTGTCGAAGAGCCGCTCACCCACCGGCGGTGCCGCCGCGTCGCCGAGCAGGAACACCGCGTCACGGCCGGCCAGCTTGGCGCGGGCCCGCTCCACCATCGCCGGCGAGCTGTCGACCCCGGTGACGTGATGGCCCCGCTCGGCGGCGAGCAGGGCCAGGCTGCCGGTGCCGCAGCCGAGGTCGAGCAGATCGGCGGGGCGTGCCGGCAGCCAGGTCCCGAGCCTCTCGGCCCAGGCCGCGCGCACCTCGGGCGGGCCCAGCCCATGATCCGGCTCGGCGTCGAAGGTGGCGGCCTGCGCATCCCAGTCGACACTCACCGCGACTGTCCGGTCACTCCTGTTCGTCATGCCCCAAGCGTGACACCCACCACTGACACTCGGTCCGTGTGACAGCGACCACTGACAGACCGGCACCGATGAGGAACTCTCGCCAAAAGGGTCTATCTCCGTGACAAACACGGAACTCGGTAGGCACTGAAGGAGGCAGCCATGCGCCGCACGACCGTGCAGAAGCCCCTGAAGAAGACGGAAAGCCGCCGGATCCGCGAGGAGGCGGACCAGCGCCCCGCCGGACGTCCCGAGGTACGGAAGGACATCGCACGCACCTGGTGGCCGGACGGCTGACCTGGCCGGGTTCCCCCCCGGCCCCCTCAGCTCAGCCGCTTGCGGTAGTGGACGCCGTCGTACGGCCCGTCCACGCGCCGCCCGACGGCCTCGTAGCCGTACTTCGGGTAGAGCTCCCGGTTCTCCCGCATCAGCGCGTTGGTGACAGAGCCTGACCTCGGACAGGCCGAGCGCACGCGCGCGTGCGTCCACGAACTCCAGCAGCCGCCGCCCCACCCCCTGGCCACGCGCGTCGGGGTGGACGGCGATGCTGTCGAGGAAAAGGTGGTCGTCGTGGGCCTCGATCACGACGAGCCCGGTCACCGGTTCCCCGACGACGAACACCCTGCCCGCGGCCACGTCTGCCGCGTGGTCCGCCATCATGGGCTGCGGCACCACACCGATGCGTGCGACGTAGGGGTGGTACGCCATGTCGGTCAGGGCCTTCACGGCCGGTACGTCGGTGGCCCGGGCGGGCCGGATCTCGTCGTTCGTCATGGCACGGACACCAACTACCTCAGCGCAGTCCGAACACTCCCTTAAGGCGACCATAAGGATCTCTTCCGCCCGCTCCCAGCAGGCGATTCCGCGGTTTCTTGGGGCTAGTTTTCTGATCGCCCCCACGGGATCCACCCCGGCGGTACGAACCCGCCCCGAGGACCGTCGCTCCGAGGAGTTCCCGCATGTTCGCAGCACGCCGCAAGGCCGCCGTCGCCGTCGCGCTCGGCGTGGGTGCGGCCGCTCTCGCCGCCGCCCCCGCGTCCGCGCACGGCACGATGGGCGACCCGGTCAGCCGGGTCGCCCAGTGTTACGCGGAGAACCCGGAGAGCCCGACGTCGCAGGCGTGCAGGGCGGCGGTCGCGGCCGGCGGCACCCAGGCCCTCTACGACTGGAACGGCATCCGCATCGGCGACGCGAACGGGCGGCACCAGGCGCTGATCCCGGACGGCAGGCTGTGCAGCGCGGACAACGACGAGTTCAAGGGCCTCGATCTGGCCCGCGCCGACTGGCCGGCGACGAACGTGAGCGGCGGGCCGTACACCTTCAAGTACCGGGTGACCGCGCCGCACAAGGGCACCTTCAAGGTGTACCTCACGAAGGCCGGTTACGACCCGGCCAAGCCGCTGGCCTGGGCGGACCTGGATCTCGATCACCCCGTGGCAACGGCCACCGACCCGGTCGCCGCCGGCGGTTTCTACACGTTCGCCGGACGGCTCCCGGAGCGCACCGGCCGTCAGCTGCTGTATGCGATCTGGCAGCGTTCGGACAGCCCGGAGGCCTTCTACTCCTGTTCGGACGTGGACTTCGGCGGCAGCGCCGGTACGGGTACCGGAACGACCGGCGCCGCCTCCCCGCCCCCGAGTGCCTCCGCCCCCACCGACGGGCAGATCGCCGCCGGTGCCGACAAGTCGACGATCGGGCATCACGGCCACGGCGACGACGCCGGCAGGTCGGCCGAACCGAGCAGCCGCCCGGCGCCCGACAACGCCGTCGCGGCGGACGGGAGTTCGAAGACGGTCCTGGCCGAGACCGGCGGCAGCGGCAGTACGCCGTATCTCGCGGTCGGCGGGGCGGCCGCCCTGGCACTGGGCTCCGGTGCGCTCTTCATGTCCGTACGGCGACGGGCGCACCGGCACTGATCCCTCATGACTCCCCGGGGCCTGACCGGCGGCTCAGGCCGGACAGGCCCCGGCGGCGTTCAGCCGGGCGGGCCGCTCAGCTGAACGCCGAGGCGCAGCTGGTGGTGGTGGCGTGTGCCGGGTCGAGCGCGTTGGCCACCTCGTGGAAGGCGATCCGGTCGAAGAGTGCGATGGCCACGTGCTCGGAGAGGTCCAGCGAGCACAGGTCCTGGAGCAGGACGTTGTGGACGTCCGAGCCGCTCAGGTACTGGCTCTGCCAGGGGGTGGCCACCTCGTCGTACTTGGTGGAGATCACCGTGTAGTGCACTCCGGGGACGGTGTCGCCGCCCGCGTTGAGCTTGGTGAGGAAGGCGGAGCCGGGGATCTGGTCGGCGAGGCCGGGGGTGGTGGCCTTGATCAGGTCCGAGGCGCCGGGGAAGTACGGCAGCAGGTTGGTGAGGCCGCTGAGGGTGGCGCCGTGGTTGTCGGGGGCGAGGCCGACGAGGGCGTTCACCTTGGCGGCGCCGCCGAGGAACTTCAGGTAGTAGCGGGGCATCATGCCGCCCTGGGAGTGGCCGACCAGGTCGGCCTTGGCGGCGCCGGTCGCGGAGAGCACCTTGTCGACGTAGGCGGAGAGTTGCTCCGCCGACTTGTCGATGGGGCCGAGACCGTAGAAGACGGGGACGCCGGACAGCTGCCCGTAGTCGAGGGAGAAGACGCAGTACCCGCGGTCCTCCAGGTACGGGGCGAGGGAGAGCCAGTTGTCGACGGAGTTGCCCAGCGTGCCGTGGACCAGGATCACCGGGCGGGGGTGGGCGGCGGAGGGGCGGCAGGAGTAGTCGTTCCAGCCGGTGCTGGGGGCGCTCGACGCATGGGCGGTGGCGGCGGGGACGGTGGCGACGGCGGCGGCGAAGAGCAGTGCGGTCAGGGGTCTGAGCACTCGCTTCCAGGGCAGCATCGTGTGATCTCCTTGCGGCTCAAGGGAGTTGCGACGGCCTTACGCCCTGTGATCCGGATCACGAGGATGCTGTTTCACTCATCAAGTTACGGACGAGTAGTGCAAGCGTGAAGTTACGCGTCGGTAAAACTTCCGAGTAACCGGTCGCGCGCCACCCGCCTGACGGGATGTCACCAGCCGGGCCTGAGGGGACCATAGGGCGCGATACGCGGCAAACCGTCCCGCAACACGCGCACTTCACCCTCCCCCAACGCGTCACTCCAGCCCCGCACGACCTCCGCGGCCGCCTCCTCCGCCGCTCACGCGCACGCCCACCCCCGCTCGGTGAGCACGGCCAGCCGGGCCCGCGCGCCCCCGGGGCGCGCCCGCCGCTCGGCATACCCCTGGCGTACGACTTCGCCGACGAGCCGACCCGCCGCCTGCTCGGTCACCCCGAGACGCGCGGCGAGCTCGGTGACGGTCGCCCCGTCCGGGGCGAGCCGCGCGAAGACGAAGCCATGGGCGGCCCTGCCCCTCGAGGCCGCGGGCGACGGCCCCCGCGTCGAGGCGCCGGGTCAGTTCGCCGGCGACGGCGAGCAGGACTGCGGAGAGGACCACGGCCTCGCCGTGCGGGCGCACCCAGCACGCCGTCGGGGCCCGCCGAAAGGGGCCCCGGCCGGCGAACCGGCAGACCGTGCCCTCGGCCGCTCCCGCGGTGGACCGACCACGAAGATCGCGGAGGTGATTTCGCCCAACTGCCCCGCCAGGCCGGAGAGTCGACCGGACGGCGCCCCTTCGGGACGCCACCCCTCCCTCAAGAATCGCTGATGCGTTCGAATCTAGTGTCGCCTACCTGGACTGATGAGGTTAGAGTAATCGAACGCGAGTACGATGAACATATCGGGTGTATCGGGCTTGTGGCCGAAAAGGGGTGGAGTGATGGAGGTGCGGCATGACGGGCTTCGCCCATCTGCACGTCGCGTCCGGTTACTCCGCCCGCTACGGCGCCTCCCATCCCGAGCAGCTCGTCCGGCGGGCGGCGGACCGTGGCATGTCCGCGCTCGCGCTCACCGACCGGGACACGGTCACCGGGGCCGTCCGCTTCGCGCAGGCCTGCGCGAAGGACGGGGTCCGGCCGGTCTTCGGCATCGACCTGGCGGTGGCGGCTCTCGCGCCTCCGCCGCCGGGCCGGCGCCGCCGCACCCCGGCGCGCGGGGGGGCGCACGTGATCGAGCCGCCACTGCGGTTCGTGCTGCTCGCCCAGGACCGGGCGGGCTGGGCCCGGCTGTGCCGGATCACCTCGGCCGCCCATGTCGGCGCCGTGTCCGGCACCCCGCCGGTGGTGCCGTGGGAGGCACTGCGCGAGTACGGCGGCCCCGGCCTGACCGTGCTGCTCGGCCCGCTCTCGGAACCGGCAAGGGCGCTGTCGGCGGGCCGGGAGGACGTGGCGATGAAGCTGCTGGCGCCCTGGCAGGAGATCTTCGGGAAGGGCGTTCGATTGGAAGCCGTCGCGCAGAAACGTTCCGGCACGGGTCCGGGCTCCTTGCGCCTGGCGGCCCGCACCCTCGCCCTGGCCGACCGCACCGGCGCCACCGCCGTCCTCTCCAACGCCGTCCGCTACGCCGACCCCGAGCAGCACCGCCTAGCCGACGTCCTGGACGCCGCCCGGCTGCTGCGGCCGATCGACCGGCGCCGGCTGGACAGCGGGGAGCGCTGGCTCAAGGACGAGCGAGGAATGGAGACCGTCGCCCTCATGATCGCCGAATGCGCCGCAGGAGACGTCCGCCGGGCCCGCCGGCTGCTGGCGGACACCGCCGCCACGGCCGCCGAGTGCACCGTCGACCCCGCGGCCGGCCTCGGGCTCGGCACCCCGCACCTCCCCGAACCGGCGCTCTTCGGCGCCGATCCCACAGCCGGCGGCGCGGCCCGGCTGCTCCGCCTGCGCAGCGAGGCCGGCCTGGCCCGGCGCGGCCTCGACCGCGACCAGGAGGCGCTCGCCCGGCTCGACGAGGAGCTCGCCGTCATCTCCCACTGGAACTACGACGCGTACTTCCTCGCCGTCGGCCAGGTCGTCGCCGACATCCGGGCCAAGGGCATCCGGGTCGCCGCCCGCGGTTCCGGCGCCGGTTCCCTGGTCTGCCACGCCCTGGACATCGCCACCGCCAACCCGCTCGACCACCGTCTGCTGTTCGAACGCTTCCTGAGCAGACGCCGGGAGTCCCTGCCCGACATCGACATCGACGTGGAGTCCGCCCGCCGCCTGGAGTGCTACGACACGGTCTTCGAGCGGTTCGGCAAGGAGCGGGTCGCGGTCACCGCGATGCCCGAGACCTACCGGGCGCGCCGGGCCCTCAGGGACACCGGTCTCGCGCTCGGCATCGCCCCCGCCGACGTCGACCGGATCGCCAAGAGCTTCCCGCACCTGCGCGCCTGCGACATCACCGGCGCCCTCGCCGAACTGCCCGAGCTGCGTCAACTGGCCACCGAGGCACACCGCTACGGCCCCCTGTGGGAACTCGCCGAAGGCCTCGACTCCCTCGTCCACGGCATGGCCATGCACCCCTGCGGTGTGGTCATCAGCGACGCCACCCTCCTGGACCGGCTGCCGGTGCAGCCCACCCCGCAGGGCGACTACCCCATGGCCATGGCCGCGAAGGAGGAGATCGAGGCGCTGGGCAACATCAAGCTCGACGTGCTGGGCGTGCGGATGCAGTCCGCGATGGCACACGCCGTCACCGAGATCGAACGCACCACCGGTGACCGCATCGACCTGGACGACCCCGGGCAGGTGCCGCTCGACGACGTCTTCGCGTTCAAGCTCATCCAGGCCAGTCAGACCCTCGGCCTGTTCCAGCTGGAGTCCCCCGGCCAGCAGGACCTGCTCTCCCGGCTCCAGCCCCGTGACGTCCAGGACGTCATCGCCGACATCAGCCTCTTCCGTCCGGGGCCGGTCGCCGGCGGCATGCCCGAGCGCTACATCGCCGCCCGGCACGGCGGCACGCCCGACTACGCCCACCCGGACCTCGGGCCGGTCCTCGCCGACACCTACGGCGTGACCATCTGGCACGAGCAGATCATCGAGACGCTGCGGGTGCTGACCGGTTGCGACCGGGCCTTCGGCGAGATCACCCGGCGGGCGCTCGGCGACAAGGAGCAACTGCCCCGGATCAGGGACTGGTTCCACGAGCGGGCCGGCGCGCGCGGCTACAGCGCGGCCGTCCGGGACGAGGTGTGGAGGACCGTCGAGGCCTTCGGCGCGTACGGCTTCTGCCGGGCCCACGCGGTCGCCTTCGCCGTGCCCGCGCTGCAGAGCGCCTGGCTCAAGGCGCACTATCCGGCGTTCCTGCTGGCCGGCCTGCTCGAACACGACCCCGGCATGTGGCCCAAGCGGGTCCTGGTCTCCGACGCCCGCCGCCGTGGGGTCCCGGTACTGGCCGTCGACGTCAACCGCTCCCGGGTGCGGCACACCGTGGAGATGACCGAGAAGGAGGAGTGGGGCGTGCGGCTCGCGCTGTCCGCGGTGCACGGCATCGGTGAGGACGAGTGTGCCCGGATCGAGGCGGGACAGCCGTACGGATCACTGTCGGACTTCTGGCAGCGGGCCCGCCCCAGCAGACCCGTCGCCGAACGCCTCGCCGAGATCGGCGCGCTCACCTGTCTGCACGACGGCCGGCTCACCCGCCGCGACCTGCTGCTCCAGATCGCCGAACTCCACCGCCAGTCCCGCAACCGGACCGCGGCCTCGGGCCAACTGCCCATCGACGCCGGCGCGATCGGCGGGGCGGAGCCGAGCGGGCTGCCGGAGATGACCGGCCGTGAGGCCCTGAGCGCCGAGCTGAGCACCCTCGGCATCGACATCTCCCGGCACCTCATGGAGCACCACCACCGGCTGCTGCGCGAGATCGGCGCCACCGACACGGCCCACCTGGCCGGGCTGCGCGCCGGTCAGCAGGTGCTGGTCGCGGGGGTGCGGGCCTCCACCCAGACCCCGCCGATCGCGAGCGGCAAGCGGATCATCTTCGTCACCCTGGAGGACGGCTCCGGCCTGGTCGACCTGGCCTTCTTCGAGGACTCCCACCCGGCCTGCGCCCACACCGTCTTCCACAGCGGCCTGCTCCTGGTCCGCGGCACGGTCCAGGTGCGCGGCACCCGCCGTACCGTCGTCGGCACCATGGCCTGGGACCTGGACGAGATCGCCGCCGCCCGCCGCGACGACGGCCCCCAGGCCGCCCTCGCCCTCCTCGGCGCCGGCCGCCCGCACCCGACCCCCGCCCAGCCGACGCGCACCCTGGCCGACGGCACCGCGGGCGCCCGCCTGCACCCGTACGCCGACCTCCAGCCCGCCGGCACCCGCTCCGCCGACCTGAAGAAGTTCGGCCACCGAAGCCCCGGGAGCGCGGGATGAACGGGATGAACGGGATGAACGGGAGGGGCACACGGCAGCGGCACATCGCCCACCTCCACCTGCACACCTCACTGAGCGAGACCCGGTACGCCGACATAATCGAACTGATGTCCGGTATCACGCCGCACGTCCAGGCCGTCCCGCCCAACGCCGTACAACTGGACCTGACGTCGGCACTCCGGTACTTCGACCTGTCCCCCTACGAGGTCGTCCAGTTGGCGAAGCTCCGGTTGAAGGCTCTGTACGGCATCGACAGCAGCGCGGGGCTCGCGGGCAACCGCATGCTGGCGGCCATGGCGGCCGACGCCTCCGCGCCGGGGGACACCACCTGGGTCCCCACCGGGCAGGCGGCCGAGTGGCTGTATCCGCGTCCGGTCACCGCCCTGCCCGGGGTCGGCCGCACCACCGCGGACACGCTCCGCAGATACGGCCTGCACACCATCGGCCAGATCACCGACCTGCCGTCAGCGACCCTGCAACGGCTCCTCGGCGCGGGTCCCGCCAGGCTGCTGGCCGAGCGCGCCCGTGGCCACGATCCCCGCCCGGTCACCCCGGCGGAACCGGCAGCGCACCTGATCACCGACCTCGTACTGGAGCGGGACTGCCTCGACCCGGCCCAGCACCACCGCGCGGTCCTGGGACTCGCCGACCGGATCGGCCAACGACTGCGCGGTGACAGCCAGGTCGCCGGCCGGCTCACCCTCACCGTGCGCTACGCCGACCGCAGCTCCACCACCCGCACGCGGACCCTGCCGGAACCCACCGCCCACTCCCCCGCCCTCACCGCGGCTGCCCTGGAACTGCTGGCCTCCCTGGGGTTGCAGCGAGCGAGGGTCCGGGCCTTCGCGGTCCGTGCCGACGGTCTGCTGCCCGCCGACAGCGCCTACCGCCAGCTCTCCCTCGATCCCGGCGACGCCCGCGCCCACGCGGCCGAAGCCGCCGCGGACCGGGCCCGCCGACGCTTCGGGAGACAGGCCGTACGTCCGGCCGCCCTGGCCGACTGACCGCTGTCGCGGGGCCTGCCGGCGGCGGCGCTCCACGGACCGGGTGTGCCGCAGGTCACCACGGTGGAGGCGGCGGACGGGGAACGCCCCTGGGCGGCGGGCCGTTCACTTCTACGTGGCTGCGGAGGGGACAGTGTCCCCGGGCCTCACCTACAGCCCATGGGGACGATCGTCCGGCTGAAGCCCCATGGAGCCCCTCGCCGAGAGGCGACCGCCCTCCGCACGCCACCACGTTCGGCCCCGGCTGGTCTCCCCCGTCCAGTCGGGGCGCCTTCTCGTGTGCCAGGACGGTCGCGCTCCGTCCCCCTCCCGTCGTCCGACGTCACGCCGCCCGCCGCGGCGCACGGTCTACGGCCACGGACGACGGCGGTCCGAGGGCGGGAGGGTCTGTTCGGCCCAGACGGTCTTGCCGTCGGCCGTATGGCGCACGCCCCAGTTCTGGGCGAGCTGGGCGACGATGAACAGGCCGCGCCCCCCTTCGTCGGCGGTCTTCGCATGGCGCAGCCGTGGCGCCAGAGAGTCGCTGTCGTGGACCTCGCAGGTGAGGGTGCGGTCCTTGATGAGCCGCAACCGGGCCGGCGGGGTTCCGTAGCGGACGGCGTTGGTGACCAGTTCGCTGACGATCATCTCGGTGGTGTAGGCGGTCTCCTCGTCGACCCTCCACCGCCGGAGCTGGTGGAGGGCCTGGCTGCGGGCGGTGGCCACGGCCTTGGGGTGGTGACCGACATGCCAGGTGGCGACATGGTCGGCGGGGAAGGCACGGGTGCGGGCGAGGAGAAGGATGACGTCACTGTGCCGGCCGTCGTTCCGCAGCCGGTACAGCACGTCGTCGCACAGGTCCTGCAGAGGCCGCCCGGGATGGGAGAGCACCCGTCGCAGGGTGTCCGGGGCCGATGAGATCCGTGGCAGCGCCTCGGTGTAGAAGGCGAGGACGCTGCCGTCGGCGACGGGGACCGTGGTGGCGGCGAAGGGCGGCCCCGCGACGCTGCCCAGCGGAGGTCCGCTCGGCAGATCCAGGACCTCGGTGGTTCCGTCGGGACGGGCGATGACGGGTGGCGGATGCCCGGCCAGGGCCACGGTGCAGGTCTGGGCGAACGGGTCGTGGACCGCGTACAGACAGCTTCCCGTCAGGGGCACGGGATCACCGGGCGCCAGCGTCGAGCGTTCGTCGGCGAGGCTGAGGGCGGTGTCGTTCAGGCGGGCGAGGAGTTCGTCCGGCTCCAGGTCGAGAGCGGACAGGGAGTGGACGGCGGTCCGCATCTGACCCATCGTGATGGCCGCGTGGATGCCTTCGCCGGCGACCTCGCCGACCACCAGCGCGGTGCGGGCACCGGACAGGGCGAAGGTGTCGAACCCGCCGCCCCCGCCCGCCGCGGAGGGCACGTGCAGGTACGCCGTCTCGACGGTGCTCCGCGGCGCGGGCTGGAGCCGCAGCAGATGCCGCTGGACCGTCAGGGCGATGGTGTGTTCGCGGGTGTAGCGGCGGGCGTTGTCGATGCACAGCGCGGTGTGGGCGGCCACTTCGAGAGCGAGGGTGACATCGCCCTCGTCGTAGTCGTCGGCCTGGCTGGTGCGGTACAGGCTCAGCAGGCCCAGCACGGTTCCGCGCACGGTCAGGGGTACCGTGATGAGGAGGCGGGCACCGGAGGCGCGGATCGCCTCGGCGCGTGGCGGGTCCGCCGCCAGCCAGGGCGTGTCGGGGGTCAGGGTGACGAGGCGGGGCTTGAGGTCGGTCAGCGTCTGGGCGTAGGGCGTGGGGAAGGGCAGGGCGCGTACGTCGCCCACCGGATGTGCCTGGGTCTGCTCCTCGCCGCCGCTGTGGCCGTAGGCGGCCCGGCGCAGCGGCACCTCCGGTCCCAGCGGGCTCAGCGGAGGTTCCTCGCCGCGTATCACGGCGTCCACCACTTCCACCACCACGATGTCCGCGAGGTCCGGCACCACGGCCTGTGCCAGTTCCTCGCAGGTGACGACCACGTCGAGGGTCCGTCCCACGTGCTCGCGCACGGAGCCGAGGACCCTCATGCGCAGACTCACCCGTTCACACTCGGTGACGTCGATCATCTCCGTGAGCACGCCCCAGGGCCTCCCCTGCGCGTCCTCCAGACGGGTCGCGGAGACGGAGAACAGGTACGACGGTCCCGGTGAGCCCTTGCGCCGCACGCCCACCAGCCGCCCCCGCACCGGTTCGCCGCTCTCCAGCACGCCGTGCAGCATCGCCTCCACCTCGCCGGGGGTGGAAAGGTCGTACACGTCGCTGACGTGCCGGCCCACGATCCGGTTCTGGGACACGCCGTGCAGATCCGGTCTGATGCGGTTGATCCGCAGGATGCGCAGGTGCGTGTCGAGGATCAGCAGGCCGGTGGGCGACTGGTGGAACAGGGCCTCCAGCACTGCGGCACCCTTGCCCGGCGAGACGGCTTCGTTGTGCGCCACGGCAACCCACCTCCCTAGTCCAGCCTGCACCGAGCCCCGGTGCACCGCTCCTCGCCCGCCCCTCTGCCGGTGATCCCGCCGTGGCCACGACAGGGCCCGGCGCACGGCATGGAGCTGCCCCGCCCCCGGGGACGGGGGCGGGGCAGTGCGGGGACCGGGTGCGGGTGGTCAGCCGATCTGGGTGCCGGTGGCCGACAGGGCTTCCGTCACCGGCTGGAAGAACGTCTCCCCGCCGGAGGTGCAGTCGCCGCTGCCGCCCGAGGTCAGGCCGATCGCGTTGCCGCCGGAGAAGAGCGATCCGCCGCTGTCGCCCGGCTCGGCGCACACGTCGGTCTGGATGAGCCCGCTCACGGTGCCCTCGGAGTAGTTCACGGTGGCGTTGAGCCCGGTGACCGTGCCGTCGTGGACCTGGGTGGTGGAGCCGCTGCGGGTCACCTTCATGCCCACGGTCGCCTCGGCCGCGCCGGTGATCTTCTGGGTGGAGCCGTCGTAGAGGTCGACCTCGCTCGGGTGGTCCACCGCGGAGGTGTACTTGACCAGGCCGAAGTCGTTGCCCGGGAAGCTGGACTGGGCGTTCGTGCCGATCACGTCGCCGGAGGAGTCCGACCAGCTGGAGATGGCGTCGGTGCAGTGTCCGGCGGTCAGGAAGTACGGCTCGCCGCCCTTGACCACGTTGAACCCGAGCGAGCAGCGCCCGCCGGATCCGCTGATCGCGTCACCACCGGCGATGAAGGGCTTGAACTCACCCTCCGAGTGCCGCAGTTCAGCCCTCCCGCCGAGCCCGTCGACGACCTTGCCCAGCTTGCTCAGCGCGGTTCCGGCGACGGTCTCGTCGGCGGTGACGACGACCTTGTTGTTCACCGGGTCGGTCGCCCACGACGTGCCGGGGATGGTGGCGTCCTGCTTCAGCGTGGTCCGTGCGCCGTCGAGTTCGGCGAGGGAGTTGGCGACGAGTCTCGCCCTGGCCCCGGCCGCCTCGACGGTTCGCGCGGCGGTGTCGTCGAGCACGTTGACGACGAGGCTCTTCGTCCTGGCGTCGTAGTAGGTGCCGGCCGCGTCGGTGCCGAGGTCGGCGGTGAGCGTCGAGGCGAGCTTTCCGGCCGCCGGCCCGGACAGGATCCGCGGGGCGGCGGCCTGGGTGGGCTCGCTGGCGTTCGCACTCTGGAAGGTCACTCCGGCGGCGACGAGCGCGGCTGCCCCCGCGCCGGCGAGGGCCGCCCGGTGCCCGGGTATGCGTCGGTGCTTCAACTCATGTCCTCCTGTGGGGGGTCGGCCCATGAGGTTGTGGGGACCTCGGGGGCCGGAAGGCCGGTTGACGGGCGCCTACTATTCCGACACCCACAGGGAGCACACAAGGTCGACTTCAGGACTCGCGTGCGCGGATGTTGTGCGCCCCCTGCGCCCGGGCCGTTCACAGTCACCCCTGGAGGATTCGCACTGCAAACACTACGGGCGAGTAACCATCGGCGAAGAGTGACTGCTACCCCTGGCCGGAATGTGCCCCTCCAGGCTCTCCCGGCCCGCCGGGCTCGCCCTTGGCCCCGGTCGCCGCGGACCCGTCGGCCGCGGCGGGAAGCTGCTGCTGGGCCCGCTCCAGGAACCGCAGCAGCTCCACCGGGAACGGCAGCACCAGCGTCGAGTTCTTCTCGGCGGCGACCGCCACCACCGTCTGCAGCAGCCGCAGTTGGAGCGCGGCGGGCTGCTCGGACATCTCCTTGGCCGCCTCGGCCAGCTTCTTGGAGGCCTGGAGTTCGGCGTCGGCGTTGATGACCCGGGCCCGGCGCTCCCGGTCGGCCTCGGCCTGCCGGGCCATGGACCGCTTCATGGTCTCGGGCAGCGAGACGTCCTTGATCTCGACGCGGTCGATGGTGACGCCCCATTCCACGGCCGGACTGTCGATCATCAACTCCAGGCCCTGGTTGAGCTTTTCACGGTTCGACAGCAGGTCGTCCAGCTCGCTCTTGCCGATGATGGACCGCAGGGAGGTCTGCGCCATCTGCGAGACCGCGAACCGGTAGTCCTCGACCCGGACGACCGCCTCGGCCGGACCGGTCACCCTGAAGTAGACGACGGCGTCGACGCGGACGGTCACGTTGTCCCGGGTGATGCCCTCCTGCGCGGGCACCGGCATCGTGACGATCTGCATGTTGACCTTCTGGAGCCGGTCCACGAACGGCACGATCATGGTGAAGCCGGGCTCGCGCACCTCCGGCCGGAGCCGGCCGAGGCGGAACACCACGCCTCGCTCGTACTGTCTGACGACCCGTGCCGCGGCCAGTGCGTAGACCGCTCCGACGGACACGAGAGCGGCTCCGGCCGCCACCAGCGCCTCGACCATGCCGGCCCCCAGGGGGTGACTCCAATGGTCCTTCGACGGTAACTCCGGTACCCCGCCGAAAGGGAGACCCCCGTCAAAAGGGGGCCCCCGCACGCCGGTTGCGTACGGGGGCCCACCCGGAGCGGATCCTGGAGGATCGTCAGCCGACGCTCACGCCGTAGTAGCTCAGCGCCTCGGTGACCGGCTGGAAGAAGGTCGTACCGCCGGAGGTGCAGTTGCCGCTGCCGCCGGAGGTCAGACCGTAGGCGACGGAACCGCCGTAGAGCGGGCCGCCGCTGTCGCCGCCCTCGGCGCAGACCGTGGTCTGGATCATCCCGTAGACGACGTCACCGCTGCCGTAGTTGACGGTGGCGTTGAGCGCGGTGACCCGGCCGCTGTGGGTGCCGGTGGTCGAGCCGCGGCGGTACACCGTCGTCCCGACGCTGGGCGTGGCCGCGCTGGAGATGGTCTGGCTGCCGACCGCGCTCGGGTGCGCGATCGAGGTGTTGGTGTAGCGGACCAGCGCGAAGTCGTTGGTCGGGAAGCTGTAGCTGACGTTGGTGCCCAGGACCGTGGTGTGGCCGGAGTTGCTGTACCAGGTCGAGGCCACCTCACCGCAGTGCCCGGCGGTCAGGAAGTAGTACGTGCTGCCGCTGTGCACGTTGAAGCCGAGCGAGCAGCGGTAGGAGCCGCCGTAGATGGCGTCACCGCCGGTGATCAGCTTCTTGAAGGTGCCGGGGGTGCGCTTGATGGTGATCGCGCCGGAGTCGGCGCCCGCCTGCTGCTTGATCTTGGCGATCTCGGCGGCGGAGACCGTGGAGTCGGCGGTGACGACGACACGGTTGGTCTTGCTGTCGACGGCCCAGGCGGTGCCGGGGACGTCCGCCTTCAGAACGGAGCTGTTCACGGCCTTCAGTTCGCTCGCGCTGAAGGTGTGGACGGTACTCGCGCTCGCGGTGGGGACGGCGAACGCTGCCGCGGCCAGGAAGCCGGTGCCCACGGCGATCAGCCGGGTCCGTCTCGTGATACCGCTGCGGGGGGTCGTGCGCTTGATCCTCACTTTTCGTTCCCTCCCAGGGGAATCAGGGGGCCCGCGTGGGGTCGGGGCCCGTGAGGCGCAGCCGGGGGTGACGTCCGGGTTCCGGACATGCAATGCCCCTGACAAGCGCTGTGGGGGAGTATTCGGGCGAACGACCGGTACCCGCAAGAGTGCCTTTCGGCCGTGCGACTGTGTTCGAACCATGCCGACTTTGTGTGATCTCGTCGTGGTCCGGGCGGGATGACGCCCGGTCACAATTCCCTCGAAACCCTCGGGTCACTGTCCGCTCCCCCGTCCCGGCCGCGCGGCCCGGCCTGTTCCCCGGCGACGGGAAGGGGCAGATGAAATGGTCCGCGCAGGCGCACGGCGGCCGCCGCGCCCCGGTCGCGGTCGCCGGTGGTGGAGCCGTCGGCGCCCGGGACGGCCGAATAGATGAACCCGAAACGGTCGTACGGCGGGTCGGGGCGGCGGGGATCCCGGCCGCCTCAGGGCGCGGCCAACTGGCCTGCGCGCCGGGCCAGGCCCAGGTGCTCGCGCAGGGTGCTGCCCGGGTAGAAGGTACGGAACAGCCCGCGGTGCTGGAGCAGCGCCACGGTGCCGTTGACCAGCCGCTCCAGATCGCGGCGCGGTTCGGCGGGGACCAGGTGGAAGCCGTCGGCGGCGCCCTCGCCGTGCCAGCCGGCGATCAGCTCCGCGAGGTCGACCGGACCGCCCCGGTACAGCGGCCCCCGCACGGTCTGCCGGGGGCCGCCGCCACCGTGCCCCGGCTCCGCCGCGCGCTCCCCGTCCCCCAGATCCACCAGCAGACTCACCAGCACCCGCAGTTCGTCCGGCTCCCGCCCGAACTCCTCTGCACGGCTCCGCAGTTCGTCGCGTACGGCGGCGGCCTGCGCGGAGCTCGCGGCCCGCACCAGCACGACATCCGCGTACCGGGCCGCGGTCCGGCGGCCGGCCCCCTCGCCGGCGTCGGCCACCCGGACCGGATGCCCGGACGAGGGTTCCGGCGTCTCGCTCCACCAGCCGGCCCGGCCCCGGCTGACCCGGTCGAGGTGGGCGACGGCGCTCTGCGCGGCGGTCACCAGCGGCACCAGCCCGATCCGCCGGGTGGCCGGGGCCACCTGCGTCAGCACGCCGAGCGGGTCGGACTCCGCCCACCCGAACCGGCCGTCGAGCGTGACGAAGTCCAGGCCCCCGCTCTCGGCGAGCCGCGCCAGCTCGACGTACCGCTCCGCCTCGAACACGCCGACCTGGTCCACGGCGGCGGCCAGATGCAGCAGCCCCCGGCCGTACGAGCCGGTCATGAGAAACCGTCCTCTCGGCGCGTCACGGCGCCTCGGAAGGAAACACCCGGGTCCGCTCCCGGCCCGGAGCCTGCGGCACCTGTGTCGACCGCCCGGCTTCCCCGACCCGTCGCATCTCCCGCTCGGGCGGTCCGTAGAGCCTGCCGGCCGTGACCCTCATGGAGTGGATTCCTCCGGGGAGCCGGCGGGGGACGGCCCTGCGGACCGGGCGGACCGGTCCGTCAGGTCCCGGAGGAAGACCAGCGCCGCCCGCGCCGTGGCGTCGTTCTGCCTGAACGCGGGCCCTCCGGTGCGCGGCCGGGTGAACGCGCCGGGCGTACGGCCGTCGGTGAACGGGCCGAGCGCGAACCGCCGGGGATGCGGCAGCCCGCCCCCGTCGAGGATCCGTCCGTCCACGGGGTCCACCCGGAGCAGCCCCTCGGGCGTCTCGGCGGCCCCGTCCGTCTGGAGCTCGCGCAGCAGCGCGTCCCGGGCCCGCTCCACGGTCGGTTCGGGCAGCCGGGCCTCGACCAGTGCCCGCGCCTCGACGGCGAACCCGGGCACGGTGTCCGCGGACGCCCGGAACACCCCGTCCCGCGCCGTCACCGTCATCCCGGCGCCGACGAACCGGACCACCCCCGCCCGGGACAGCGCGAGCAGCTGCCGCAGCCGGGGCCCGGGCGGTCCGGAGGCCAGACAGCTGAAGAACCCGTGCCACCAGGACCCGATGTCCCCGAGCCGCACCAACTGCCCGTAGACGGAGAGCAGTGCGAGGAAGACCGCCAGATCAGGGCTGTACCGCGGGTCGTGCCGACGGCTCAGGTCCTCCTCGACATGGGCCCGCAGCCCCTCCTGGAACTCCTCGTGCGACCCGTACCGCACCCCGTCCAGCGGGCGGTCCAGCGCCGCGAGGTCGAGCCGGTCCGCCGGGTCCGGCACGGCGGCCGACACCAGGGCCCGGGTCTCGGCGTCGCCCTCGGCGGCGGCGTACTTCTCCTCGAAGTCCCGCCAGGCGACGGCCGTCCGCTCGGGGTGGACGGTGAACAGGCGGTGGTAGTGGGCGAAGCCCAGTTCCTTCTCCACCAGCGGCCACACGTCCCGCCGGAAGTCGAAACCACCCGGCCGGGCTCGCAGTTCGTCGACCTCGCCGGGTCCGAGGAACCGGGGCAGCGGCGGCCGCTCGCCGGTCCAGTCGTAGCCGATCTTCGAGTGGTACGGCACTCCGCGCCGCGACCCGACGTACAGCACCGGCTCCCGTCCGGACGGCAGGTAGGTGTCTTTGTCGTACCGTCCGCCCCGGCCCTCCGTGAGCAGCACCATCAGGTCGACGAAGGCGAGCCCGAAGCCGCGCACCAGCACCGGCTCACCGGGCCGCAGTGCGGACAGGTCGCTGTCGGCGGTGAAGTCCGGCGGCAGGTGGACCAGGCCGTGCGCGTCGGCGTACGCGGCCAGGGCGGTCTGTTCGGGGTCGAGGTCGGCGTCCAGATGACCGAGGGCGAGGACCACGAGGTCGGCGGGGAGCGGGCTTTGGCGGCCCTCCAGCCAGACCTGCCGGCGTCCCTCGCGCGGCCCGCTCACCCGCAGGGCACGGCAGGGGTGGTGGTGCACGGTGACGCCCTCGGGCAGGTCGGCCACGGCGCGGTCGTAGACGTGCCGCAGATACCGGCCCTGGATCCGCCGGTCGGCGAAGGTACGGCCGTCCAGTCCCGCCCACTCGTGCAGGGTCGGTCCCTCGCGCACCGGGCCGCTCATCCGCACCGACTCGTCGGTGAACATGGTGACGTCCTCGGCGTGCGAGTTCATCCACAGCAGCGGCGACTGGGCGGCCCGCCAGATCCGGCCGGCGCCCGGTGGGTGCGGGTCGACCAGGTGGATGTCGAGGCCCGTGCCCGCGTACAGCTCGGGCGCGTTGGCGGCGATGCGTTCGAGGAGCCCGGTCCCCCGCGGACCGGCTCCCACGATCACCAGCCGGGGCCTCATCGGGCCGTCCCCGTGCCGCGTGCGTGGTGCCTCTCGACGTGGTGGCGGCGCCGCGGGACGGTTCTCGGGACGTCCGCGCGCTCGGACGGGTCGGATATGCCGGGGGTGGCGGGGGCTGTGACCAGGGTGTCGGATGACATGCGAAGGCTCCGTGGCGGATCAAGCGAACACGGTGGACGCGCGCACGGTGGTGCGGCGGGTGCCTTCACACGGAACGCCGCTGGGCGGCGCTCTTACGGCCGAGCCCCTCAGCAGGGCCGTCCCTCGACTGTACGGGTCCGTTTCCCCACTCTGTCAAGGCTGTCCGGACTGTGAGCAGCGCGTCTCAAGTCGGTTGACGGGAAACCGGAGACCTGTTCCACTTGGCCCATGCATCCGCAGCAGTGGCTGGTCACCCGCTCCCACATCGACTTCGGTCGCGTGTGGTCCTGTTCCTGTTGAGCTGACCCACTGCGCGCCCCGCCGACGGCGGGGACTTCTCGCGTTCTTCCCCGCGTTCCTCGCTCCGCCTTCACACGTGCACCCCTCCCCTCGCCCTCGCACGGATCTCATCGCCGGAACAGAAGAATTGACGGTATGTCAGGGCCGTTGCGACGCTGAGCTGCTTTGTCGTATCGGCTTACTGTCGGTTCGTCACCCGTAGCCGGTTCACCCGGACGCACCGCTTATCACCCATACGCCCAGAACAATCATATTTCACTCACAGTCAGCAGCCGTGTGGGTCACGACCCTTGGGGTACCTGGGCTCTCGACGTATGCGCTCTGCACCAGTACCGTCACAAACCCCCCGCGCGGCGTCTATCCACTTGGCGCGCCATCCGCATCATGGACGACCATAGGGATGCGGAAGCATGAAAGACCGCTGTGAGAGGAGGCGTCCATGGGATCGGTACGCAAGGCGAGTGCCTGGCTTGGCCTCGTCGACGACAACGATGACGAGCGTTACTACGACGACGACTACTCCGAAGGGACCGAGCAGCCCGGGGATGCCTGGGTCACCGACCCGCGGGTCAAGGTGGCCTCGGACACCGCCGAGGAGAAGGGCCGCCGGATCGGCACGGTCACCCCGGACAGCTTCCGGGACGCCCGCGCGATCGGCGAGCTGTTCCGCGAGGGTGTGCCGGTCATCGTGAACCTCACGGCCATGGAGGCCGGCGACGCCAAGCGGGTCGTCGACTTCGCGGCCGGGCTGATCTTCGGCCTCCGGGGTTCCATCGACCGGGTGTCCAACCGGGTCTTCCTGCTCTCCCCCGCCAACACCGAGATCGTCAACGGTGAGCCGGCCTCGCGCCGGGAAGACGGTTTCTTCAATCAGAGCTGAGGCAGGGCCGCTCGCCGGCCCTGCCCCCGCGCGGGGTTCACCGGAAGGCGTCGAGCCCGGTGAGCGCCTTGCCCAGCACGAGCTGGTGCATCTCGACGGTGCCCTCATAGGTGAGCACCGACTCCAGGTTGGTCGCGTGCCGCATCACGGGATACTCCAGCGAGATCCCGTTCGCCCCGAGGACCGTCCGCGCCGTACGGCAGATCTCGATCGCCTCCCGTACGTTGTTGAGCTTGCCGAAGCTGACCTGCTCGGGACGCAGGCGGCCGGCATCCATCCGCCGCCCCAGGTGATGGGCGAGCAGGATCCCCTTGTGCAGTTCTACCGCCATGTCGGCGAGTTTGGCCTGGGTGAGCTGGAAGCCGCCGATGGGCCTGCCGAACTGCTCCCGCGACTTCGCGTAGCCGACGGCCGCCTCGAAGCAGGTGCGGGCCGCGCCCATGGCGCCCCAGACGATCCCGTAGCGGGCGTGCGACAGACAGCTGAGCGGGCCCTTGAGGCCGGTGACCTCGGGCAGCACGGCATCGGCGGGCAGCCGCACGTCGTCCATCACCAGCTCGCTGGTGACGCTCGCCCGCAGCGACCACTTGTGCTTGATCTCCGGCGCCGAGAACCCGGGCGCGTCGGTCGGCACGACGAACCCGCGGATCCCGTTGTCGCTCTGCGCCCACACGACGGCAACGCCGGCCACCGAGCCGTTGGTGATCCACATCTTGCGCCCGTTGAGCACCCAGTCGCCGCCGGCCTCGCGCTTGGCGTACGTGCGCATCGCGGCGGGGTCGGAGCCGTGGTCGGGCTCGGTGAGACCGAAGCACCCGATGACGTCACCGGCGGCCATGGCGGGCAGCCACCGGGACTTCTGCTCCTCGCTCCCGAACCGGTGAATGGCGTACATGGCCAGCGATCCCTGCACGGACACCAGCGAGCGGATGCCCGAGTCGGCGGCCTCCAGCTCCAGACAGGCGAGGCCGTACTGCACGGCGGACGCGCCGGCGCAGCCGTAGCCGGTCAGTGACATCCCGAGGGCACCGATGCCGCCCAGCTCCTTGGCGAGCTCCCTGATGCCCGGCAGCTCCCCGCTCTCGTACCACTCGGCGACGAACGGCAGCACCCGGTCCGCCGCCCAGCTCCGCACGGTCTCCCGGACGGCGAGATCCTCCGGCTCCAGAAGATCGTCGATGCCGAGCGGATCACCGGCATCGAACGGAGGCAACTTCCCGGACGCGGACATGAAAACCCTCCTAAAACTAGCACCGCTAGTTACCCCAGGCTACGCGCAGTCTCCCTGTTCGCACAGCCTCGCAGGGGCGGGTCATGCCGAGACACGGGACATCTGGGGCTCCCTGGGAGCCGGGAGCTCCACCGCGGGCTCCTCGCACTGCATCGCCCGGGGCAACCGCAGCGCCATCACCGCGCCCAGCAGCAGCAGTCCCGCGCTCACCAGCAGCGTCACGTGCAGACCGTGAACGAAGGAGTCCCGCGCCGCCCGGCGCAACGCCGCACCCGTCGGGCCGCCGAGCCGTCCGGCGACCTCGTAGGCCTCGCCCAGCGAATGGCTCGCGGACGCGGACGCCGACTCCGGCACCCCGGGGACCCGGGACAGCCCGGGCGCGTACGCCGCGTTCATCACGCTGCCGAGGAGCGCGATCCCGATGCCCGCCCCCAACTGGTAGGAGGTCTCGCCGATCGCCGCCGCTCCGCCGGCCTGCGCCGCGGGCGCCTCGCTCAGCATCGACTCGTACGCCCCGAAGAGCGTAGTCTCCAGGCCGAAGCCGAGCAGCACGAAGCCGAACAGCAGCAGACCCGCGTTGTCCACCCCGCCCATCGAGGTCAGCATCAGCACCGCCGCCGCGGTCAGGCAGAACCCGAAGCACACCATCCGGCGCGGCCCGACCCGCCGCAGCAGCCGTGCCCCGGCCAGCCCGGCCGCCATCGCGGCGAGTGTGAGCGGCAGCAGCCGGAGCCCCGTCTGCAGGGGCGAGAGGCCCAGCACCAGTTGCAGGTACTGCGCGGCGATCAGTTCGAGCCCCACCAGTGCGAGCATCGCCAGCACGATGCAGCCCACCGCGGTGCTGAAGGCCGGCCGCGCGAACATCTTCAGGTCCACCAACGGGTATGTACGCCGCCGTTGCCGCCGCACGAACAGGAACAGCAGCAGCGCACCGCACACCAGCGGCGCCACCGTCAGCGCGTCGGCGGCCGGCTCACCGCTGCCCAGCCGCTTCACGGCGAACACCACGCCGAACAGCCCGACCGCCGCCATCAGGGCGCCCACGACGTCCCAGGGCCCGGTGCGGTCACCGCGCGACTCGGGCAGCAGCAGCCGCCCCACCGGGAGACTGATCAGCATCAGGGGGATGTTGACCAGGAAGACCGAGCCCCACCAGAAGTGTTCGAGCAGGAAGCCGCCCAACAGCGGCCCCACGGCCGCGCCGACGGCCGCCACCGCGCTCCATACGCCGATGGCCAGGGCGCGTTCACGGCGGTCGGGGAAGACCTGCCGGAGGATCGACAGCGTCGCCGGCATGATCATCGCGCCGCCGACACCGAGCAGCGCCCGGGCCCCGATCAGCGCCTCGGCGGTCGGTGCGACGGCGGCCAGCGCCGAGGCGATCCCGAACAGGGCGTACCCGAGGAGCAGGACGCGCCGCCGGCCCACCCGGTCGCCGAGCGTGCCGAAGAGGATCAGCAGCGAGGCGCAGACCAGCGGGTAGACGTCGACGATCCAGAGCAGTTCCATGGCGCCGGGCTTGAGGTCCTCGGTGACGGCCGGCACCGCGACGTGCAGCACGGTCGCGTCGAGGGCGACCAGCAGCAGGCTGACGCAGAGGACGACGAGGACGACCCAGCGGTTGGCACCGGCCCGGGCACCGGTCGCCCGACGGCGCGGCCGTACGGCTGCCGTGGTCGTCCCGGACATGAACGTACCTCCCAGGTGATCCCTCGCGTGCGGCGGAATCGGCGGGGCGGGGACTCCCCGTCGTACGGCCGGAGAGGAGCGGGATCTCCGGCCCGCGCATACGAACGCGAGTGACACATCAGCGTACGCGAGTTCGTTCCGGTGGCACGTGGCGGACCTCTCACACGCTCTGCGGAAGTCGTGTGGCGTACACCACTGACCCCCCGCGCACCACGCCGGGGTGGGGCCCGCGGTTCCGAGGCCCGTCGATAATCGAGCCTGTGACCGATCTTGACACGCCCGTGGCGGCTCCACGCGTCCCGGCCCTGCGCCGGGCGGTGCCGGCCCTGCTCGGGTACGCCGCCGTGCGCGCCCTCGGCCTGCTCGCGCTGGCCGTGTGGAGCGGGGCGCGCGGCAAGAGCGCGTACACCCTGTTGACGGCGCGCTGGGACTCCCTGTGGTACGCGCGCGTCGCCGCGCACGGGTACGGCTACGAGGTACGGCTGCCGAACGGCGACGTCCACTCCGACCTCGCCTTCTTCCCGCTGCTGCCCTGGCTGGAGCGGGGGCTGCACGCGCTCACGCCCCTCTCCTGCGCCGGCGCGGGCTTCACGGTCGCCCTGCTCGCCTCGCTCGCCGCGGCCTGGGGGATCTTCTCGGTCGCGGACTTCGTGTACGGCGCGCGGACCGGCCTCTGCGCGGTGCTGCTGTGGGCCGTCCTGCCGGTCGGGATCGTGCAGTCGATGGCCTACAGCGAGTCCCTCTTCACGGCGCTGGCCGCGTGGTCGCTGTACGCCGTGCTGACCGGCCGCTGGGTCGCGGCGGGTGTGTCGGCCGCGCTGGCGGGGCTGACCCGGCCGGTGGGGCTCGCCGTCGTGGCGGCGGTGTGGACGGCCGGCGTGGTCTCGTTCGTGCGAGACCGGAGCGTGGGCGCGCAAGACAGTAGCCAGAAGCACGCACCCGGCGTGCGGGACGACGGACACGCCCCGGAACCGTCCGACGCCGCCCGCGCCCGGCGCGTTCGGCGAACATCCGGCGCACCCCCCACGATGTGCGCCCCACACCTGTCACGCGCCCCCCGCACCGCCGGCGGCACACCCGCCCCCGGCGCACCCCCGTGGCGCCGCGCCCTCGGCATGCTCCTCGCCCCCGCCGGCGCCGCCGCCTATGTCCTGTGGGTCGGCCACCGCACCGGCAAGGGCCCGCTCGGCTATCTGGACGTCCAGGCGGGCTGGCGCAACGGCTTCGACGGCGGTTACGCGTTCGCGCGCTTCGTCGCCGACAAGTTCACGTCAATTCCGTCCGCCCTCGCCGGAGCGGGTTTGATCGCCGGCGTCTGCCTGCTGCTGTGGCTCTACGTGACCGGCGTCCGGCAGCGGCAGCCTCTTCCCCTGCTGGTCTACACAGGTGTCGTCCTCGCGCTCGCGCTCTGCGCGTCGAGCTACTTCGGCTCCAAGCCGCGCCTGCTGATGCCGGCCTTCCCGGTGCTGCTGCCCCTGGCCCGGGCCCTCGCCCGGGCGCGCACCCGTACAGCGGTGCTGGTGACGGCCGCGGTGGCGGTGGCCTCGGCGCTGTATGGCGCGTTCTGGCTGAACGGCTCGGGGCCACCATGATCATCGGCGTGGCGACGGTGAGCAGCCGGAGGATTCCACACCACGCCTTGGTTAACGAATTCATAAGTGCCATAAAACGGCCGCCCGGCATGATCAAAGGAATTGAAGGGCGGGCCCGCCGAGGATTACGGAATCCTTAGAATTCGGAGACCTCCTGAGAGCTTTCCCACATCACATCGTCATCACAAAGCCGCTGTTTCGACCGGGAACAGAGCTCACTCGCTGTAACGTCGATTGGGTGCGTACCGAACGAAACCTCACCCGTCTGGACCGGGTGTTCGCCAGGCTGGACCGTGAGCCGGAACGACCGGCCCACATTGATGTGCCGAAGATGAGCCGGCACCGGGTCGTGTTGTTCACCGCGACCCTCGCCTTCTACCTGGCGATCGTGTGGGCCGTCGTGATCACGTCCTGGCTGGTCCGGCTCGACTGGCAGGTCATGTTCTTCCGGCCGTACCAGCAGTGGTCGGGAATCCACTGGTTCGTCGACTACTACGTGGTCCTCGGCCAGCGCGGCCCGACCGCCGTGATGGTCGCGGCCTGGCTGGGCTGGCGCTCCTGGCGGCAGCACACCCTGCGCCCGATGCTCACCCTCGGCGCCTCACTGCTGCTGCTCAACATCACGGTCGGCGCCGCCAAGCTCGGCATGGGGCGCCTCGGACCGCACTACGCGACCCTGATCGGCTCGAACGAGATGGGCCTGGGCGGCGATATATTCCCCAGCGGGCACACCGCCAACGCGGTGGTGACCTGGGGAATTCTTGCGTATCTGGCCTCCACCCCGCGAGCTCGCCGCTGGCTCTCCGCGGCCTCCGCGGTCACCTCGCTCGGCGTCGGCATGTCCACCGTCTACCTCGGTACGCACTGGCTGAGCGACGTGTTGCTGGGCTGGGCCGCGGGGCTGCTGATCCTGCTGGCACTGCCCTGGTGCGAGCCGTTCATCGCCCGTGCCGAGACCTGGCTCTTCGACCTGCGCGACCGCTGGCGCGCCGGCCGCGGCCGCACGGCCCCCCTGCCCGCGCCCGTCCCGGTCTCGCCGGTGGTGCTCAAGCCGCGCACGGCGCCCGCCGAGGACGCGCCCGCACCGGAGCGCGAGCCGGTCTCCTCGGCCCGCTCCCCCCGGGCCCCGATCCACCTGGCCCCCGGCCCGCACACGGCACGCTCGGAGCGCACCCCGGTGACCCCGGTCGGCAGCCGCCGGCCGCAGCACCCCGAGCGTCAGCCGCGCGGCGGCGGCGCCACCCAGCCGGCCCGCCCGCTGACGGGCGGCTGACGGCCGGACGGACACGGCGGCGCGGGCGCCCGGTACGCACAGCCGGCCCGCACGCCGAAGGCCCCGGTTCCCCACCGCGGGAACCGGGGCCTTCGCCGTCGTCCGGCCGGTCAGCCCTTCCAGGCACGCGCCACGACGCCGTCCCGTACCTCGAAGTTGAGCCGTCCCGTCCGGTACTCCATGGTGATGATCGCGCCCGGCGGCAGCGACCGGACCGTCGGCCATCCCCGCTGCCGGGCGAGCCGTTCCGCGTCGCCCGCCTCGAGGCCTACGTACCCCTGCGGGCTGTCCTGGGGCTCCTTCGGCGGAGCCGGATTCGGTGCCATGCGGCCACGCTAGGCCGCTTCCCGCGGCGACGGAAGTCGAGAACGGCCCGCGAAGTCCGCCGTCCCTGGCCGGTCACGCTTCTGTCACAGAATCACGACACGCGTTTCGTTCGAACTCCGTCACACGTATGGGCGGTCCAGTACACCTTCCTGGCTCATTCTCGTGCAATTACCGAACGCCGGTAGGGTCTTCCGAAAAGCCAGCCGGAAAGAACCGGAAGTAAGGATCAGAGGCGCTCACGGGAGTCCATTTCATTCCGAATCCACGGGCCTCCGCGGAAGCTGACACCGCATAAGAGTTTCACCGCTTCGGCACAGAACCCCCGTACGGGCGCGGGCCGAAGCCGGTTCCGGGCGGGCGAACTCGGAGCCGCTCGGCCTCCCGTGAATCACCCTCACAACGCGCCCTGCCCCGCCCGGTCGGACCGGGCGGGGCAGGGCGGTGCGGGGCAGGGGCGCGCGTCAGAGCGCGAGACGCTGCCCGGGCACGATGAGGTTCGGGTCGTCGCCGATGACGGCCTCGTTGGCGGCGTACAGGCGCTGCCAGGTGGTGCCGTGGCGCTCGGCGATCCGGCTCAGGGTGTCGCCCTCACGGACGGTGTAGTCACCCCGGGCGGAGTCACGGCCGGTGTGGGCCGCCGGGCGCTGGGCCTTGCGCTGCGCAGGGGCCGACCTGGCGGCCGATCCGCCGGTGGACCTGGTCGCCGGCTCGGTGCGGCTCTTCGTGGTCGCGGAGGCGCCCTCTGGTGCCGAACCGGCGGCTCCGGCCCGCGCCGAGCAGACCGGCCATGCGCCCCAGCCCTGGGCCTGCTGAACCCTGGTGGCGACGGCTATCTGCGCTTCCCTGGAGGCCTGGTCGGCCGTCGACGCGTAGGCGGAGCCGCCGTACGCGCGCCAGGTGGAGGCGGAGAACTGAAGTCCGCCGTAGTAGCCGTTGCCGGTGTTGATGTGCCAGTTGCCGCCGCTCTCGCACTGGGCGATGCGGTCCCACACCCCGTTGTCCGCCGCCTCGGCGTTGCCGGTCGCGGCCAGCAGGCCCAGCGGGGCGAGCAGCGCCGCTCCGGCCAGGGCCGCCGTCGTACGGCCCTTGCGGGAGCCGTTCTTGGCGACGGTCTCACGGGTGGTATCGGCACACTCGGACATGTATTTCCCTCTCCACATACCCGGGATCCCCCAAGCGGGACGCGGTCCCCGCGCGATGGGCGCGGTTCGTCGCGCTCGCCCCGTCCGCGGCGGCCTGTACGGCGATGGTGCTCTGCCTGGTGCCGGCCGGCGGACGTACCCGAGCGGTGCTCGTTGCACACGGCGCAGGAATCTAGAGATCGGGAACGTCCGAAATCAACCAACTCCCCGTCGGGCCAGGCCAGTTCGACGTTACCGCAGGTAGCGGCGATTTCCGGCCACCCACTACATTCCCTGATTTCATCATTTGTCGACCATGTGATCGATGGATCTGTGACCCACTTCACCGCGTCAAACTCCTTTGGCTTGCGCAGAGTTGACGAAGAGTGCGGTTTTGCGCACGTTGAGTGACACCGCGTGAGGGATGGTCGGATCCCGATCCCTCCGGGGCGTGACCACCACCACAGATCACCCGTTGTCTTCTTCATGAGCCCGCAACCCCTGGGGCTCATGGGCCGGGATCCACCCGGTCCTTCACGTACCGCACCCCGAGGGAGCCACCGTGCCGCGCATGCTCGACGTCAGCGACGAGGTACGCGCCGAGATCGGCGACGAAGAAGCCGACCGGCTGCTCGCCGGAGACAACGCCCCGGGCAGTTACGACTGCACCTCCTGCCGTACCCCGGGCGACTCCGAACAGGAGCGCACCAGCACCGTCCTGTTCATCGGGGACGAGACCGCCGTCCTCGCCTTCGCCCACGCGGGCTGCCTGCCCTCGCAGGTCGTCCAGGTCACCGAGGAACAACTGCAGGGCGCAGTCCGCTCCATCAGCGGTGACGGCGCGCCGGGCGGCGGGGGGCAGAAGTCCGTACCCGAGCAGGCGGTGCTCGGCGTGACCAGCGGACTCGTACTGATCGCCGGGGAGTTGCACCCCGCGCTCGTCGTCGAGCCGACCTCGCCGATCGTGCGGCCGGGCACGGACGGGGTGGGCGACGACTTCCTGCCGCTCCTCATCGAGCAGGGCTTCATGCCGGTGACACAGCTGACCGGGGTGCCGCCGGTGCTGCACGGATGGTCGGTGCTGCTGGCGGTGGGCCAGCTGCACGCGGTGCTCCAGCCGGGGAACAACGGCGGCCAGCCGGTGGCCTGGTGGCAGGCGCACCAGCCGCTCCAGGTGACCGACGGCTGGCGGGCCGCCGCCAACAAGCACCAGCAGGTGCTGATGTTCGCGGCGCCGGTGGGGTCGATCGGGCGGCAGCCCCGGGAGGACCTGCTGCGCGACGCGCTCGACAAGGCCGCGGCGAACGGGAAGCTGGTGGCGGCGGCGCTTCCCCTCGCGGGGATCTGAGGGGCGCCTGCACGGCGGCGGCACATCCCCCGCAGGCCGGCGCCCCCAAAAGCCCTCCGGCGGGCCGCATCCCCGAGAGAACCCGGTCGTTTGGACATACGTGCACGCATACGACCTTCCGCCTCGCCGGCCGTCCTTCTCCGCTGTCCCGTCCGCTCGAACGGCACAGGAGGCGTCAGGCGGGGTCTCCGCCACGCCGATCTACGACTCGCTCTACACGGAGTGGGTCAAGAACTTCCGGACGCTGCCGGGTGACCGCAGCGGTGAGGAGGAGCTGGGCTTCGTCGCCTTCGGGACGACTCCGTTCAGCACCGGCACGTACGCCCTGGGGATGTACGGGGGGAACCCGTACAGCGCGTACAGCGCGGGCGCCTACAGCGCCCGCAACGGCGGTGACCAGCCGCAAGCGCCCCAGTGGCAGCGGATCGGGACGCTCGGGCGCTCCCACGACACCGGGATGATCCCGGTACCTGCGGCGCTTCCACCGGCGCCGCGCCGGGGTCTGTGAAGATCCGTCGCGGGTTCGCCCGCAGTCACGCCTGAGGGGCGGCCACCGAGATCGGTGACCGCCCCTCAGGCGTGGCGTCTACTTCTTCTTGCCGCGCTTCTCGCGCACCCGTACGGAGATGTGGATCGGGGTGCCCTCGAAGCCGAACTCCTCGCGCAGCCGGCGCTCGATGAAGCGCCGGTAGCCCGCCTCGATGAAGCCGGAGGCGAAAAGAACGAACCGCGGCGGCTTGGTGCCGGCCTGCGTGCCGAACAGGATGCGGGGCTGCTTGCCGCCGCGGACCGGATGCGGGTGGGCCGCCACCAGCTCGCCGAGGAAGGCGTTCAGGCGGCCGGTGGGGACCCGCGTCTCCCAGCCGGCGAGGGCGGTCTCGATGGCGGGGACCAGCTTCTCCATATGGCGGCCGGTCTGCGCGGAGACGTTGACCCGGGGCGCCCAGGCGACCTGGGCGAGCTCGGTCTCGATCTCGCGTTCCAGGTAGTAGCGGCGCTCCTCGTCGAGGGTGTCCCACTTGTTGTAGGCGACGACGATGGCGCGGCCCGCCTCGACGGCCATGGTGACGATCCGCTGGTCCTGGACCGAGATGTTCTCGGAGGCGTCGATCAGGATGACCGCGACCTCGGCCTTCTCGACGGCGGCCGCGGTGCGCAGCGAGGCGTAGTAGTCGGCGCCCTGCTGGAGGTGGACCCGCTTGCGGATACCGGCGGTGTCGACGAACTTCCAGGTGATCCCGCCGAGTTCGATCAGCTCGTCGACCGGGTCGCGGGTGGTGCCGGCGAGTTCGTTGACGACGACCCGCTCCTCGCCCGCCACCTTGTTGAGGAGGGAGGACTTGCCGACGTTCGGCCGGCCGATGAGCGCGATCCGGCGCGGGCCGCCGACCGCCGTGCCGAAGGTCTGCTCGGGCGCCTCCGGCAGCGCCTCCAGGACGGCGTCGAGCATGTCGCCGGTGCCGCGGCCGTGCAGGGCGGAGACGGGGTGCGGCTCGCCGAGGCCGAGGGACCAGAGGGAGGCCGCGTCGGCCTCGCCGCTGGGGCCGTCGACCTTGTTGGCGGCCAGCACCACGGGCTTGCCGGCCTTGCGCAGCAGCCGTACGACCGCCTCGTCGGTGTCGGTGGCGCCGACCTTGGCGTCCACGACGAAGACGACCGCGTCGGCCGCCTCGATCGCGTACTCGGCCTGGGCGGCCACGGAGGCGTCGATACCGAGGACGTCCTGCTCCCAGCCGCCGGTGTCGACGACCTTGAAGCGCCGGCCGGCCCACTCGGCCTCGTAGGTCACCCGGTCGCGGGTGACACCGGGCTTGTCCTCGACGACGGCCTCGCGGCGGCCGATGATGCGGTTCACGAGAGTCGACTTGCCGACGTTCGGGCGGCCGACGACCGCGAGCACGGGCAGCGGGCCGTGGCCCGCCGCCTCGATGGCACCCTCGACATCCTCGATGTCGAAGCCCTCTTCGGCGGCGAGCTCCATGAACTCCGTGTACTCGGCGTCGCCGAGCGCCCCGTGGTCGTACTCGTGCTCAGCCGAGTCGCCGGGCTGGATGTGGTCGTTCATGAAGTCCGTACCTCGTCGTTCATCGTGGTGATCGGTGGACAGGCCCGTACCGGGCTGATCCACTACTTAAGTGTCGCCCAGCGTCCGGTCTGACGCCTGGCGTTTTCCAGGTGGCTGGTGAGCTGCTTCTGGATGCGCTCGGTGGCCTGGTCCAGGGCGCTGCGGGTGCGCCGGCCGCTGCCGTCCCCCGCCTCGAAGGGGTCGCCGAAGACGACGTCGACGCGGGCGCGCAGCGGGGGCAGGCCCTTCACCAGCCGGCCGCGCCGCTCCGAGCTGCCCAGCACGGCCACGGGAACGATCGGCGCCCCGGAGCGCACCGCGAAGTAGGCGAGGCCCGCACGCAGCGAGGCGAAGTCGCCCTCGCCCCGGCTGCCCTCGGGGAATATGCCGAGCACTCCCCCGGCCGCCAGCACGCCGAGCGCGCGGGTGACCGCCGTGCGGTCGGTGGACTGCCGGTCCACCTTCAGCTGGCCGATCCGGTTCAGGAACGGGTCCAGCGGCCCGATGAACGCCTCCTTCTTGATGAGGAAGTGCGTCGGCCGGGGCGACACGCCCATGACCATCGGGCCGTCGATGTTGTGCGAGTGGTTCACGGCGAGGATCGCGGGGCCGTTGGCCGGCATCCGCCAGGCACCGAGCACGCGCGGCTTCCACAGCCCGTACATGAGGCCGACACCGATGCGCCGGCCCACCTCGGCGCCCCGCTGTGACGGAATAGACGGAAGACTCACTTCCCCGCCCGCTTCTCCTCGACGAGGGTGACGACGCACTCGATGACCTGGACCAGCGTCAGCTCGGTGGTGTCCACCTCGACCGCGTCGTCCGCCTTGGCGAGCGGCGAGGTCTTGCGGGTGGAGTCGGCCGCGTCCCGCTTGACCAGGGCCTCGCGGGTGGCGTTGACGTCGGCGCCCTTGAGTTCCCCGCTGCGCCGGGCCGCACGGGCCTCGGCGGAGGCGGTGAGGAAGATCTTCAGGTCGGCGTCGGGCAGCACGGTCGTACCGATGTCCCGGCCCTCGACGACGATCCCGGTCGCGGTGGCACGGGCCAGCGACCGCTGCAGCTCGCTGATCCGGGTGCGCACCTCCGGGACGGCGCTGACCGCGCTGACCTTGGAGGTGACCTCGTCGCTGCGGATCGGGCCGGCGACGTCCACGCCGTCGACGGTGATCGTCGGGTGGGCCGGGTCGGTCCCGGAGACGATCTCCGGCTTGCCGGCGACCGCGGCGATGGCGGTCGGGTCGGTGAGGTCGATGCCGTTGTGCACCATCCACCAGGTGATCGCCCGGTACTGGGCGCCGGTGTCCAGGTAGCTGAGGCCCAGCTTGGCGGCCACGGCCTTGGACGTGCTCGACTTGCCGGTGCCCGAGGGGCCGTCGATCGCGACAATCACGGGCTTTGCGGCGCCGTTTTCCACGGGGGGACACCTTCCGGGTGCAGGGTGGTGGGTGGTGGCGGGGCGCCGTCGCGCCCCGCACAAGGTTACCGGCCCCCGCGACCGCCTGATTCAGCCTATTGCCGCAGCGCCCAGCCGCGGTCCCGCAGCGCCGCGGTGAGCACCGGCACCGCCTTGGGCTCCACCCAGATCTGGACGTGACCGGCCTGCTGTCCGGTCGCGTGCTCGATGCGCACGTCCTCGATGTTGACCCCGGCCGCGCCGGCGTCCGCGAAGATCCTGGCCAGCTGGCCGGGCTGGTCGTCGATGAGCACCGCCACGACCTCGTAGGCGCGGGGTGCGGACCCGTGCTTGCCGGGCACCCGGACCTGGCCCGCGTTGCCGCGCCGCAGCAGGTCCTCGATGCCGGCTCCGCCCTCGTGCCGCTTGACGTCGTCCGAGGACTGCAGGGCCCGCAACGCGCGCACGGTCTCGTCCAGGTCGGCGGAGACGTCGGCGAGCAGGTCGGCGACGGGGCCGGGGTTCGCGGAGAGGATGTCGATCCACATCCCGGGGTCGGAGGCGGCGATCCGGGTCACGTCCCGGATGCCCTGCCCGCACAGCCGGACGGCGGCCTCCTCGGCGTGCTCCAGCCGGGCCGCGACCATGCTGGAGACCAGGTGGGGCATGTGGGAGACCAGGGCCACGGCGCGGTCGTGGGCGTCGGCGTCCATGACGACCGGCACGGCACGGCAGTGCGAGACCAGCTCCAGGGCGAGGTTGAGCACCTCGGTGTCGGTGTCCCGGGTGGGGGTGAGCACCCAGGGGCGGCCCTCGAAGAGGTCGGCGGTGGCCGCCAGCGGCCCGGACTTCTCCCGGCCGGACATGGGGTGCGTCCCGATGTACGACGCCAGGTCCAGGCCCCGCGCCTCCAGCTCGCGGCGCGGGCCGCCCTTGACGCTGGCCACGTCGATGTAGCCGCGGGCCAGGCCCCTGCCCATCGCGTCGGCGAGGACGGCGGCCACGTGGGCGGGCGGGGCGGCGACGATCGCCAGGTCGACGGGTCCACGCGGGGTCTCGTCGCTGCCGGCGCCGAGCGCGGCGGCCATGCGGGCCTGCTCGGGGTCGTGGTCGGCGAGGTGGACGACGACACCGCGCTGGGAGAGGGCGAGAGCGGCGGACGTACCGATGAGACCGGTACCGATGACGAGCGCGGTCCTCACTGGGCGATGTCCTTGCGCAGGGCGGCCGCCGCGCCGAGGTAGACGTGGTTGATCTCGGTGCGGGGCCGTTCGGACTCGATGTGCGCGAGGACCCGTACGACCCGGGGCATGGCGCCCTCGATGTCCAGCTCCTGGGCGCAGATCAGGGGGACGTCGACGATGCCGAGCTTGCGCGCGGCGGCCGCCGGGAAGTCGCTGTGCAGGTCGGGCGTGGCCGTGAACCAGATGCTGATCAGGTCGTCGGCGGTCAGCCCGTTCCGCTCCAGGACGGTGGTGAGCAACGCTCCGACCTGCTCGTCCATGTGGCCGGCCTCGTCCCGCTCCAGCTGGACGGCCCCCCGGACCGCTCGTACCGCCACGGCGCTGCTCCTGTTCTCACGTCGTCCCACGTCGTCGTCCTGATCCGTCCAGCCTAGTCAGACCGCCGGCGGGCCGGTGCGCGGTGCCCGCCCGCTGAGACGGCGGTCACCGGGTCTGCTCCCGGACCAGTTCCTCGATCGAGGCCCGCGGCACCGCGCCCTCGGGGGTGAGCCGGTCGACGACCTGGGGCAGTTCCCAGGCGATCCGGTCGGCGGCCTGCCGCGGGCTGACGCCGGCCTGCTCGGCAACCTCCTGGAGGGTGTCGTCCGGCAGGGCCTGCTGGATCTGGTCTCCGGTGACGGGCTGGTTGGTGCCGGTGCCGACCCAGGAGTCCTTCTGCGTGGCGAGACCGGACCTGGCCAGGCTGTCGAGGAGGCCTCCCAGCGAACCGCCGCCCTGGCCGTGACTGAGGGAGCCGATCAGCGCGCCCAGGAGCCCGGCGTCCTTGCCGTCGCCGCCCAGCAGGCTGCCGAGCATGCTTTCCAGATCGTTGCCTGCCATGACCATGCCTTTCCACGTCTCCGAGACGACGCCGGCGGGCGCCGGCAGACCCCCTGGTCAATGTCGTCCGGATCACCGCGTCCCGCTACTCGGGCGGAACGCCCGTCCTGCCTGAGCCGTCCGGGCTCGTTGGGCTGTCAGACGTACGGAAAGCGCGTTTTGCGGTACTTCATACCGATCTGCTTCGTCTTCGGCGCTTTCGATGCCAAGATGCTGCTGCTCCGCTCGGAGCGACTCCCTGGCGTCCGCCTCCTGGTTCTTCCGCACGTTCGGAGTGACGACATGACCGACGGATCCACCCGCCGCACAATGCTCACGACGGGCGCGTCGGCGCTCGCGGTGTGCTGTGTGGGATGCGGCAGCGACAACGGCAACGGCTCCTCCGGTTCCTCCGAATCGGCCGCCGCCTCCGCCGAGGCGCCCTCCTCCGGGCCGGCGAGCGCGGCCGCCGGGAAGGCGCTGGCGCAGACCAGCCAGATCCCGGAGGGCGGCGGCGTGATCTTCAAGGAGCAGAAGATCGTGGTGACGCAGCCGGCGAGGGGCGAGTTCAAGGCCTTCTCGGCGATCTGCACCCACGAGGGCTGCACGGTGTCGCAGGTGGCGGACGGCACCATCGACTGCCCCTGCCACGGCAGCAGGTTCCACATCGCCGACGGCTCGGTGGCGCACGGCCCGGCCACCAGGCCGCTGCCCACGGAGTCCATCACGGTGAGCGGAAATTCGATCACCCTGACGTGACGGGCCGCGTACGCTCCGGGGCATGCAGCCCGAGGACCTGGTACGCGCCCACACGGTCTACACCTGCGTCATGGGGTCGCGCGCCTTCGGACTGGCCACGCGGGACAGCGACACCGACCGAAGGGGCGTGTTCCTCGCCCCCACGCCCCTGTTCTGGCGCTTCGAGAAGCCGCCGACGCATGTGGAGGGTCCGGGCGAGGAGCGGTTCTCCTGGGAGCTGGAACGATTCTGCGAGCTGGCGCTGCGGGCCAACCCGAACATCCTGGAGTGCCTGCACTCGCCCCTGGTCGAGCACGCCGACGACACCGGCCGCGAGCTGCTGGCGCTGCGTGACGCCTTCCTGTCCCGGCTGGCGTACGGCACCTTCACGCGGTACGCCCTCGGCCAGCGCAGGAAACTCGACGCCGACGTCCGTACGCACGGCGCCCCGCGCTGGAAGCACGCGATGCATCTGCTGCGGCTGCTGATCAGCGCCCGGGACCTGCTGCGCACCGGAGCCCTGACGATCGACGTCGGCGACCGGCGCGAGGAACTGCTGGCGGTGAAGCGGGGCGAGGTCTCCTGGGCGCAGGTCGAGTCCCGGATGGCCCGGCTCGGCGAGGAGACCGACCGGGCCCTGAGCGTCAGCCCGCTGCCGGCCGAGCCGGACCGCGCACGGGTGGCGGACTTCCTGTTCCGGGTCCGGCGCGCGTCAGCCCTTGAGGCGCGCCCGGACCACCAGGTCGTGCAGGGCGTCGTGCCCGGCGGGGGTCCCTGGCAGCGCTGAGGTGTGCTGCGCGTCGTCGAGCAGCCCGTGCAGCCGTCCCACGTCGGCCGCCACGCGCGCGTGCTCGGCACCGGCTCTGCCGTGTTCCCGCTCGGCCTTGGCGGCTATCAGCTCGGGCAGGTAGGCCGGGGCCTCGGCGACCTCGTCGACGAGGGTGGGCAGATGGGCCTGCACCTCGCCGCTGCGCATCAGATGGATCCCGGTGAGCAGCACCCGGAACGTGTAGAGCAGCGGCTTGAGTTCACCGGACTTCTCGAACAGCCGCCACTGGGTGACCCCGAAGCCCCGGTAGTGGTGGGCGTGGTGGCTGGTGAGCACGCCCGGGGCCAGGGCGGCCAGCTCGCGGTGCGTGTCACCGGTGTGCGCGACGAGCGGCGACAGGAGCTGCTCCAGCACGTAGCCGTTGCGGCGCAGCATCAGCCGGACGAACTTGCGCAGGTCGTGGGTGACGAGGTCCATCTCCACGCCGTGCTCGACCCACATCCGTGAGCGGGTCTCCTCCGGCTCCCGCAGTCCGAGCAGGTCGGCGGCGGGCAGCAGATGGACGCCCCGCAGGTCCACGTCGGAGTCCCGGGACGGGAAGCCGTACAGATGCGCCCCGGAGACGGTCGCGAACAGCAGCGGGTGGGGCTGTTCCGCGACTATGTGCGTCAGGTCGATGTCGTCGATCACGGGGCTAAGCGTCCCAGAGCGCTCCGAGCGTCATCAGGTCCGCCCGGTGCTCGATCCGGTCGGCCCACTGCGCCGGCCAGGCGTCGGCGCCCAGCCAGGCTCCCGCGAAGGCGCCGGTCAGGCAGGCGATGGAGTCCGAGTCGCCGGAGGTGCAGGCGGCCCGGCGCAGGGCCGTGACCGGTTCACCGGGGAAGAGCAGGAAGCACAGCAGCCCGGTCGCCAGCGCCTCCTCGGCGATCCAGCCGGCGCCGGTGGCCAGGCACGGGTCGTCCTCCGGGGAGGCGGTCCGCACGGCCTCCTGGAGGCGGTCGAGTGCCGCCAGGCACTCGTCCCAGCCGCGCGCGGCGAACGTCTCGGGGCTCGCGTCGTGGCTCCGGGTCCACAGGTCGCCGAGCCAGGTCTGGCGGTAGTGGGTGCGGTTGTCGAGGGCGTAGTCCCGCAACCGCCCGATCAGGGCGGCCGGTTCGGTCCCGGTCGCCAGCAGCCGCACGGCCCGCGCGGTCAGGTCGGAGGCGGCCAGGGCGGTGGGGTGCCCGTGGGTGAGCGCGGACTGCAACTGGGCGGCGCCGGCGCGCTGTTCGTCGCTCAGCCCGGGCGCGAGCCCGACCGGCGCGACCCGCATGTTGGCCCCGCACCCCTTGGAGTCGATCTGGCTGGCGTCCTGCCAGGCCCGCCCCTCCTTCCTCAGCAGCTCGCAGGCCCGCAGGCAGGTCCGGCCGGGCGCCCGGTTGTTCTCGGGCGACTGGTACCAGTCCACGAACTCCTCGCGCAGCGGCCGCTCCAGCCGCTTGGGCGCGAGCACGCCCCGGTCCATGGCGGTGCGCAGTCCGCGCCCGACCGCGAGGGTCATCTGGGTGTCGTCGGAGACGAAGGCCCGCGCGGGCAGTTCCATCTCGCGCCACGGACCGCACTTGGCGAGGATCGAGGGCACGTCGTTGAACTCGGTCGGGAAGCCGAGCGCGTCCCCGAGGGCGAGACCGATCAGGGAGCCGCCGGCGGCACGCTTGTAACGGAGGGGCGAGGTCATGGGCGTCCTTCCCGGGACGGGCGGAGCAGGGGCGGGTGGAGCGTGGCGGCGGTGCCCGCGCGGTAGAGCGCGGCCGGCTTGCCACGGCCTCCGGTCAATCGGGCGGCGCCCGGCACCGGTTCGACGAATCCGGGCGTGGCGAGCACCTTGCGGCGGAAGTTGGGGCGGTCCAGCTCGACGCCCCAGACGGTCTCGTAGACGTTCTGCAGCTCGCCGAGCGTGAACTCGGGCGGGCAGAAGGCGGTGGCCAGACAGCTGTACTCCAGCTTCGCGCCGACGCGTTCGTGGCCGTCGGCCAGGATCCGCTCGTGGTCGAAGGCGAGCGGCCGCGCCGGGTCGTACGGCAGCCACCGCGCCTGGGCCGCGTCACCGCCGCCGCGCGGTTCGGGCGCGTCGGGCAGCAGCGCGGTGAAGGCGACGGAGACGACCCGCATCCTCGGGTCGCGGTCCGGCTCGCTGTAGGTGCGCAGCTGCTCCAGGTGCAGCCCCGACACGTCCGACAGTCCGGTCTCCTCGGCGAGTTCCCGCCGGGCCGCCGTCTCGGCCGACTCCCGGGGCAGCACGAAGCCGCCCGGCAGCGCCCACTGGCCGGCGTACGGCTCCTGCCCGCGCTCGACGAGCAGCACGTGCAGGGCCCCCGCGCGGAGGGTGAGGACGGCGAGGTCGACGGTGACGGCGAAGGGTTCGTAGGCGTGCTTGTCGTAGCCCCGCACGGGCCCGTCCACCCCCTTGCTGGTCACGGTCACGGATCACTCCCGTTAATAGTCTCTACGACTATAAAGAATGCGCCGGTTCCCGCGCAAGGCCCTCAGCGGCCGCTGGAGCCCCGTTCGCGGAAACGACGACGGCCGGCCCCGCCACACACGGAACCGGCCGTCAGGAGAAGGCTCAGACCTTCTCGCAGGGCTTTCTAGAGGTCGACTTCCTTCATCAGCATCCCGACCTCGGTGTTGGACAGACGGCGCAGCCAGCCCGACTTCTGGTCGCCGAGGGTGACCGGCCCGAAGGACACCCGCACCAGCTTGTCGACCGGGAAGCCGGCCTCGGCCAGCATGCGCCGCACGATGTGCTTGCGGCCCTCGTGCAGGGTGACCTCGACCAGGTAGTTCTTGCCGGTCTGCTCGACGACCCGGAAGTGGTCGGCGCGCGCGTACCCGTCCTCCAGCTGGATGCCGTCCTTGAGCTTCTTGCCCAGGTCGCGCGGGATGGGGCCCACGATGTGCGCGAGGTAGGTCTTCTTCACGCCGTACTTGGGGTGGGTCAGCCGGTGCGCCAGCTCGCCGTGGTTGGTGAGCAGGATGACGCCCTCGGTCTCGGTGTCCAGGCGCCCCACGTGGAAGAGCCGGGTCTCCCGGTTGGTGACGTAGTCGCCGAGGCACTGCCGCCCGTCCGGGTCCTCCATGGTGGAGACCACACCGGCCGGCTTGTTCAGCGAGAAGAACTGGTACGACTGCGTGGCGACGGTCAGTCCGTCGACCCTGACCTCGTCCTTCTCCGGGTCGACCCGCTTGCCCTGCTCGACGACGATCTCGCCGTTGACCTCGACCCGGGACTGCTCGATCAGCTCCTCGCAGGCACGCCGCGAGCCGTAGCCCGCGCGGGCGAGGACCTTCTGCAGCCGCTCGCCCTCCTGCTCGGCGCCCGGGAAGGTCTTGGGGAGCTTCACGTCCGGCTTGCCGGCGTACCGCTCCCGGTTGCGCTCCTCGGCGCGGGCGTCGTACTCACGGGAGCTCGCCGGCGCCGTACGGCCGCGCCCGGTGCCCTGACCCTGCCGGGGGCCGCCCTTGGCGCCGCCGCGCGCCGAGGCGCCACGGCCCGACTTCGGGCCGTCCTGGGTGGCGCCGGGGCCCACGTCGTAACGCCGCTCCTCCGGGCGCGGCTTCTTCGGCCGGCCGCCCTGCTTGTCGTCGCGGGCGTTTCCGGCACCGCGGTAGTTACCGCGGCCACCGCTGCTCCCGCCGCGGCCGCCGCTGTTGCCACCACGGCTCCCGCCGTTGTTTCCGCTGCTGTTCCTGCCGCTGCTGCTTCGCATCAAAGTTCCGTCTTGTCGTCTGCGTCCTCGGAATCCGGAGCGTCCGGATCGAACGACGGCACGCCCTCCTGGGTCTCGGCCTCGATCGCCTCCGCCTCCGGGAGGAAGGGCGCGAGTTCCGGGAGTTCGTCCAGGCCGCGCAGGCCCATCCGCTCCAGGAAGTAGTTCGTCGTCCTGTACAGGATCGCACCTGTTTCGGGTTCCGCGCCCGCCTCCTCGACGAGACCGCGCTGGAGGAGGGTGCGCATCACACCGTCGCAGTTGACTCCCCGCACGACCGAGACGCGGCTGCGGCTCACCGGCTGGCGGTACGCGACGACCGCCAGGGTCTCCAGCGCGGCCTGGGTGAGCCGGGCCGTCTGGCCCTCCAGGACCAGCCGCTCGACGGCGGGCGCGAACTCGCCCCGGGTGTAGAAGCGCCAGCCGCCCGCGACGAACCGCAGCTCGAAGCCGCGGCCCTGGGCCGTGTACTCCTCGGCCAGGGCCCGCAGCGCCTTCGTGATCGTCTGCCTCGGCCGCTCCAGGATCTTGGCAAGGTGCTCGGCGGTGGCGGGCTCGTCCACGACCATGAGGACGGCCTCCAGGGCCGGCTTGAGATCGAGTTCGGCGACCGGGCGCAGCCCGGCCGGCAGCTCTGTGGTGTTCTCGCTCACGCCTTGTCCTCCTTGGGCGGCTCCGGCGGCCGGTCGAACTCGTCGGTCACCATGGGCCGGGACTCCCCGTCCCCGCCCGTCCACCGCACGATCAGATCGCCGAGCGCGGTCTCCTGGTCCAGGGCGACGGCCTTCTCGCGGTACAGCTCAAGGAGGGCCAGGAAGCGGGCTACGACGGTGAGGGTGTCGCCGGTGTCCTCGATGAGCGACTGGAAACTGGCCTCGCCCAGCTCACGCAGCCGGGCCACCACGATCTGGGCCTGCTCCTGCACGCTGACCAGCGGGGCGTGGATGTGGTCGACGTACACCTGCGGTCTGGGCTTGGGCTGCATCGCCTTGACCGCGAGCTTGGCGAACCCCTCGGGACCGATGCTGATGACGACCTCGGGCAGCAGCTCGGCCAGGTGCGGCTCCAGACCGACGGTACGGGGCCAGCGGCGGGCCTCCTCGTCCAGGCGCCGGTTGAAGATGTCGGCGATCTGTTTGTACGCGCGGTACTGCAGCAGCCGCGCGAAGAGCAGGTCCCGGGCTTCGAGGAGCGCGAGGTCGGCCTCGTCCTCGACCTCGGCGGCGGGCAGCAGCCGGGCGGCCTTGAGGTCGAGCAGGGTGGCCGCGACGACGAGGAACTCGGTCGTCTGGTCCAGGTCCCAGTCCGGACCCATGGCCCGGATGTGCGCCATGAACTCGTCGGTGACCTTGGAGAGCGCGACCTCGGTGACGTCCATCTTGTGCTTGGAGATCAGCTGGAGGAGGAGGTCGAAGGGACCCTCGAAGTTGGCGAGCCGGACCTTGAAGACGCCGTCGGGGACGGGCTCCGGCTCCCCTTCGACGGGTTCGGGCACCGTCACGACGGCCTCGGGCGCCACCTGCGCCGCCGCCTCGGGCTCCGCCGACTCCGCCTCCGCCTGCGCGGGAGCGGTCGCCGTGCCGGGCCCCTGCCCCAGCACACGCCGACGGCCCCCGGAGGGGCCGGAAACGGGAGCGTCGGTCGAGGTCATAGCCCCCGCAGGCTACCCCTAACGGCCGCGCAGCCGTCGTACGAGGATGCTCGCGTCCCCCCGGGACTCCAGGTCGGCCAGCACCACGGCGACCGCCTCGCGGACGATCCGTCCCCGGTCCACGGCCAGTCCGTGTTCACCTCGGAGCACGAGACGCGCGTGCTCCAGGTCCATCAGCTCCTCGGCGGAGACGTAGACGGTGATCTTCTCGTCGTGCCGTTCGCGGCCGCTGGGCCGCCGCGAGGGTGCCCGGCCGCCGCGCTTGCGGGGCTGGGCCTGCTCGGCGGCGGCGCCAGAACCTTCCTGCGCCGCCTGCCGCCGCCCGGACCGGTCCGCCGACGGCGTGATCGTCGCCGAGGACCCGGCCGGCGCCGGGACGTGGTTGCGGGACTCGCCGGCGCCGGCCGGTTCGGCATCCGCCGCCGCGTGCTCCGCGCCCTCGCCGTCGCCGCCCTGCACGGGCACCGACTGCGGCGCGTCGGCGCCGGACTCCGCCGCCGCGTCCTCGCTCTCCGCGGGACTCGCGGGAGCCGGCACCCGGGCCTCGCCGTTGGCCGGGCGCCTGGGAGTGGACGGCTGCAGCGCCATCCCCCCGGTCGTACGGAACAGTTCGTCGGCCCCCGGCAGACTCACTCGGCGTGACACCGGGCGAGCACCTCCCTGGCGAGCTGGCGATAGGCGGCGGCACCGACGGAGTTGGAGGCGTACGTGGTGATCGGCTCACCGGCGACCGTGGTCTCCGGGAAGCGGACCGTGCGGCCGATGACCGTGTGGTAGACGTGGTCGTCGAAGGCCTCGACGACACGCGCGAGCACCTCACGGCTGTGCACGGTGCGGGAGTCGTACATGGTGGCGAGGATGCCGTCGAGCTCCAGCTCCGGGTTGAGCCGTTCCTGGACCTTCTCGATGGTCTCGGTCAGCAGGGCGACACCACGCAGCGCGAAGAACTCGCACTCCAGCGGCACGATCACCTTGTGGGCGGCCGTCAGCGCGTTGACCGTGAGCAGGCCCAGCGAGGGCTGACAGTCGATCACGATGTAGTCGTAGTCGGGCAGCAGCGGCTTCAGGGCGCGCTGCAGCGTCGACTCCCGGGCGACCTCCGAGACCAGCTGGACCTCGGCGGCCGACAGGTCGATGTTGGAGGGCAGCAGGTCCATGTTGGGGACCGCCGTCTTCAGAAGCACCTCGTCCGCCGCCATGCCCCGCTCCATGAGCAGGTTGTAGACGGTGAGGTCGAGCTCCATCGGGTTGACGCCCAGACCGACCGACAGCGCGCCCTGCGGGTCGAAGTCCACGAGCAGCACCCGCCGGCCGTACTCCGCGAGTGCGGCACCCAGGTTGATGGTCGACGTCGTCTTGCCGACGCCGCCCTTCTGGTTGCACATCGCGATGATCGTCGCGGGGCCGTGACTGGTCACCGGGCCCGGGATCGGGAAGTACGGCAGTGGGCGCCCGGTCGGGCCGATGCGCTCACGGCGCTGGCGGGCCGCGTCGGGCGCCAGCGTGGCCGCGTACTCCGGGTCGGGCTCGTACTCGGCGTCGGGGTCGTAGAAGTGCCCGTCGGGCAGTTCGTCGTAGTCGGCGAACTGGCTGTGGGGCGCGCCACTTCCGTCGCCGGCCATGGCGTTCACGTGATGGCCATCCATGCTCTGGTGTGCTGTCCGCGTGGTCAGCGAACTCTGATGGGCTGCGAAGGTGCGCACCGCGACGGAGCCGACAGCCTCGAACCCCGCGGGACCCTGGTCCCTCACCGGCATTCCTGGTTGACCACCCCCGGGAGAAAATGTCGACTCATTCACAAGTCGTCTTACCTCCTTGGTGACCAGGAAACTTCTAGACAGGTCAGCGTGGCACCATGCCGACAGTCGGCGACTCTATGGCGTGTCGGGCGTCCGCAGCAACACAATCCGCCGGACCCGGCAGGATGTGTCGGCAATGAAACATCTCGCTGTCAAGGGCGTACGGCCGTCGCACAGCAGGTTTCACCGGTGTACGAATCGGTTGAAGAGTTACGTTCGAGGCGAGTTGGCCGAGCGTCGCAAAGTGACCATACACACATCCGGCCGGACCTTGTCGGGCAAGGTCCGGCCGGATGGGCGTGCTTGACGCGGCTTGTTGACGTATCGCCTTTACGAAAAGGTGACTTAGTCACCGCCGCGGAACGGCGGCTCAGTCCAGCAGCGTGTCGAGCTCGATGTGCTCCAGGCCGTGCGCCTCGGCGACCTCGCGGTAAACGACCTTGCCGTCATGGGTGTTGAGGCCCCTGGCGAGCGCGGCGTCGCGGCGCAGCGCCTCGACCCAGCCGTTGTCCGCGAGCGACACGATGTAGGGCAGCGTGGCGTTGGTGAGCGCGTAGGTGGAGGTGTTGGGCACCGCGCCGGGCATGTTGGCGACGCAGTAGAAGACCGACTCGTGGACCCGGAAGGTCGGCTCGGCGTGCGTGGTGGGGCGGGAGTCCTCGAAGCAGCCGCCCTGGTCGATCGCGATGTCGACAAGAACACTTCCCGGCTTCATGCGGGAGACCAGCTCGTTGGTGACCAGCTTGGGGGCCTTGGCGCCCGGGATGAGCACCGCGCCGATCACCAGGTCGGCCTCCAGGCAGGCCTTCTCCAGCTCGAAGGAGTTGGACATGACGGCCTTGACCCTGGTGCCGAAGATCTTGTCGGCCTCGCGCAGCTTGTTGATGTCGCGGTCGAGCAGGGTCACGTCGAAGCCCATGCCGATGGCGATCTGCACGGCGTTCCAGCCGGAGACGCCACCGCCGATGACGACGGCCTTGGCGGGCAGCACACCCGGGACGCCGCCGGGCAGGACGCCGCGGCCGCCGGCCGCGCGCATCAGGTGGTAGGCGCCGACCTGGGGGGCGAGCCGGCCCGCGACCTCGGACATCGGCGCGAGCAGCGGCAGGGCGCGGCTCGGCAGCTCGACGGTCTCGTAGGCGATGGCGGTGGTGCCGGACTCCAGGAGGGCGTCGGTGCACTCCTTGGACGCGGCCAGGTGCAGGTAGGTGAAGAGGGTCTGGTCCTTGCGCAGGCGGTGGTACTCCTCGGCGATCGGCTCCTTGACCTTCAGCAGCAGGTCGGCCGTGGCCCACACCTCGTCGGCGGTGTCCAGGATCTGCCCGCCGGCGGCGATGTACTCCGCGTCCGGGATCGACGAGCCGACACCGGCGCCGCGCTCGATGACGACCTGGTGGCCGTGGCGCACCAGCTCGTGCACACCGGCGGGGGTGATGGCCACCCGGAACTCGTTGTTCTTGACCTCGCGGGGGATGCCGACCTTCACGTGGATCACGGTCCTTGGCTCAGAGGGTGTGGGGGCACAACAGCACATACCCGGCATGAAGGAGCACACCAGGAGACACCGCAGGAGAACCGGCGGCAGAGCCAGTTTAATGAAGGCGTTCCGACTGTCTAGCCTTTCATTGCATCAATCTTCGCCGGAGACGCTACGGATTTCGCAGGCGTTATCTCGCTGTTCCGGGCTGGAGTCCTGGCCGGGGGGCTCCTCACCCAGCATGCGCTCGGCGGCCGAGCGGTGCAGGCTCGCGGCGGCGGAGTCCCCGAGGCGCTCCAGCGTGTCGGCGAGCCGCAACTGGAGCGCGGCCTGGAGCCGGGTGTCCTCGGCGCGCCGCGCCCACTCGACCGCCTCCTGGCAGGTGCGCAGCGACTCCGCGGGCCGGCCGGCGTACTCCTGCACCCGGGCCAGCTCGCTCAACGCCCGTGCCTGCGCGGCCACATCGCCGTTCTTGCGGTGCCCGGACACGGCCGCCCGCCAGGCCCGCAGCGCCTCGCCGTAGCGGCCCGCGTAGGTGTGCGCCCCGGCGATGCGGCCGTAGAGCCGGGCGGCCTCGGCCCGCTCGTCGCGGGCGAGCCGCTCGGCGAGGGCGCGGCCGAACCAGTCGGCGGCCCGGTCGTAGTCCCCCAGCTCCTGGTACGCGCCACCTACGGATTCCATTGCGCGACCGGTCGCGTACGGGTCATTTGCACTGCGTCCGGCGTCCAAAGCAGACCGATAGCGCACCAGCGCGTCCATGGTGCGTCCGGTCTGCGCGTCCAGGTCGGCCAGGTTCAGCAGCGCGGCGGCCTGCTCACGGGGCAGGTGGCGGCGCTCGGCGACATCGAGCACCAGCCGGTGGATCCCGTACAGGTCGGGAGCGGCCGCCTGGGTGCCGAAGTGCGCCGCCATGGCCTTGACCAGCTGGGACATCAGCCGGCGGGCCAGGGTGTCCAGCTCGCCGTCGACGACCGCCGCGCGGGCCGCGGCGAGCAGGGCCGGGCGCCTGATCCGCAGCCAGTCGGCGGCGGCCCGAGGCGTGGGGAAGCGCAGCTCGCGGGGGAGCGCCTGGAGTTTCTCGCGGGCCTGCGGGTTGTCCGTCTCGGTGATCGCCCGGCAGGACTGCAGCAGCCGTACCGTGCGCTCCAGCATCCGGGCCCGGGCCAGCTGGAGTTCCCCGGCGCGTTCCTGGGTCTCGGCCAGTCCCCGCAGCAGGGGGTGCAGACAGCCGGGGACCTCGTACTGGGGCAGCGAGGTGGCCAGTGGGTGCAGCAGGCCGAGGCGGGCCAGCTCGTCCAGGGTGGTGCGGGCGGTGTCGACCGAGCAGCCGGCCAGCGCCGAGGCGGTGTGCGGGTCGACCAGGCCGGCCGGGGCCAGCGAGAGAAGTCGCAGTATCCGGGCGGCCTGGGCGGGCAGGTCGCCGTGGACGAACCGGAAGACCCGGGCGAGGGCGGTGCCGTCCTCGGGGTCGGCGTGCAGCCGCTTGGCGAGGTCGGAGACGGCCACCTGGGGGTGTGCCGACAGCCAGCCGCCCGCCAGGGTGAGCGCGGCGGGCTGCCCCTGGCACACCTCGGCCAGCGCCTCGGCGGAGCGCGGGTCGACGGTGACGCGGACCGAGCCGGTGTACCGGGCCAGGAGTTCCACGCCCGACTTGGTGTCCAGGCCGCCCAGTGTGCACGGGCGGACGTCGGAGATCCCGGTGAGAGGGCCGCCGGAGACGGCGACGGCCAGACAGTCGGGCGTGTCCGGGAGCAGCGCGTCGACGTGTTCGGCGCCGGGCGCGTCGTCGAGCAGGAGCAGCATCCGGCGCTCGGCGAGGGCGGTGCGCAGCGCGTGGGTGAGGTCGTCCTCACCGGCGCCGGCCGGAGTGGGCAGCCGCAGGGCGGTGAGGAGCTCGCGGGCGGCGCGCTCGACGGGGACGGGGGTGCCGTCGGGCTCGGCGAGGCGGGCGCGCAGCACCCCGTCGGGGTAGTCGGCGGCGACCTGCCGGACGAGTTCCGCGGCCAGGGCGGTGCGTCCGGATCCGGGTCTGCCCGCGATCAGCAGGACCCGGGCACGGGGGGCCTTGCGGCCGGCGATGGTGTCCAGGCCCGCGCGCTCGATGTCGGCGCGCAGTTCCTTCAACTCTCTTGTACGGCCCAGGAATTGGTCGTCCGGGGCCGCGGGCACCGCGAGTCGTGCACCGCCTGTGTCCACCGCCTGATCCGTCACGGGCCACACTCCCGTCCCACCGCACACGCCTGCCCGCCGGGACTCCGGTTCGGGCCTTTCGGCTCAATCGCGTCGAGCCTAGTTCACGTGCACGGACGTTCCGGGCGGAGCGCGGCGGGGACATCGCCCGATCGGATCAGGCGATGGTCACACCACTACGCCCGAAGGGTGGGCTCAGGACGCGAAGGGGCGGGCCGGCCAGGGCGCGTCCGCCGGGCGCAGCGCGTCGACGCCGTCGCCGGTGCGGGCGGCGACCAGCGAGAGGACACCCGTCACCAGGCAGTTGTTGTGCACGTCGCCGGCGAGCACCAGGCGCACGAGTTCGTCGACCGGCACGCGGGCGTACTCCAGGTCGATCTCCTCGTGCTCGGTCTCGAAGCGCTCTCCCTCGGCCTCGGACAGGTCACGGGCGAGGAAGATCCGTACCGCCTCGTCGCATCCGCCGGGAGTCGTGTAGAGGTCGGTGAGCACCCGCCACTCCCCCGCCTTGACGTGCGCCTCCTCGTACAGCTCACGCTGGGCCGCGTGCAGCGGGTTCTCGCCAGGGACGTCGAGCAGCCCGGCCGGGATCTCCCAGAGCTTCTGCCGGACCGGGTGCCGGTACTGGCGGATGAGCAGCACCCGGTCCTCCTCGTCCAGGGCGAGGACGGCGACCGAGCCGGGGTGGACCTGGTAGTCACGGCGGACCACCGACCCGTCGGGCATGACCACCTCGTCCGTGCGCACGGAGGTCTTGTTGCCCACGAAGGGGGTCTCCGTCGCCCGGATCTCCCACTCCTCGGGGGTGTCCTTGATGGTCATGCCGTGCCGCCTTCCACGTGCGGAGAAGAAAACCGGGGCGCGCCTTTGAAGGGATGCGCCCCGGCCACCGTACAACTGGTGTGTTACTTCGAATTCTCCTGCTCGGCGGCGCCCTGCTGACGGGCGACCGCCGCCTTCACCAGGCCTGCGAAGAGCGGGTGCGGGCGGGTCGGGCGGGACCGCAGCTCCGGGTGCGCCTGGGTGGCGACCAGGTAGGGGTGGACGTCACGCGGGTACTCGACGTACTCGACGAGCTTGCCGTCCGGGGAGGTGCCGGAGAACTGGATGCCGGCCTTCTTCTCCAGCTCCGCGCGGTAGGCGTTGTTCACCTCGTAGCGGTGCCGGTGGCGTTCCTCGACGTACTCCTTGCCGTCGTACACCTCGCGCACGATCGAGCCCTCGGCCAGCTTGGCCGGGTACATGCCCAGTCGCATGGTGCCGCCCATGTCGCCCTCGCCGGCGACGATGTCCAGCTGCTCGGCCATGGTGGAGATGACCGGGTGGCCGGTGGCGGAGTCGAACTCGGTGGAGTTGGCGTCCGGGATGTCGGCCAGGTTGCGCGCGGCCTCGATCACGATGCACTGCAGGCCCAGGCAGAGGCCGAGCAGCGGGATCCGGTTCTCGCGGGCGAACCTGATGGCGCCGACCTTGCCGAGCACACCGCGGTCGCCGAAGCCGCCCGGGATGCAGATGCCGTCGACGTCACCGAGCTGCGCGGCCGCCCCGGCCGGGGTCCTGCAGTCGTCCGACGTCACCCACTTGATCTTCACGCGGGCCTTGTTGGCGAAGCCGCCCGCGCGCAGCGCCTCGGTGACCGAGAGGTAGGCGTCGGGCAGGTCGATGTACTTGCCGACCAGCGCGAGGGTGATCTCGTGGTCGGGGTTGTGGACGCGGTCGAGCAGGTCGTCCCAGGTCCGCCAGTCCACGTCCCGGAACGGCAGGTCCAGCTTGCGGACGACATAGGCGTCCAGGCCCTCGCCGTGCACGGTCTTCGGGATGTCGTAGATCGAGCGGGCGTCGGGGCAGGCGACCACGGCGGCCTCGTCGACGTCGCACATCAGCGAGATCTTGCGCTTGATGGCGGTGGGCACCTCGCGGTCGCAGCGCAGGACGATCGCGTCCGGCTGGATACCGATGTTCCGCAGGGCGGCCACGGAGTGCTGGGTGGGCTTGGTCTTCAGCTCTCCGGACGGGCCGATGTACGGAAGGAGCGAGATGTGCACCACGAAGACGTTGTCCCGGCCGACCTCGTGGCGGACCTGGCGGACCGTCTCCAGGAACGGCAGCGACTCGATGTCGCCGACCGTGCCGCCGACCTCGGTGATGACCACGTCCACCTCGTCGGTGGCCATCCGCCGGATGCGGTGCTTGATCTCGTTGGTGATGTGCGGGATGACCTGGACCGTGTCGCCCAGGTACTCGCCGCGCCGCTCCTTGGCGATCACCGTCGAGTAGACCTGACCCGTGGTGACGTTGGCGGAGCCGTCCAGGTCACGGTCGAGGAAACGCTCGTAGTGGCCGATGTCCAGGTCGGTCTCGGCACCGTCGTTGGTGACGAACACCTCACCGTGCTGGAAGGGGTTCATCGTGCCCGGGTCGACGTTCAGGTAGGGGTCGAGCTTCTGCATCACCACACGCAGGCCGCGGGCCTTGAGCAGCATGCCCAGGCTGGAGGCGGTGAGGCCCTTGCCGAGCGAGGAGGCGACACCCCCGGTGACGAAGATGTGCTTGGTCGTCGTGGATTTCGGCGGCATGGCCAAGAGGGTGCTCCCGTGGTCGCGGTCTGTCATGCGGTCCGGCACCGGATTTCCGGGGGTGCCGTCGCTGCGGTTCGGGGGTTTCGGGCCCACCGGTCCACGGGCTACCAGGGTATCAGCGCCGCGGAGAGATGGCTTACGGCCACGCTCCGTACACACATCGGTACGGACGTGGTGCCTGCTTACCGGGTTTTCACTCAGGGCTCACCCATTCGGCCCACGCGGGTTGCCCGGAGCGGCACGCAGATCATCTACGTGCGTCGTATCCTGCTCGGACACTCGCTGCCGAGCCGGCCGGAAAACACGGCACACCCCCGCCCGTCACCCCCGGAACACGAGAGCTCGGCAGTTCGTTGAGCTATGACTGTCGTTTTGCCTCAGGGCGCGGCGGGCTGCTTTGCTTCACCGCTTAACGACGCACAACAACAACCCCCCTTGACCGCACTAGCGACAGCCCCCTTCTGCCTGGGGGGTGACGTGGCCGTTCGACTGGAGTTGCACGTGGCCGGGCGCATCGAAGACTACGCACTCATCGGAGACATGCAGACCGCGGCATTGGTCTGCCGGGACGGCACGGTGGACTGGCTGTGCCTGCCCCGCTTCGACTCGCATGCCATCTTCGCCGGTCTGCTCGGCACCGAGGAACACGGCTTCTGGCGGCTCGGCCCGGCCCACGCGGCCGACTCCGAACCGCCGACCGCGGCCCGCCGTACCTACCGAGGCGACTCGCTGATCCTGGAGTCGGAGTGGGACACCCCGCGCGGCACGGTCCGGGTCACCGACTTCATGCCCCCGCGTGACGGCGCGCCCCAGCTGATCCGGATCGTGGAGGGCGTCACCGGCCGGGTGCCGATGCGCTCGGTGCTGCGGATGCGGTTCTCCTACGGCCGGGTCGTCCCCTGGGTGCACAAGCACGAGGGCCGTACGGTCGCCGTCGCCGGACCCGACTCCGTGTGGTTCGACACCTCGGCGGAGACCTACGGCAAGGCGCTCACCACCTACGCCGACTTCACCGTCGCCCCGGGCGACCGGATCGCGTTCACCATCTCGTGGGAGCCCTCGCACAAGGAGCCGCCGGCGCTGCCGGAGCCCGAGCAGTCGCTGGAGGCGACCGAGGAGTTCTGGCGCGAGTGGGTCGAGCACTGTACGTACCACGGCCCGTACCGCGAGGCGGTGGTCCGCTCCCTGATCACGCTGAAGGCGCTGACCTACGCCCCCACCGGCGGCATCGTCGCCGCGCCCACCACCTCCCTGCCGGAGGACATCGGCGGCGTCCGCAACTGGGACTACCGCTACACCTGGCTGCGCGACGCGGCCATCACGCTCTCCTCGCTGCTGCGCACCGGATACCGCGAGGAGGCCCGTGCCTGGCGCGAGTGGCTGCTGCGCGCGGTAGCCGGCGACCCGGAGAACCTGCAGATCATGTACGGCATCGCGGGCGAGCGCGAACTGGGCGAGGCGGAGCTCGACTGGCTGCCCGGCTACGAGCACTCCGCTCCGGTCCGGGTCGGCAACGGCGCGGCGCACCAGCTCCAGCTGGACGTCTACGGCGAGGTCACCGAGGCCCTGCACCTGGCCCACATGACCGGCCTCGCGCGCAACGACTACGCCTCCCTCCTCCAGCTGAAGCTCATCCGCTACCTGGAGGACCACTGGGACGAGCCGGACGAGGGCATCTGGGAGGTGCGCGGCCCGCGCCGGCACTTCGTCCACTCCAAGGTGATGGCCTGGGTCGCGGTGGACCGCACCATCAAGCTGATCGAGTCCGGGGACGCGGACGGCCCGCTGGAGCGCTGGAAGGAACTGCGCGACGACATCCACCGGGACGTCTGCGAGAAGGGCTACGACAAGGAGCGGAACACGTTCACGCAGTCGTACGGCTCCCAGGAGCTGGACGCGTCGCTGCTGCTGATCCCCCAGATGGGTTTCCTGCCGCCGGACGACAAGCGGGTGATCGGCACCATCGAGGCGATCCAGCGCGAGCTGTCCACGTCGGACGGTTTCATCCTGCGCTACCCGACCTCGGGCGGCGAGGAGGGCGTGGACGGCCTTCCCGGTGACGAGGGGGCATTCCTGGCCTGCTCGTTCTGGATGGCCGACGACCTCGCGATGATCGGCCGCGTCGACGAGGCCCGCAAGCTGTTCGAGAAGCTGCTCGCGCTGCGCAACGACCTCGGGCTGCTGGCCGAGGAGTGGGATCCGCGGCTGCAGCGGCAGGTGGGGAACTTCCCGCAGGCGTTCAGCCATGTGCCGCTGATCGACACCGCGCTGCGGCTCACGGCGTCCGGGGCGTACGGAGGGTAGGGAGCGGTCGTTCTTCGGCCGCGGGTGCGTGGCGGCTGGTCGCGCCCGCGCGGCGGCAGCCGCGTGTCCGACGCTTACCCGCGCCTCTTCGGGGCGCTCTGCCTAGGCTGGTCGGGAGAGACTCCTCCTTTTTCGGAAGGGGACTGCCATGGCTTCCCCGTCCAAGGCGGGTACGGCGCTCGCCGCGCTGCGTGAGGATCTGGCCGGTGCGGTGTTCGCGCCGGGGGACGTCGGGTACGACGACGCCCGTGCCGTCTTCAACTCCATGATCGACCGGCGGCCCGCCGTCATCGCCCAGTGCGCGGACGACGCCGACGTGGTCCGTGCGGTGCGGTTCGGCCGGGAGCTCGACCTCTCGATCGCGGTGCGGGGCGGCGGTCACAGCGTCGCGGGTTCGGCGAGCGGCGACGGCGCGCTCGTGGTGGACCTGCGCCGGATGCACGCGGTGGCCGTCGACCCGGCCGGGCGGGCGGTACGCGTGCAGGGCGGCGCCACGATGAGCGATCTGGACGGGACGGCCGAGCCGTACGGCCTCGCCACCACCGGCGGGCGGGCATCCACCACCGGGGTCGGCGGTTTCGTGCTGGGCGGCGGCACGGGCTGGCTGGACCGCGCTTTCGGTCTGGCCGTCGACAACCTGCTCGGCGTCGAGCTGGTCACCGCCGACGGCGAGCGCGTGCACGCCAACGCCGACGAGAACCCGGAGCTGTTCTGGGCCCTGCACGGCGGCGGCGGGAACTTCGGCGTCGCCACCGCCCTCACCCTCGAACTGCACGAGCTGCCGGCGTTCTCGGTCGCGGTGCTGGTGTATCCGCCGCAGTCCGGCCCGGACGTGGTGCGCACCTTCCGCGAGGTGATCCGCACCGGTCCCGACGAGGCGGCCGGCGCGGTGCAGTACCTCACCGGCCCGCCGCTGCCGTTCGTACCGGAGCACCTGGTGGGCAGTCCGGTGTGCGTCGCGCTGGTGACCTACGCGGGCGGCGAGGAGGACCTGCGGAAGGTCGTCGAGCCGTTGCTGGCGCTGCCGCACGAGGCCGAGGTGGTCGGCCCGATGCCGTACACCCAGGCCCAGTCCATGCTCGACTTCCCGGCGGGGCAGCGGAACTACTGGTCGGCCGAGTATCTGGACGAGCTGCCCGACGGGGCGGTGGACGCCTACTGCGCCTGCGCGGAGGGCATGCCGGTGCCGACCGGCACCCAGCACGTGCTGTTCCCGCAGGGCGGGGCGATCGCGGCCGGTCCGGCCGAGTACCCGGTGCCGTACCGGGGCGCGTCCTGGGCCGTGCACCCCTTCGGCATGTGGGCGGAGCCCGCTGACGACGAACGGGCCATCGCCTGGGTGCGGGACGTCCGGACCGCCGTGGGGCCCTGGTCCACCGGCGCGGTCTATCTCAACTTCATCGGGGACGAGGGCCCCGACCGGGTGCGGGCCGGCCTCGGCGCGGCGAACTCGCTGCGGCTCGGCAAGGTGAAGCGGACGTGGGACCCCGACAACGTCTTCCGCTTCAACCACAACATCGAACCGCTCTAGCGGAAGGTGCCGGGAAGGCGTTCGCCCAGGTAGCGTCCGCTCCATGGACAGCGGTACGGGCAGCGGATTCGACACCCGGGGCGGGATCACCGTGCAGCGGGCGCTGGAGCTGCCCGGGCTGCGCAGCGGGCTTCCGGAGATCCTGGCGGGCGCCGACCGGCTGGGCCGGACCGTGCGCTGGGTGCACGCCGGCGAGGTGCCCAACATCGCCTCGCTGCTGAAGGGCGGCGAACTCCTGCTCACCACCGGATACGGGCTGGGCACCCGGCCGCACGACCAGCGGGCGTTCGTGCGCACGCTCGCCGAGCGGGGCATCGCCGCCCTGGTGGTGGAGCTGGGCCCGCGGTTCTCCCGGCTGCCCGCCACCCTCGTCGACACCGCCCGGACGATGGGGCTGCCGCTGGTCGTGCTGCACCGCGAGGTGCCCTTCGTGACGGTGACGGAGGAGATCCACACCGAGATCGTCAACCACCACTACACGCTCCTGCAGCGCGCCGAGGAGATGCACCGGCGCTGTACCGAGGCCCTGCTGGGCGGCGGCGGGGTCCCCCAGGTCCTCGCGATCCTGGCCGGGTTCAGCGGCAACCCGGTGTTCCTGGAGACCACCGACGGCCAGCTGCTGTACGCCGCCGGATCGGGGCCCGAGGGCGCTGATCCGCTCCAGGTGTGGGAAGGGCTGCGCGGCCAGCACAAGCACGCGCCGCCGCCGACCGGTTCGGTCCTGGTGGACGTGCCGGGCGGCGGGCCGGGGAGCGGCTCGGTGCGGGCCCGGCTGGTACTGCTGCCGGTCCTCGGGCAGCTCACCCCGGTGCACCGGATCGCCGCCGAACGGGCCGCCGGCATCCTGGCCGTCGTCCTGATGCAGGCCCGTCAGGAGGAGGAGCTGGCGGCCCGCGGCCGCGGCGACTTCCTGACCGACCTCGCCGAGGGCCGCATCAGCGCGGCGGACGCCCCGGCCCAGGCCCGCGTCCTCGGCTTCAAGCCCGGCGCCGGCCCGCTGCTGCCGGTGGTCATGCGGGTCGGCGACTCCCTGTCCCCGGGCGGCGGCTGGGCGGTGCTGGCCCGGGCGGTCGGCGAGGAGCTGGCGGCCGTGGGCGTGCCCGTGCTCCTTGGCGTACGGCCGGTGGAGGGCCGGGTGCCGCTCCTGCTGGGCCTGCGCGCGGAGGCGGAGCGGACGACGGTCGCGGACCGGGTCGCGGCGGCGCTGCGCGCGGGCGTGGAGCGCGCCGGGATGCGGCGCCCCGGGTCCGCTCCCCCGGTCGTGGTGGTCGGGGTGGCCGGCGGCTGGGCGGCCGCCTCGGCGGGGCTGCGGCACGCGGCCGAGACCGCGACGGCGGCCCAGGGCCTCTCCGACCGCCCCTGGTACGACGCCCGCCGCCTCGACATCGACCTCCTTCTGTGGCGGCTGCGCGACCACCCGGACCTGGCGGCCTTCGTGGACCGGGCGATCGGACCGCTCCGCGACCACGACAACCGCTCCAGGCCGCCCCTGCTGCCCACCTTGGAGACCTACCTGGCACACGCCGGCCGCAAGGCGGAGACGGCCCGCGAACTCCACCTCAACCGGCAGACCCTCTACAACCGCCTCGCCCGCATCGGCGAGTTGCTCGGCACCGACCTCGACGACCCCCAGGTGGTACTGGCGTTGAGCCTCGCCCTGCGGGCCCGCCGGCACGTCCTGTGACCGCTACAGCGGCCGGGGCTGGGTCAACTCGTCGTACACACTGAGCACTTGGGTGACCGTCTCGTCCTCCGTGGGCCAGCTCGCCGCCTGCCGGGCACCCTTCTCGCGCAGTTCCTCGCAGCGTCCGGGGTCGCCGAGCAGGCGTAGCACGGTGTCGGCGAGGGCGATCGCGTCGCCGTAGGGCACGAGTTCGGCCGCGTCGCCGACCAGGTCGGGGATCCCGCCCACGGCGGTCGCGACGAGCGGCACGCGCGCGTGCAGGGCCTCCTGGGCGAGCACCGAACGCGACTCCCAACTGCTGGGCAGCAGGGCCAGATCGGCGGCGGCGAGCAGGTCGCCGACGTCGTCGCGACGGCCGATGAGCCGGACGGGCAGCTCCTCGGTCTCGATCCGCCGCTGCAACACCGTACGCAGCGGGCCCTCCCCCGCGATGACGAGCAGCGGTACCGGATCGAGCCGGCGCCAGGCACGCGCCGCGTCCAGCAGGACGTCATAGCCGCGGTGCCGGTCGAGGGAGCCCACGGCGATGAGCAACGGCCGTCCCATGGCTCCGAGTTCGGCGCGCACCTTGGGCCGCAGCCGGTCCGCCTCCTCCTGTTCGCCGGGGCTTCGCAGACCGGGCAGTGTCACGGCGGCGAGCCGCGCGTCCCGGGCGCCGGTGCGGCGGGCCCGGTCCACCAGGTCGGAGGTCGTGCCGAGCACCACGGCGGCGGTTCGCACCACCCGCCGTTCCAGCATCCGCAGCAGCTGCGCCCGGGCGCCCTCGGCCTCCGCCCGGCTGTGCCAGGTGACGATGAGCGGGGTACGGCGGCCGCTGAGCGCCAGCACGGCACGGAAGGACGCGTGCAGACCGTGGGCGTGCACCAGGTCGGCTTCGGTGCAGGCGGCCCGCAGCGCCGCCACCGACCCCGGGTCACTGCTGCGCGGTACGTGGACGTGGTCGGCGCCGACACCCGAGAAGTCATAGGCGCGATCGGCCTCGACGGGGGCGCACACCGTGACCCGCACGCCCCGTGCGACAAGACCGGCGGCGAGCGAACGCACGTGCGCACTGCTGCCGGCGTTGCCACCGCCCAGCACCTGCACGGTGCGCAGCGGCGACTGACCGTGCGATGCGTTGCTGCTCACGGGGCTCACGCAGCCGGGCTCCTGTGTTCGGCGTCGGGGCGGTCACGAGGGTACGTGGAGACGGTATCGGGCCGCGGGGGGCACTGCGGGGCTCCGGGAAGGGGCATACCGGGGCGGGGCGGGACACGCGCCGGAGTGTGTCACCCGTGAGAGTGACAGTACGGCAAACCGGGCGAGCGACGGTCCGGGCGCGCGCAGGACCGGGCGGGCGCGTTGTCGCGTCCGCCCGGCGGCGCCGGCGTCCGTCGGCCCGCGCCCCCGCCGTGACGCGTCAGGCGTCCGCTCTCGCGGTGGCGAGCAGTTCCTCCGCGTGGGCCCGGGCGGTCTCCGAGTCCTCCTGGCCGGCCAGCATCCGGGAGAGTTCCCGGACCCGCTCCTCGCCCTCCAGGACCTTCACGCCCGAGCGCGTGACCGAGCCGTCGTTCGTCTTCTCGACCAGCAACTGCCGGTCGGCGAAGGCGGCGACCTGCGGGAGATGCGTGACCACGACCACCTGCGCCGACTTGGCGAGCTTCGCCAGGCGGCGTCCGATCTCGACCGCCGCCTTGCCGCCGACGCCCGCGTCGACCTCGTCGAAGAGGTAGGTGGGGACCGGGTCGGTGCCCGCGAAGACGACCTCCACCGCGAGCATCACACGGGACAGCTCACCGCCGGAGGCGCCCTTGGCGATCGGGCGGGGCGGGGCGCCGGGGTGCGGGGCGAGGAGCAGTTCGACCTCGTCGGCGCCCGAGGGGCCGTACGCGACCGCACGCCCGCCGACCTCCACGCCCTCCGGGTCCTCGGTCTGGCGGATCTCGAAGGACACCCGTGCGTGCGGCATCGCCAGGGAGCCCAGCTCGGCGGTGACGGCGGCCGCGAAACGCTCGGCGGCCCCCGTGCGCGCGTCGGTCAACGCCTGGGCGAGCCCGCCCAGTTCCGCGCGCAGGGCATCGCGCTCGGCGGTCAGCTCGTCGATCCGCTCGTCGTCGCCGTCGAGTTCGGTCAGCCGTGCGGCGCCCCGCTCGGCCCACGCCAGCACCGCGTCGACGCTCTCGCCGTACTTCCGGGTGAGCGCGGTGAGCGCGGCGCGGCGCTCCTCCACGGCCGCGAGCCGCAGCGGGTCGGCGTCGAGGTCGTCGGCGTAGCCTGCCAGCTCGCCCGCCACGTCTCCCAGCAGGATCCCGACCTCGCCGATGCGGTCGGCGAGCGCGGCCAGCGCCGGATCGTGCGACCTCACGGCCTCCAGCGCACGGTGGGCGCCCGCCACCAGGGTGCCGGCGTCGATCCCCTCAGGGTCCTCGGGGTTGCCCGCGAGCGCGGAGTGCGCTGCGGTCGCGGCCGAGGACAGCGCCTCGGCGTGTCCGAGCCGCTCGGCCTCCTCGGCCAGCTCCAGGTCCTCGCCGGCCCGCGGTTCGACCCCCGCGATCTCGTCGAGCCCGTAGCGCAGCATGTCGGCTTCCTGGGCCCGCTCCCGTGCCCGGGTGACGATCTCCTCCAGCTCCACCACCACGGCCCGCAGCCGCCGGTAGGCCTCGCCGTACTTGGCGAGCGGCACGGTGACCCCGTCGCCCGCGTACCGGTCCAGGGCCTGCCGCTGCCGGGACAGCTTCAGCAGGCCCTGCTGGTCGGTCTGTCCGTGCACGGCCACCAGGTCGTCGGCGAGTTCCGCGAGCAGCCCGACGGGCACGCTCCGGCCGCCCAGGTGCGCCCGGGAGCGGCCCTCGGCGGAAACGGTACGGCTGATCAGCAGCGCCCCGTCGTCCAGCTCCGCACCGGCCTCCTCGGCCCGTAGGACCGCCGAGGCGCCCGGTGGCACGGTGAGCCGCCCCTCGACGACCGCCTTCTCGGAGCCGATCCGCACGAGCGCGGGATCGGCCCGCCCGCCGAGCAGCAGCCCCAGGCTGGTGACCACCATGGTCTTGCCCGCACCGGTCTCACCGGTCACGGCGGTGAACCCCGGTGACAACTCGACGACGGCGTCGTCGATGACACCGAGCGACCGTATCCGCATTTCTTCCAGCACGGAGAAGACCTTACGAGGTAGGGCAGGAGAAGCGCGAGGCACCCTGTCACCCGGGCGAGTGGCGCTGCGCCCCGAAGCGGCGCGGGAGGGCACCGACGCGCGGCCGCCTGGACACCCGGCGAGCCCACCCGCCCAGGGGCGCCGGGCCGTACCGATGCCCGGCCGTCTCACCCCCCGGCGAGCGCACCTGGCCACAGGCGTGGGGAACTGCGCGATCAGCCCCCACGCACCCGCACCCGTACCCGCCTGCGTGCCGGAAACCAGCCCCCACCGACCGCTACTGCGGCGCACCCCGCCAGCCGGACACCGGCAGCGCGAACTTCGCCACCAGCCGGTCCGTGAACGAGGCGTGGTGCAGCCGGGCGAGCCGCACCGGCACCGCGCCCCGCCGCACCTCCACCCGCGCCCCCGGCGGCAGCTCGACGGTCCGCCGCCCGTCACACCACAGCACACCCGGCTGGATGTGCGGCAGCACCTCCACCGCCAGCACCGAGTCCGGCGACGTCACCAGCGGCTTCGCGAACAGCGCGTGCGCGGAGATCGGCACCATCAGCAGCGCCTCCACCTCCGGCCACACCACCGGCCCGCCGGCCGAGAACGCGTACGCCGTGGACCCGGTCGGCGTCGACAGCACGATCCCGTCGCAGCCGAACCCGGTCACCGGCCGCCCGTCGATCTCCAGCACCACTTCGAGGAGCTTCTCGGCGCCCGCCTTCTGCACGGCCGCCTCGTTCAGCGCCCAGTCGGTGTGCACGATGTCCCCGTTGCGGTGCACGACGACGTCGACGGTCATCCGTTCCTCGACCTCGTACGCCCGGCTCACCACCCGGTCGACGACCTTGTCGAGGTCGTCCCGCTCGGCCTCCGCGAGGAAGCCGACGCTGCCGAGGTTGACGCCGAGCATCGGCACCCCCGAGGCCCGGGCGAACTCGGCGCCGCGCAGCAGCGTGCCGTCACCGCCGAGGACGATCAGCAGCTCGCAGCCGTCGAGGCTGTGCGGCGACGCCTCCTCGACGATTTCGACCTCGTCCGGCAGCGGCAGGTCCGCGGCCTCGAAGTCCAGTACCCGTACGCCGACTCCGGCCGCCAGCAGCCCCTTGACCACGAGTTCGGCGCTGCGGATCGCCGCAGGCCGCCCGGTGTGGGCCAGCAGGAAAACAGTACGAGCTCGGTTCTGTGTCAACGCGGCCCCTCCGCCACTGCACGGTCAATGTCGGCCGGGTCCAGTGGGGGTGCCCCGGCCCGCAGCCACAGAAAGTACTCGACATTGCCGGACGGCCCGGGCAGCGGACTGGCGGTGACACCGTTCGCCCCGAGTCCCAGCTCCCACGCCTTGTCGGCAACCCCCCGCACGGCGTCCGCCCGCAGCTGCGGACTCCGTACGACTCCCCCGCTGCCCAGCCGTTCCCTGCCCACCTCGAACTGCGGTTTGACCATCATCACCAGGTCGGCGTCCGGCTTCACACACCGCGCCAGGGCCGGCAGCACCAGCCCGAGCGGGATGAAGGACAGATCACCCACGACAAGATCCACAGGCTCCCCATCGATCGCTTCAAGCGTCAACTCGCGTACGTTCGTACGGTCCTTGACGGTGACGCGTTCATCGCTCCGCAGAGACCACGCGAGTTGGCCGTATCCGACGTCGACGGCGACGACGTGCGCCGCGCCCGCGCGCAGCAGCACGTCGGTGAAGCCCCCGGTGGACGCACCGGCATCCAGCGCCCGCCGCCCCTGGACCGCGAGGCCCCGCGGGACGAACGCGGCCAGCGCCCCCGCCAGCTTGTGGCCGCCCCGGGAGACGTACTCGGGGTCGTTGTCGTCGGACTGCACGACGATGGCCGCGGCGGTCTCCACCTGGGTGGCCGGCTTGGTCGCGAGGGTCTTGCCGACGGTGACCCGCCCGGCGGCGATCAGCTGGCTGGCGTGCTCGCGCGAGCGCGCCAGCTTCCGGCGGACCAGCTCCGCGTCCAGACGGCGGCGTGCGACTCCTGCCACGTTCGGTTCAGCTCCTGCTCTGGTGGTACGACGGTGCGGGCGCCCTGTTGCCGTACGGCGGTGCGGGCGGCGGGGGACTGGGCGGCCCCGGGCGGGCGTCGAGCTCGGTCAGCGCGTCGCGCAGCCCCCGGTGTACATCCTCGTACACCTCCAGGTGCCCGTCCGTGGCGAGGTGGTCGGCGTCGCCCAGCCGGTCGAGCCGCTCGTCGACCTCGGCGTTGCCGGTGGGGGTGCGGGGGACGTTCAGCGGGGCGGGGGCGGCGGGGTCGTACGCGGGCTCGGCCGGTACCGCTTCCGCCGCCTCCGCCGTCCGGCCCTCGGGCACAGAGTCGGTCATGCCCCGACGCTACCTCGAACCGCTGGGGTACCGTCGATCGCGATGGCCACGATCGAGGAGTGCCGCGCCGCACTCGACAAGCTCTCCCACACCATGGGCGGCGCCGAGGGGGACGTCCGTGCGGCCGCCGCCATGGACCGCACCGTCAGCTGCCACATCACCGACCTGGACGTCACCTTCGCGGGCCGGCTCACCGGCGGCCGGATCGAGGTGGAGGAGACGCATCCCGGGCCGCCGCGTCAGAAGGCACAGATCGGGCTGGCCTTGGCCGGCGACGACCTGGTGGCCCTGGTCGACGGCGAGCTGAACTTCGCCGGGGCCTGGGGCTCGGGCCGGGTGAAGCTGGACGCGAACCTGCTGGACCTGTTCCGGCTCAGGAAGCTGCTGTGAGCCGCGCCTTCCGGGCCGCGGGCACCACCAGCGGGGTCCCGGTCTCCGGGTCGTCGATGATCTGACAGCGCAGTCCGAAGACCTCCTCGACCAGCTCCGCGGTGACGACGTCGTTCGGGGCGCCCTCGGCGACCACCTCGCCGCCGCGCAGCGCGATGAGATGGGTGGCGTACCGGGCCGCGTGGTTGAGGTCGTGCAGCACCGCGACCAGCGTCCGGCCCTGCTCCTCGTGCAGCTCGGCACAGAGGTCGAGGACGTCGATCTGGTGCTGGATGTCCAGGTAGGTGGTCGGCTCGTCGAGGAGCAGCAGCGGGGTCTGCTGGGCCAGCGCCATGGCGATCCACACGCGCTGCCGCTGACCGCCGGACAGCTCGTCGACGTACCGGTCGGCGAGCTCGGCGACCCCCGTCTGCGCCATCGCCTCCTGGACGACCCGCTCGTCCTCGGTGGACCACTGGCGCAGCAGTCCCTGGTGCGGGTAGCGGCCGCGGCCGACCAGGTCGCCGACGGTGATGCCGTCGGGCGCGATGGACGACTGGGGCAGCAGTCCGAGGGCGCGGGCGACCTTCTTCGCCGGCACCGACTGGATGACCTGCCCGTCGAGCAGCACCCGGCCCTGGCTGGGCTTGAGCATCCGCGACAGCGCGCGCAGGAGCGTCGACTTGCCGCAGGCGTTGGGGCCCACGATCACCGTGAAGGAGTTGTCGGGAATCTCCACCGACAGCTGCTCGGCGATGACGCGCCGGTCGTAGGCGAGGGTGACGTTCTGGGCGGACAGGCGGTTCACTGTGCTCCTCTTGCTTTCTGGCTGGGGGTTCGCGCTCAGGTCCCGCCCACCGCGGGCGCTCATGTCCGGCCCGCCCTGCGCTCGGTGACGAGGAGCCACAGCAGGTAGACCCCGCCCAGGACTCCGGTGACCACGCCCACGGGCAGCTGGTCGGCGCCGAAGGCACGCTGGGAGGCCCAGTCGGCGGTGACCAGCAGGGTGGCGCCCGTACAGAGGGAGGGCAGCAGGTTGGGGCCGGGCGAGCGGGTGAGGCGGCGGGCGAGCTGCGGGGCGGTGAGCGCCACGAAGCTGACCGGGCCCGCGGCGGCGGTGGCGGCCGCGGTCAGCAGCACCGCCGACACCATCAGCAGCAGCCGTACCCGCTCCACACGCACCCCGAGGGCGTTGGACACGTCGTCGCCCATCTCCGTCATCCGCAGGCCGCGCGCGTTGGCCAGCGACAGCGGGACGAGGACGGCGCACAGCGCGAGCAGCGGCCGGACCTGGCTCCAGTCCCGGCCGTCGAGGGATCCGGTCATCCACACGACCGCGCGGGTCGCGTCGACGAAGTCGGCCTTGGTGAGCAGGTAGCCGTTGACCGCGGTGACGACCGCGGAGACACCGATGCCGACCAGCACCAGCCGGTAGCCGTGCACGCCCCGCTTCCAGGCGAGCAGGTAGATGGCGAGACCGGTCAGCAGACCGCCGACCAGCGCGCCGAACGTGACCTGGGCGGCGCCCCCGGACGTCAGCACGATGACGACGAGCGCGCCGGACGTCGCGCCCTGGGAGAGGCCGAGGACGTCCGGGCTGCCGAGCGGGTTGCGGGAGATGGCCTGGAACAGCGCCCCGCCGAGGCCGAGCGAGGCGCCGACCAGCAGACCGACCAGAACGCGCGGCAGCCGCAGTTCGTTGACGATGAAGTCCTGGCCCGGGGTGCCGTTGCCGGCCAGCGTCTTCACCACGTCGCCGAAGGAGACCGGGAAGTCACCGGTACCGATCAGCACGACACTCGCGGCACACGCGGCCAGCAGCAGCGCCGTCACGACGACGAGCGCGCGCACGTCCGTCCGCAGGGAGAGCCCGCCGGGGATGCGCAGCGTACGCGTGTTCCGCACGGCACTCGTCTCCCCCGCGGTGTTCTTCATGGCGGTGTTCTTCATGGCGGTGTTCTTCACAGCTGGGCCGTCCTGCGCCGTCGTACGAGAAGAATGAAGACCGGCCCGCCGATGATCGCGGTGACGATGCCCACCTGGAGCTCGGAGGGGCGGGCGACGATCCGGCCGACGACATCGGCGCCGAGCAGCAGCACGGGCGACAGGATCGTCGCGTACGGCAGGATCCAGCGCAGGTCGGGGCCGGTGAAGGAGCGCACGACGTGCGGGACCATCAGGCCGACGAAGGCGATCGGGCCGCAGGCCGCGGTGGCCGCGCCGCACAGCACGACGGCGGCCAGCATGGAGAGGGCCCGGGTACGGCCCAGGTTCGCGCCGAGGGCACGGGCGGTGTCGTCGCCCATCGCCACCGCGTTCAGCGGCCGGGCGAGACCGAGCGCGAGCAGGGTGCCGCCCGCCAGGAACGGCAGGACCTGCACGATCGTCGAGTCGTTCGCGGCGGCCAGCGAACCGACCGTCCAGAAACGCCACTTGTTGAGCGCCGCGCCGTCCGTGATCATCACGGCCTGGAGGTAGCCGTAGAGCGCCGCGCTGGTCGCCGTGCCGGCCAGCGCCAGCCGGACCGGGGTGGCGCCCCGGCTGCCGCCCAGGAACCACACCAGCGCGCCCACCGCGGCCGCCCCGAAGAAGGCGAACCACACATAGCCGTTGAGCGTGGTGACACCGAAGTAGGTGATGGCGGTGACGACCGCGGCCGACGCGCCCGCGTTGATGCCGAGCAGCCCGGGATCGGCGAGCGGGTTGCGGGTGAGTGCCTGGAGCACCGCCCCGGACAGGCCCAGGGCGGCACCCGCCAGCAGGCCGAGCGCGGTCCGGGACAGCCGCTCGCCGACGACCACGTCACCGTAGGTCCCCGTGTCGTGGAACAGGCCGTGCCAGACCTGGTCCAGCGGCAGCTCTTTCGCCCCGATCGCGATGCTCGCCAGGGCGACGAGCATCAGGATCACGACGGAGACGAGGAGCCCAAGGGCGCGTATCGCCCGGCGGGTCGGGGGCGCGGGGGCGGTCTCCGCGCGCTGTTCAGGAGGACTGTCGACCAACACCCGGTTAGGTTAGCCTACCCTCTCCAATGCTCTCGATGGCCGGTCCGGGCGAGCGGCGCCCGGTCCCCGTGAGCGGCGGGTGCGCACCGGCGAGCGGCGCGCACCGGTGACCAGCGGGCGAGCACCGTGGACTCAGAGCCCGAGCCGTGCCAGCGCCTTGCCTCCGTCCGCCTCACAGGAGCCGTCCCCGGCCGCCGTCCAGGCGGCCGCGCACAGCGCCCGCAGCCCGTCCAGGGCCTCACCGTCACCCTCCAGCGCCAGCCGGTCCGCCCCTGCCGTGGCCGTCCAGCCGCCGCAACGGAAGCCGTCGCCCGCCGCCGTGACCTTCGGCTGCCCGGTGAGCAGACCCCGCAGATCGGCGTCGACATAGGTCGGCCGGTGCTGCGGCGGCGCGGCGAGCAGCTGCCGCCCGTCGGTGACACCGGTCAGGACGAGCAGCGAGTCGACCCCGCCGTTGAACGCGCCCTCGATGTCGGTGTCCAGCCGGTCCCCGACCACCAACGGCCGCTTCGCCCCCGTCCGCAGGACCGTCTCCCGGTGCATCGGCGGCAGCGGCTTGCCGGCCACCTGCGGCTCGGCACCCGTCGCGATCCGGACGACTTCCACCGCCGCGCCGTTGCCCGGCGCGATCCCGCGCCCGCTGGGAATCGTCAGATCGGTGTTGGACGCGAACCACGGCACCCCGCGCGCGACGGCGTACGACGCCTCGGCGAACCGCGCCCACGTCAGGTCGGGGCCGCCGTACCCCTGCGCGACGGCCGCCGGGTCGTCGTCGGCGGAGTCCACCGGTTCGAGTCCCCGCTCCCGCAGGGCGACCCGCAGCCCCTCCCCGCCGATCACCAGCACCCGCGCCCCCGCCGGCACCTGCTCGCTGATCAGCCGGGAGACCGCCTGCGCCGAGGTGATGACGTCTTCGGCGCCGGTCGGGATGCCCAGCTCCGTGAGGTGCCCGGCCACCGTGTCCGGCGTCCGCAGCGCGTTGTTGGTGACGTAGGCCAGATGCATCCCTTCCTCGCGTGCCGTCGCCAGCGACTCCACCGCGTGCGCGATCGCACTGCCGCCCGCGTACACCACGCCGTCCAGATCGAGCAGCGCCGTGTCATACGCCCTGTTCAGAGCCTGTGCGCTGCCCTCGGGACCAGTCCTGACACTCTGGCTCATTCCCTGTTACTCCTCGTCACTCTTCGTTGCCCCGCCTCTCCCCATCGATCATCCCGCACGCACTGACACACGTACGATGCCGGGATGAACACTGCAGGTCACTCGGAAGCAACGGAGCACCGAGGCCTGGAACTCAACCCGTTCCGAGGCCTCCGCTACGACCCCGACCGGGTCGGCAGCCTCGCCGCCGTCACTTCCCCGCCGTACGACGTCGTCGTACGCCCCGACGGCGTACACCACCTCCAGTCCGCCGACCCGTACAACATCGTCCGCCTGATCCTGCCCCAGGCAGGTACCCCCAGTGCCGGTACTGAACAGGCGGCCGACACGCTGAAGCGGTGGCAGGCCGAGGGCATCCTCACCGCTGACCCCGAACCCGGCCTGTACGTCTACGAGCAGCACGACGGCGACGGCATGCTCCAGCGGGGGGTCATCGGCGCCCTTCGCGTCTCGGAACCCTCGGAGGGCGTGGTCCTGCCGCACGAGGAGGTCATGCCCCCGGTGGTCGCCGACCGCGCGGCCCTGATGCGCGCGACCTCCGCGAACCTCGAACCCCTGCTCCTGACCTACCGGGGCGACGGCGCGACCGCCGAGGTCGTCGAAGCTGCCGCCGACCGCCCCCCGCTCCTCGCCACCACCACGGAGGACGGCTTCCACCACCGCCTCTGGTCGGTCACGGACCCCGGCGAGGTGGCCCGGGTCCAGTCCGACCTGTCCCACCACCAGGCCCTGATCGCCGACGGACACCACCGCTGGGCCACCTACTTGCGTCTACGCGCGGAGCACCCCTCCCCCAGTCCCTGGGACTACGGTCTGGTCCTCCTGGTCGACACCGGCCGCTACCCGCTGCGCGTGCGCGCCATCCACCGCCTGCTGCACGGCCTGTCGGTCCCGGACGCCCTGACGGCCGTACGGGATCATTTCCGGGTCCGGCGACTCGACGTGCCCCTGCCACAGGCGCAGGAGGCGCTCGCCGACGCGGCCCGCACCGGGAACGCGTTCCTGCTGGCCGGTGACGGCACGTTCCACCTCATCGACCGCCCGGACCCGGACCTCCTGGCCCGCACGATCCCCGCCGACCGCCCGGACGCCTGGCGCACCCTCGACGCCACCGTCCTGCACGCCACGCTCCTCGACCACGTCTGGCGCATCCCCGAGGACTCGAACGCGCACATCGCGTACATCCACGACACGGCGGCGACGGTCGCCAAGGCCGAACGCGCCGGCAGTACGGCCGTCCTCCTGCACCCGGTCCGCGAGGAGGTCGTCCGCGACCTGGCCCGCCAGGGCGTGACGATGCCCCGCAAGTCGACGTCCTTCGGCCCGAAGCCGGCATCGGGGCTGGTGCTGCGGGCGCTCGACTCCTGACGCCCGCCAAGAGCGGCTGGGAGTACGACGAAGGGCAGGCCCCGGTCGGGGCCTGCCCTTCGTCTGACGCGGTGATCAGTCCTTGTCGGCCTCGGACTCGGACTTCGAGTCGGCAACCGTCTCCGGCTCGGCCTCGGTCGCGGCCTCGACAGGGGTCTCCTCGGACTCGTCCGCCTCGCCCTCGACCTCGTCGGCGTCCGTCTCGTCGTCCTGGTCCTCGTCGTTCAGGGCGTCGACGAACTCGACCCCGTCCAGCTCGGCCAGTCGGTCGGAGGCGTCCGTGCTGCCGTCCCGGTCGGCCTCCACGGCCTTGGCGAACCACTCCCGTGCCTCGTCCACGCGGCCGGCCGCAAGCAGTGCGTCGGCGTAGGCGTACCGCAGCCGTGCGGTCCACGGCTGTACGGAGCTGGACGCCAGCTCGGGGCTCTGCAGCGTGACGATCGCCGCGTCCAGCTGACCCATGTCACGCCGGGCACCAGCGGCGACCAGGCGCATCTCGACCTGGCCGGCCTTGTCGAGCTTGTGCACCTCGGGCGTGCCGGCCATGTCCAGCGCCTTCTCCGGCCGCCCGAGCCCGCGCTCGCAGTCGGCCATGACCGGCCACAGCTCGACGCTGCCGGTCATCCGCCGCGCGGCCCGGAACTCGGCGAGCGCCTCGCTGTACTTCTGGTTCGCGTACGCGGCGAATCCGGCGGCCTCCCGTACGGCTGCGACACGGGAGGCGAGGCGCAGCGCCACCCTGGAGTAGCCGTACGCGCCCTCGGGGTCCTCGTCGATGAGCCGCGCGACCATCACCAGGTTCTTGGCGACGTCCTCCGCGAGCGTCTTGGGCAGGCTCTGGAGCTCCTGCCGTACGTCCTTGTCGATCTCGTCGCCGGTGACGTCCTCCGGGATCGGCAGCCGCTTGATCGGCTCGCGGTCGCGGTCGCGGTCACGCTCGTCACGGCGTCCGTAACCGCCGCCACGCCGGTCGTCACCACGCCGGTCGTCGCGACGGTCGTCACGGCCGCGGTAACCGCCGCCGCCACCGCGGTTGTCGTCACGGCGGAAGCCGCCACGGTCGTCCCGGCGGTCGTCACGCCGGGGGCCACGTCCTCGGTCGTCGCTGCGGGGACCCCGGAAGCCACCCCGGTTGTCATCGCGCCGGTCGTCGCGGCGCTCGTCACGCCGGTCGTCACCACGTCGGTCGTCACGGCCGCGGTAACCGCCACCGCCACCGCGGTTGTCGTCACGACGGAAGTCGCCGCGCCCGCCGCGGTCGTCGCGGTCATCACGACGGAACGCGGGGCGGTCACCACGGTCGTCCCGTCGGTCGTCACGTCGATCGTCCCGGCGGTCGTCACGGCGGAGGCCGCCACGGTCGTCCCGGCGGTCGTCCCGCTGGAACGCCGGACGGGAGCCGCGGTTGTCGTCACGACGGCCGTACCCACCACCACGGTTGTCATCGCGACGATCGTCACGACGCACGTAGCCGCCACCACCACGGTTGTCGTCACGGCGACCGCCGTAGCCACCGCCGCCCCCGCGATTGTCGTCGCGTCGGTCGTCACGGCCGCGGTAACCGCCACCGCCACCGCGGTTGTCGTCACGACGGAAGTCGCCGCGCCCGCCACGGTCGTCGCGGTCATCACGACGGAACGTCGGACGGTCACCACGGTCGTCCCGGCGGTCGTCACGGCCACGGTAACCGCCACCGCCACCGCGGTTGTCGTCACGACGGAAGCCGCCACGGTCGTCCCGGCGGTCGTCCCGCTGGAACGCCGGACGGGAGCCGCGGTTGTCGTCACGACGGCCGTACCCACCACCACGGTTGTCGTCACGGCGGCTGTCGTCACGGCGATTGTCGTCACGGCGACCGAGGCCACCGCGGTCGTCGCCCCGCCGCTCGTCACCACGGCGGTCGTCCCGACGGCCGTACCCACCACCGCGGTTGTCGTCGCGACGAGCGTAGCCGCCGCCACCGCCACCGCCACGGTTGTCGTCCCGCCGGCCGTAACCGCCGCGGTCTCCACGGTCGTTGCTGCGGTCGTTACCGCGGTCGTTGCGGTCTCCGCGGTACCCGCCACGGTCACCACGGTCACCACTGTCCCGTCGCCGCTGGTCGCGCTCCGGTCGCTCGTCGGGAGAGTTGGTGGACATGGTGACTCCTGTCTTCGGTACCGCAAGCATTGTAAAAACAAAAGGACCCCTGGTCCCAGCTGAACGCTGGTGACCAGGGGTCCTCAAAAATTGTTCGGCGGTGTCCTACTCTCCCACAGGGTCCCCCCTGCAGTACCATCGGCGCTGTGAGGCTTAGCTTCCGGGTTCGAAATGTAACCGGGCGTTTCCCTCACGCTATGACCACCGAAACCCTAATGGTTTCGAGCGAACAAGCACACTTTTTATTTGTGTGTTCAGCTCTAGCCGGCAACGGTCGTTGCCTCAGAACTAACACAGTGGACGCGAGCAACTGAGGACAAGCCCTCGGCCTATTAGTACCGGTCACCTCCACACCTCACGGTGCTTCCAGATCCGGCCTATCAAC